>NZ_AUTQ01000147.1 GCF_000498095.1 Pseudoalteromonas sp. TB64
GTATTTACACTGTGGCTCTCCACCGCTTTGGGCACTAAAACATTCTACTGCATATGCGTAGCGCACCGACTTCACATTGTAGAAAGCCCGAATCTAACGGTTCGGGCTTTTTTACGTCTGCAGAAAATTGAAATATAGGGGGTAATGAACATTACGCACTCGAGGTCTCTTCAATTCACCTAAGTATACAAGTCGAACTGAATAGCTCATTACTTCAGTACTAAAGTTTATAACCAAATATAAAGGCTATTTAAAATAGTCCGTAAGCTTGGGTTTCTTCACTTTCGGATTCTTCTAGTTGGGTTGGTTTAAATATTACGCTTGGATCAATTAATACACTGTGCTTTTGTGAAAGCTTGATTAACCCGCGCATCATATTTTTAGTTTGTGGGTCTAGATCAAAACCAACCTCAGTTAGCTTATCTAGTGGTTTAATGTCTTCTTTTTTATAGTCGATATTATCTTCAACCTTATCTACTAATAAACCAACATGTGGGTTTAAGCCGTCTATGGTGGTAAAAACAATAATAGGTTTATAATCTAAGGTTATTTGCTCTTTAGCTGATTCAAATAAACGCTCAAGCTGAATTAGACTATTACGCTTAATTTTGTCGAGCAGGGCTGACACTTGTTTATGATCATTTTGATTATGGGCTGCTATGGCTTCTTTGACCGTTTCTAGCAATGATTGAAAAGGCTCGTCAATCCGAGACATTGTTAATTTTAAGTCTTCATTATCGGTGCTGAACTCTTTGTAAAACAGAACAAAATCTTGTAGTTCTCCGTCATTGCTTGAAATAGAAGCCGAGCTATTTAGCAAGTTACTTTGAAGGGTATTGAACCAGTTTAATAGTTTTTCTTGCCATGTTCTTAGTTGTTTTAATGCGTGCGTATTACTTTGTTCGGTTGAGATACTATTTAAAATAATACCTAAATCAAAAACAGGCGTTGGTATATCCATATAATCTTTAACACCAATAAAGCTTTTATTATTGTTTGGTAAAGTTGTTAGATTATTGTCAAAGTGCTCTGTTAATAAAATATCGAGTATTTTAAGTGAAATTGTTTTACAGCCCACTTTAAAGTTTATTAATTCCATGCCTTTATCTTAATTTACCTATTAATACTTTAAGGATAGAACAAATTAAGTAAATAGCTTAAAGATAGGTAAGATTTAATATAGGTAGAGTAATTAGAAGTTATTAGATGCCATTAGTGAGATTTTTTACGACATGTTTAAATTGATTCTCAAGCTGTTTTTTTCCTAATAAACCTAAGTGTTGAATCACTTTTTCATTACTTTCATGTTGAAGCACTAACTTTATTAAAAGTTGTTTGTCAGACTCTTTTAATTGAGATATACAAGAAGGAGACTGGTTTATTATCTGCCAAAGAGTCGCAGAGATACTAAATTGAGTGAAGTTACTGTTTACGAGCAGGGTTAATCGTTCGCGAGTCTCGGGGCTTATTAACCCATCGCTAAATCCTTCAATTAGAATACTTACAAGTTGCCAATCTAGTGTTTTAAAGTGTGTTAAAAGCCCATAAAAAAAATCGTTTTTAAACTGCTTTTTTAGAGGTTGAATAATTGCACTTTTGTTGCTTAAGCATTTAACCACAAGCGCTGAATGTTCAGCTGTGCTTTTATCGCGTTGATAACCTAGCTTTACGGTATCAAATCCTTGGTTTTGCCAAAAATTAAGTAACTGCGCTGTTGCGCCAAAGCTTGCACCTAACCAACTACATTGGCTTTTTACTTGCGACTCGCAATAGCTAAGTAGCTTTTTACCAAAGCCTATATTGTGAGAACTCGGATCAATCGCTATTCGTACAACGCGAGCGCTCAACTGTCTTAAGTAGCTATTATTAAAGCTAAGTTGTGAGAGGGTTTGAGCCATTAAGTGACCCTGTGGGCGGCGCTCTCCGCTTATAACCTGTAGAGCAAGTTCTTCACTTAAACCACCTTCTATGGTGATTAAACATACGCCAATTAATTGGTTATTAATTTTACTAATAAATAGTCGTTGCGATGGTGCGTCTAGTAGTTGACGTAAATCGTTTACACTACTTTGATAATGAGCCAATGCAAGCAGGGCAATAACTTGTTGCAGTAAAGGTTCATTGTTTACAAGGAATTGCTGAGTTATTTCACTATGTACTGGCTGCTCTAATTGAGCACTACTTAACTCTTTATATTGTGCATCAAGTGCAAGCAAGCTGCGAATATGTTGTTCAAGAGGATCATGTTTAGCAAAGCGCAGTGGCTCATCAAGTGTAATAACTTTAGATGCTTTGTAATGCGCTTTAATATAGTTGCTAAAGCGAATGGTATAACCTCTGCCATTGCCCTCGTAACCAACCAGTGTGCTTGCAAATACAATACGAGGATAATGAGCTAGCATTTTTAATAATAGTGGGACGGGGATTGCAGCAGCTTCATCTACTAATAATAAATCGCAACTTGGTAACGTGCTTAATAACGCGTCAGGTGCAACATGGTGTAAGTTGGCGAGTTGTTTCTTTTCTGGGTTGTATTGTAGACCTAACTCTTTAGCTAAATGTTTAAAGCTGCTATGGGCCGCTTTAAACTGGGTACTGCAAATAATTACTTTTTTATCAGTCAGTTTTGCTGTTGCGAGGCCAAGTGCTGCCGACTTACCTCTGCCTCTATCTGCATTAATAAGTAATGGTCTATTAGCACGACCATTAGCCACTTTTATTATTTGATCAACACAGCTTTGCTGAGGCTCATAATCAATTTTATTATAAGTAACAGAAGTTACGGCATTATTAATACAGCCATCTTTTTCACTAAAATGAAAAGCAGGTAATTGTTTAATAACAGTTGCGAAACGTTGATTAAATAAACTGTAGTTAATGGTATGACCGTGTGATTGCACTGTACTTAATGAAGGGTCTTGCCAAGTAGGTAAGTCATCTAATTCAGGCAGTAATAAAAACAGCATACCACCGGCTTTAACAGCGCCGCCAAGTGCCGCAAGTTTATCTGGGTGCAAACCACTAAAGCCATCATAAACGGCGTGAGCAAATTCTTGCCCTAAAATTTGATGAGTGCGGGTAGGCCAGTATGAATTTTTAAGCGCACTCTGCTTAGATACCACAAGTGTATTGTCATCATCTATTAATGAATAGAGTAATTCATAGCACCAAGCTGAGCTGCCAGTAATTAGCACTAGCTGACGATGATACGCGTCAGCTAGTTGTTGCTCCAACTCATTTAGATGTGCTTTATACCGCTTGTAATCGTGCATAGGCCGTTACTAACCATTTAGTACCAAGGTCATCAAAGTTTACTTGTACGCGAGATTGCGCGCCACTGCCTTCGTAGTTAAGTACGGTACCTATGCCAAATTTAGCATGTAGTACTCGCTGCCCTAAATTAAAACCACTGTCTTCAAATGCGGCATGACTAACTGATGCGCTAAAGCGTCCGGCTGCAGGTGGTCGAGAAACCTGTGTCTTAATGCGTATTTCTTCAACGCAGTCTTCAGGTATTTCTCGTAAGAAACGTGATGGGCTATGGTATTTTTCTTGCCCGTATAAGCGGCGACTCTCTGCATGGCTAATGTATAACTTATCCATTGCACGGGTCATACCTACATAACAAAGGCGGCGTTCTTCTTCTAAGCGACCCGACTCTTCGTTACTTTGTTGAGAAGGGAACATGCCTTCTTCTACGCCGACCATAAACACGAGCGGAAACTCTAAGCCTTTAGCCGAGTGAAGCGTCATCATTTGAACTGCGTCTTCGTGTTCTTCTGCTTGTCCTTCACCCGATTCAAGTGATGTATGTGCTAAAAAACCTTGTAAAGGCGAGCTATATTCTTCATCTTCAGGAAGCTCATACTGATCACATGCACTAATAAGCTCTTCTAAGTTTTCTACACGGGCACGACCCTTTTCGCCTTTTTCAGCTTGGTACATTGCCATCAAGCCTGAGGTTTGAATTGTGTACTTGGCTTGCTCATGTAAAGTTAGGTCGCTAATTTTATCTTCTATTTGTTCAACTAGCTCTACAAACTTAGTAACTGCACCAGAAGCACGACCAGATAAATGCTGTTGTTCCACAATTGCTTTCGCTGCATACCAAAGTGGTAATGATTCTGCTCGTGCGCAGTCACGTATATGGCTCAATGTTTTATCACCAATACCACGTGCTGGCGTATTAATGACGCGCTCAAACGCTGCATCGTCTTGACGATTACCCACTAGGCGCAAATACGAAAGCGCATCTTTAATTTCCTGTCGTTCGAAGAATCGCATACCACCATAAATACGATATTTTAATCCTTCTTGGAGCATGGCTTCCTCGAGTACACGAGATTGCGCGTTACTACGGTATAAAATTGCGGCATCTTGCAGAGCATTACCTGCATTTAACCAACTTCGTAGTTTGCTACTTACAAAGCGTGCTTCATCTAACTCATTAAATGCTGCATAAATAGAGATAGGCTCGCCATCGTTACCGTCGGTCCACAAGCTTTTACCCATACGTTCTGAGTTATTTTGAATTAATGCGTTGGATGCTTTCAAAATAGTCGCGGTTGAACGGTAGTTTTGCTCAAGGCGAATGGTTTCGGCACTAAAGTCAGTTAAAAATCGTTTTATATTTTCGATTTTAGCACCACGCCAACCATAAATACTTTGGTCGTCATCGCCTACAATCATAATGCTATTTGTATCGCCAGCAAGTAACTTTAACCATGCATATTGAATGGTATTTGTATCTTGAAACTCATCTACTAGCATATGTGCAAAGCGTTGCTGATAATGGCGTAGTAACGTAGGGTTATTTTTTAACACTTCGTAGCTGCGCAATAGTATTTCGGCAAAGTCGACTAAACCTGCGCGGTCGCAGGCTTCTTGATAGGCGGCGTAAACACGCAGCATCATTTGCTCGTTAATATCGTATGCTTGAATATCTTTAGGGCGAAGTGCTTCATCTTTTTTAGCGCTTATGTACCAGCCAAATTGTTTAGCCGGCCATTTTTTATCATCAATATTCATCGATTTTAACAAGCGCTTTATCATCCGAAGCTGATCATCAGAATCTAATATTTGAAAGGCTTCAGGTAAGTTCGCTTCACGGTGATGAGCACGTAAAATACGATGCGACAAACCATGGAACGTACCAATCCACATGCCACCTACAGGTGCTTTTAGTGTTTCTTCAACACGACTACGCATCTCTTTAGCTGCTTTATTGGTAAAGGTAACTGCAAAAATACTATAAGCAGAAGCTTGCTCAACTTGCATAAGCCACGCAATACGATGAACTAGCACTCGTGTTTTACCAGACCCAGCACCCGCTAATACCAGCATATTTTGTAGTGGAGCTGCAACGGCATCGCGTTGTTTGTCATTTAAGCCATCGAGTAATTGTGAAACGTCCATCATTACGCCTTTTTAATCAATATTATGGGCAGTATAACAGGTGTTTTTGTTAGGCTAAATAAAATACTGTTTTTATGAACAGCTATTCACAATATAGTGTGCAAAACGAACCACTTGATAATTAATAGAGTGAGTAATAAAGGGTAAACGTATAACAAAAATTGTTAATTTGACTTAAATTTAGTAAAACCTACTAATATTCTAAATCTTAGTTAATTTAACTATTTGATTTGTAAGCTTTAATAAATTGGCATAAAGTGTGTAAGTAAATAACTATAAAATTAAATAAATACAGAGGTTAATATGGCAGATCAAGGTTCTGGCGGTAACGTAATTGCAGCAATATGTAATATATTTTTTCCTGGTTTAGGTCAGTTAGTACAGGGGCGTATTTTAGCCGCTATATTTTTTGCACTCGCTATTATAATAAGTTACGCACTAATTTATGTGCTTGTAGGTTTTGTACTTGTGCCTATTATTTACTTATGGTCGATTATTGATGCTGCGCGTTATAGATCGCGAAGTTAACGGCTTTAAAGTTTATTAAAAATAGCGCCCTTGTGGCGCTATTTTGCTTTATATGCCCTGTGGTTTGCAGGCATTTACGTATATAATTACGCAATTAAAAGCTAAAAGGCAAACCCTATGGAATATCAATTTATTCGCGATCCTATTAGCGGGTTACGTATTAAAATAAGCAGCGAACACGCCATTATTGGTCGCTGGCTAAACGAAGAAATAGGCAAAGACAAAGTAGCCATGGTGCAAGCGCTTATAGCATCGGTAAGTTCAAGCTATGAGCCGTTAACGCTAAAGGGTCAAGAAATAGATTTAATCCTAACGAAAGACGAAGCATTATTTGAAGCCCATGCACTTCATCAAGATAGTGAAGACCTAATCGCGTACCAAGATGACGACTTAGGACTTGAAGAAAATGGTTTAAGCAGTGGTTGTGGTTTTGAAGATTTTATTGATTTAATTGATTCTTGGCATGAGTTTACGACGTCACGATAAACATAATTAGCACACTAATGAAAATATACAGCAATGCACAATTAGCATTTTATCTGTATTATTACACCAACGAAAATTACGCCAACCAAAACGACAGGAATTGATATGTCTGCCAATTTAAACAAGCTAGTAGTGATGCTAGAAATGCAAAACGCCATGAATACTAAAGTACATGAGCAATGGTTTACTCAAGGGTTTGAATGGTACCGCGCTATTTGGGTTGAGTGTGCTGAAATGCTGGATCATCATGGTTGGAAGTGGTGGAAAAAACAAACACCAGATACTGAACAAGTTATTTTAGAGTTGGTTGATATTTTTCATTTTGGTCTATCGCTTAGAATTGACGGCGAGACTAGCTACGAAGACTTAGCAAAGCAACTTGAAACTGAGCTTAGCAATGCTCAACAAGCTGATGACTTTAAACAAACACTAGAGATATTAGCGGCGTCTGCTGTTGCTGATAAAACGTTTAATGCAGGTGCCTTTGCCGGCTGTATGGCGCAAATGGGTATGGATATTGATGATTTATATCGCGGCTACGTAGGTAAAAACACGTTAAACTTTTTCCGCCAAGATCACGGTTACAAAGACGGTAGCTACATTAAAGAGTGGAACGGACAAGAAGATAACGAACATTTAGTTGAAGTAGTTAAAAGCCTTGATACAGAACATGCTGATTTTGCAAAATTAGTATACCAAGGTCTAGAAGCTCGTTACCCAAAAAGTTAATTCGGGTAATTTAAGTTATATTAACTTGCGGTAGTCGGTAACGCTTAGGTAGTCGACTATTTCGTTATGTGGTTGTTTGCTATCAGGGTTAGCAACTGCAAGCAAATGCTCAATGCCATATTCTCGTGCGGCATTTAAAACGGGGATACTGTCGTCAACAAACAGTGTACGGTTTTTATTAAAACCTAAGTCGTCTTGCACTTTATGCCACAAACTTTGCTGCTCTTTACTTATCCCATATTCATGAGTAGAGACTACGCCATCTAAATAATTATCTATCGCAGTTTCTTCAAATTTGAGCATGACACTTTCAGGATGGGCGTTAGTAAGCAAAATTAACTCTTTACCTGCTTTTTTAAGCTCTGTTAAAAAGTGAGGTACGTCTTCTCGCATTTTAATTAAATGCTTTGATTCGCGCTTAAGTTCCATAATAGGCAAGCTTAATTGTTGTTCCCAGTAATCTAAGCAATACCACTGTATTTGACCGCTTACGGCTTGATAGCGTTTTAAAATATCTGCTTTGGCTGCGTCTAAGCTAATGCCTCTTGCTAATGCATGTTGTTGTGGAATTACGTTAAGCCAAAAATGACTGTCGTAATGTAAATCGAGTAATGTTCCGTCCATATCAAGCAAAACGGTATCGATTTTTGACCAATTTAACATAGGAATTTCAACTTATAAGGTTTATTATTGAACTAACTGCCATGATAGCAAATTAACGCCAATGACACAGAAAAAGCACCCAACACCACCACAAATTCTTAGTAATAATGTTGTCGCTAAAAGTCGACTATTTACTGTGGAATCTTTAGAACTTAAATTCTCTAATAACGAAGAGCGCCAATATGAGCGAATTCGCGGCGGNCCTCTAACTGCCGATAACGAATTACTACTCGTACGTGAATATTGTGCAGGCACTAACGACTATCAATTAGGGTTTCCAAAAGGATTAATAGATCCTGGTGAAACACCAGAGCAAGCAGCTAACAGAGAGCTTAAGGAAGAGGTGGGTTTTGGTGCTGAATACTTTAAACCACTAAGAACCGTTACCATGGCACCTAGTTACTTTAATGCCACCATGCATATATTGTTTGCTAAGCAACTCTATCCAAAAACATTACCAGGAGATGAGCCAGAGACACTGGTTGTTGTTAAGTGGCCATTAATCGACTTGCAGTCATTATTAGACCAAGAAGATTTTACCGAAGCTCGCAGTGTTGCCGCTTTGCTATTATTAGATAAATACTTAGCGTCTGGAGCTGCCGATGAATAAATTAATTGAACCTTGTATTGAATTAGCTGAACTTGCTGGTAATGCAATCATGGCCATTTATAAAAAAGGCGATATTGGTCAGCAAGAGAAATCAGATAACACGCCGGTTACCAAAGCTGATTTAGCTGCAAACGACGTACTGGTTGCTGGATTGAAAGCACTTGCGCCTGACATTCCAATTATGTCGGAAGAAACACCTATACCAGCACTTGCTGATAGACAAAATTGGCAGCGTTATTGGTTACTCGATCCGATGGATGGCACTGGTGAGTTTATTTTAGAAAGTGGCGACTTTGCAGTAAATATTGCATTGATTGAAAATAACCACCCAGTGCTTGGTGTTATTCATTGGCCAGCAAAAGGAATTACTTATTTTGCGACAGCAAAAAATGGTGCTTTCAAACGCGAAAATGCAAATGATAAGCAAATATCTGTAGCAACACCAAACACCCTTACGCTTGCTGTGAGTCGTCGTCAAAAAATTGAAGCTGTAAGCCAATATTTAAACGCTCAATTTACAACCATTGCAGTGGGTTCTTGTTCATTAAAGGCTTGTGCTGTTGCAGAGGGTAAAGCCGATTGTTTTTTAAGAATCGGTCCAACAGGTGAGTGGGATACTGGCGCATCACAAATTATTGTTGAGGAAGCTGGCGGCTGCATTACAGATGCTGAATTTAATCCGCTAACCTATAATCAGCGTGAAAGCACTGAAAACCCTGACTTTATTGTTATGGGGCACCCTGATTGGGAATGGCAAAAAATGATTACACCACATCAAAGGTTGAGTGCAGAATAGTGTTTTGATTGCTTTTTGCGCACTTGAACAACTTTAAGTGCTTTAAGCCTTGCATTATATGTTTATTCCTATATAGTAGCGCTCTCTTCAAGGCAGGCTCGTAAATAAAACGAAGTTGCTTTAAAGAAATTACAGGCGCGGGATGGAGCAGTCTGGTAGCTCGTCGGGCTCATAACCCGAAGGTCGTCGGTTCAAATCCGGCTCCCGCAACCAATTTTCTAATGTTGGTTACTGTAATAACTCTAGCTTAAGAGATAAAATAAAGTAGTCGATAGACTTAAAATATACAGGCGCGGGATGGAGCAGTCTGGTAGCTCGTCGGGCTCATAACCCGAAGGTCGTCGGTTCAAATCCGGCTCCCGCAACCAATTCTTTAATTGGAAGCCAAGTTGTAATGTAGGCAACTTTAAACAAGCATACAAATTTCAGGCGCGGGATGGAGCAGTCTGGTAGCTCGTCGGGCTCATAACCCGAAGGTCGTCGGTTCAAATCCGGCTCCCGCAACCACTGAAATTAAATATTTAAAGTTAAAACAAAATAACACTCTTCATTGAGTGATTTTTTGCGTCTGGAATTTGGTGAATTCTTATGAATTTAAACTTACCGTTACTGCGCAAAATACTTTGCACAAGTAAGCGAAGGTCGTCGGTTCGCTTTTTACAAACTCAAGCTCCCACAACCACTGAAATTAAATATTTAAAGTTAAAACAAAATAACACTCTTCATTGAGTGATTTTTTGCGTCTGGAATTTGGTAAAATACCTTATATTCTGCTTTATTTAATGACTTCCCTCTAATACCTATGACGTTTTACAAATAACTTATTTTTTAAAAAGAGTGTTTTATGTTAAAACGGTTAAAATATTTTAAGTAATAATACACATGACAGAACTTTATCACTGGTTTGATTTAATAGGCATTGCGGTATTTGCTGTATCGGGCACTTTGTTAGCGTACGAGAAAAAAATGGATGGCTTTGGTGTCGTCGTTTTAGCGACGGTAACTGCCATTGGTGGTGGTACAGTACGCGATCTTATTTTAGATGTTCCTGTTTTTTGGTTGCACGACCAAAGTTACTTTTTTGCAATACTTGCTTCTGTATTTGTCACCGTACGTCTTATAAATAAGCAAAAACCAATACCTCATTATATTTTACAAACAGCCGATGCATTTGGTTTGGCTTTTTTTGCCGTAATGGGTGCACAAAAAGCGCAACTTGCTGGTATGCCAGATATGACAGCTGTAATTATGGCTGTAATTACAGGCTGCTTTGGTGGATTAATTCGAGACGTACTTGCCCGCGAAATTCCTATGCTATTAAAAGGCGAGCTTTACGCTATTACCTGCATTGCTGGTGGTACTGTTTACACGCTAAGTATAGGCTTTTCGTTAGTAACTGAAATAGCAATGGTATTAGGCATGCTAATGACCCTGATGCTTCGTTTAGCTGCGATAAAATGGCAGATCACATTACACATTTTTAAATATCCTGACTAGACTGGTGTAATCACACCATTTACTAGGATAAGGAATGTCGTTAGCTCGTATATTTTCTCGTGCTCAGGTGGGAATAAACGCCCCCGAAGTTATTGTAGAAGTTCACCTAGGAAATGGTTTACCTGCTTTTCATATTGTAGGCCTCCCTGAAGCGTCCGTTAAAGAATCAAAAGACAGAGTGCGTAGCGCACTTGAAAACTCTCAATTTGGCTTCCCTGATCAGCGAATAACAGTAAATTTAGCCCCTGCCGATTTACCAAAAGATGGTGGACGTTTTGATCTTGCTATTGCGGTAGGTATTTTAGTCGCTTCAGGACAAATTGTGTGCCCTGACATTCATAAGTATGAATTTTACGGAGAACTTGCTCTTAATGGTGAGGTGCGTGGTGTAAATGCTATTTTACCTTCGGTACTTGCTGCTAAAGAGCAAGATCGCTGCTGCTTTTTACCTCTTGTAAACGATAGCCTAGCAAGCTTAGTTAATGGCGTTAAACGCAAAGCCGTCAGCTCTATTCAAGAAGTGTGGGGTGATTTACTTAATCAACAACCCTTGCCGTTAAATGTCGAATATCCTGATTGTACCCAAGCCCCTGACTTTTTACTCGATTTAAGCGATGTTAAAGGTCAGCCCGGTGCAAAGCGAGTATTAGAAATAGCCGCAGCTGGCGGACATAATTTATTATTTTTAGGCCCACCTGGAACGGGAAAATCAATGCTTGCCCAGCGCATGGCTACCATAATGCCGACTATGTCGGATGATGAGGCTATTTCGACAGCGGCGCTTTACTCTATTATTGGCCAATCCATAGATTTAACTAATTGGCGACAACGACCATTTCGTAATCCACACCATACATGTTCAGCAGTTGCTTTGGTTGGTGGCTCTTCTAATCCTAAGCCCGGTGAGATCTCGTTGGCACATAATGGTGTGCTTTTCTTGGACGAATTACCTGAGTTTGAGCGTAAGGTACTGGATTCGCTGCGTGAACCAATGGAGACCGGCACAGTGACTATTTCGCGTGCTGCAAGGCAAATGGAGTTTCCGGCGCAGTTTCAACTTATAACTGCATTAAACCCAAGTCCTACAGGGAGCCATACTGATAAGCGGGCAACTCCCGATCAAGTTATGCGCTATCTGTCGCGAGTGTCGGGGCCTTTTATTGACCGTATTGATTTGCAAATAGAACTACCTCGTTTAACAAGTGTTGAACTACAAAGTACTCAGCCTGAGGAAAGTAGTGCTGAGGTTCGAGCAAGAGTTGAAGCGGCTTATTACCTACAGCTAAAACGCCAAGGTAAGGTTAATGCGAGGCTTAATAATAAAGAAATGAGTGTGCATTGTGTTCTTGCGTCTGCAGAATTACAGTTTTTAGCCAGAGCGAGTGAGAAATTATCTTTATCGCCACGCTCTTACCATAGAGTAATTAAGGTGGCGCGGACTATTAGTGATTTAAAAGGGGCTGAAAATATTAGTTTAAATGAGCTTAAGGAAGCACTTAATTACCGTGCATTTGAGCGCCTTATTGCGCAATTAACTAAATATTAAATAGAGAGCATATAGCCTTTACCGCGAACGGTAACAATGCGCTTTTGATCTTTCTCGTCGTTTAATTTTTTACGTAAACGACCAATAAGTACATCAACAGTACGATCGTTAGGGCTCCAATCTGGCTGACCGATTTCTTCTGATATTTTTTCGCGGGATGTGGCTTTGCCTGCATTACTAATCAGACAAATAAGCACTTTATGCTCAGCTTCAGTTAAGCGTGATTCAACACCTGAAGCGGTAATTAATGTACGGTTATCGGGATGAAGCTTAAAGTCAGCGTATTCTATAAACTCTTCGCTTTCATCATCGTCTTGAGTAACCGCTACACGCTTATAAAGTGCGCGCATGCGTAGTTCTAGTTCAAGTAAGTCGACGGGTTTACAAATGTAATCATCAGCACCTTGTGCAAGACCTGCAATACGATCAGCTTGGGAGTCACGACTCGATAATACAATAACGCCAATATCAGTAAGTGTGTTTAATTCTTTTGCAAGCTGAAGTCCATCGCGCTTTGGCAAAACAATGTCAATTATGGCTAGTGATATAACACCGTGTAGGTTTACTCGCTGCCTTACAATGCTAAGAGCATCAGCGCCAGTTGGGTCTACCTCAATGGTAAATTCTGTATCTGAGAAGTGATTTTGGATGCGTTTAACGAGTAGTTCATCGTCTTCAACCAATAAAACATTAATAGCCATAGTACTTTATTTTGAATGCTTATAGTTCTATATGGTAGCACCATTAGGTAAATGCTGAGAAGAGTGTTTGTGAGTTTTAAGTTACTTAATATTTCAAAGGCATACAAGATGTTATAACAGGAGAGGTTAGCACCTTTAAACTAACCTAGATTCAAATTGTAAGTGCATAACTTGTTTTGGCTAGATTAAGTGGTCAGTTGCTCATAAGCTAACTGCTTTTTCTCCGGCAAGAGATTTTACAATGAGACATTACAAACAACTGACCTATGCGCAAAGATGCCAGATCGCCGTTCTAAAGAAAA
>NZ_AUTQ01000148.1 GCF_000498095.1 Pseudoalteromonas sp. TB64
CAGCCATAACAGTTGCTAAATGGCTTGAGCAGCACGAGCTTGTGGATCATATTAGACACCCTGCTTTTGAAACATGCCCTGGGCATGAATTTTTTAAGCGAGATTTTGATGGCAGTAATGGTTTGTTTTCATTTGTAATGAAAACCGGTAACCAAAAAGCAATTGACGCATTTTTAGATAGCCTTGTGCATATTAAAATGGGGTTTTCGTGGGGCGGTTTTGAAAGCTTAGTAACTGCTAATTTAACCATGAAAGGTTTGCGTTCTGATACTGGGTGGGATTTAGGGCCCGTTATTCGTTTGCATATTGGTCTTGAAGATGTTGAAGATTTAATTAGCGATTTAAGCCAAGCGCTAGAGGTTTATAAGCAGCATTTATAATTTTTAATGCAATTTATGCTGTTACATTCAAATATATTGTTACAAAGCTCGCCATTGGTGAGCTTTTTTTTGCTGGTAATTCAAGGTGTTTACACTTAGTGTTGCTAGATAGTGCTTTATTTTAAAGCGAGTTTAACGTCATTAAGGATAGACAATGGCAACACCATTACCAATAAACGTAGGGCGATTAACGCAAATAGCGGGATTTGAGCTTGTACGGATGTTTTTAACTAAACGTGGGCTAATAGCTTTGGCTGCATTTGCGCTTGTTTGGATCATAATTTTACGTTACCCAATAGGACAAGCTGTTAGCATAGTAAGCGCCCCCGACTTTGAACAAATCGCGCGAGATATTTCTGGCTCTATTGGGTTGAGTAAGCTACTTGATTGGCCTGAAGCTGAGTTTGCCATGTATTGGCTTATAGCCCTTTATAGCTTTCCTATTTTTAGTTTATTTATTTGTAGCGACCAAACTGTAGGTGACAGAGAGCGTGGCACACTTCGATTTTTATCACTGCGTTCAACTCGTTTTGAAATACTCTTTGGTCGTTTTTTAGGACAATTAGCAGTATTGGCTTGTTTAGTTGGTATTACGCTTGTAGCAACATTCGCTGTGCTCGCTTTTAGAGATCCTAGCTTACTTGCTGGTGGGCTTGTTCGTGCTGTGTCTATATTTTTAATATTGGTTGTTACTTTATGCCCATTTGTAGCACTAATGACGTTAATTAATACCTTTGCTCGCTCATCACGTTTATCTATTGTGTTAGCAATTTTATACTTTGCTGCAGGCGGTATTGTTGTTGGTATATTGCAATGGCAAATATCGGCGTTAAACATCCTCGATTATTTATTTCCAGGTGTGCAAATTGAGCAACTAGCAGGACAAAATTTGTCTTTGTTAAGCGCATTGGCTATTCCACTTGTACAAACTGTAGTGTTGCTAGGCGTTGCTCAACGTATTTTTGCAAGGAGTTCATTATGAGACCATTAATTACAGGCAGTGGTTTGAGTAAATCGTATGGTACTAAACTTGCGCTTAATGATGTGAACTTTGAAATTCAAAAAGGTGCGCCAGTGGCGCTTGTTGGACCAAACGGTGCAGGTAAAACAACATTATTTAGTTTGCTATGTGGTTATATAGCACCAAGTAAAGGAAGCCTTGAAATATTAGGGCATAAGCCAGGGAGCGCTGCTTTATTTAATAAGGTAAGTGCATTGCCACAAGATGCGCAACTTGATCCTCGTTTTAATATAGATAAGCAACTAGCCTTTTATGCAAAGCTACAAGGTATGGGTGCTAAGCAAAGCCAAACAGAAGCATTGCGTGTGCTTGATTTAGTCGGTCTTAAAGAGATTGCAAAGCAGCGCGCAGGTGATCTATCTCACGGTATGCGTAAACGCGTCACTATAGCGCAAGCGCTTATTGGCTCGCCGCAAATTGTAATGCTTGATGAAGCAACCGCAGGGCTCGATCCAATTCATGCCAGAGAAGTACGTGAACTAGTATCATCACTTAGCGAGCAAGCTACTTTTATTTTAAGCTCCCATGATTTAACAGAGCTTGAACGACTATGCTCACAGGTACTTCATTTAGATAAAGGTGTATTAAGCGAACATCAAACTAAAACAAATAATACGGATAAACACTTTTACACGCTAATGCTTAGCGAGACTTATCAAAATGTTGAGCAGCAGCTTCAAGCAATTGCAGGGGTGAGCCATGTGTATATGAGTCAACATAAAGAATATGTTGTTGAGTATCAACCAACGAGCGACCCACTTGATATAGCACTACTGAACTTTTGTCATCAACAAAACTGGCAGTACAGGCAGTTAGTTAATGGTCATACGTTAGAAAATCAAATATTCAAACAGGAGAAAATATAATGGGTTTATTAAGCGGGCTAATGGGTAACGCAAGCGAAGTTGATGATTCAGATTTAGAAAAAGTTCTCAGCAATACATTGATTGACGGTGAGCAAGTAGAAAAAGCATACAAAGTAGTACGCGATATGTTTATTTTTACTAATAAACGCTTAATTTTAATTGATAAGCAAGGTATGACCGGCTCTAAAATGGAGATGGTTAGTATTGGCTATTCTAAAATAACCAAATTTAGCAAAGAAAGTGCAGGTCATTTTGATTTAGATGCAGAGCTAAAAATATGGGTGGGTTCAGATCCTACTCCAATTAGTAAAGAGTTTAAGTCTGGTGACAATATTAACGACGTATATCGTATAATTAGTCAGCATGCACTTTAATATTTAGTACATATATTAAGTAGTTGTTGACTAGATGTTGCAACTACTTTAACTTTACGGTTTGTTACACTTTATTACAGTTATTCTAACAAATACAGGAAGTTAGTTAAGTTTTCATTCAGTTTCTTCACGTTAGCATGTGCCCCGACTTTAGCTACACAGCTATAGCATAAAAAGCAATGTTCATAGGGAAGTATCATAATGAAAAAATTAGCAATTATTATTTCAAGCATTTTGTTATCAGGCGCTGCAACCACTGCAATGGCAGCAGACAGCTATAATTCAATAAGTAATTTAGGTTACCAATTTACAGACAGTAATAATGATGACCAGTTTAGTATCGATTCTACTTATTATTTCTCTCCTAAAAAGACATTAGGTCCTTACGACCAGTTTGAGTACATCAATAAGCAAACTAATGTTTTTGGTTCGTACACAGATAACGACGCAAGCGATGTAACATCGGTTGGCGGCGAATATTTTTATAAAGATGTTGTTTTTGGTGCTTCTTACGAAAACAGTGACTTTGGTTCAAATGATGAATCTTACGCGTTTACAGCTGGTTACTTTTTCAACCCAGATTTACTTGCAAAAGCAAAATTTGTTGAAAATGATGACGGCGAAGACTACGCGTTATTCTCTTTAGCATATAATTACATGCTTAATGGTACTGACTATGTTGGTGTAACTGTTGAGTCTGATGATGATTTTGATTACCGCTCAGTAGCAGCTAAGTACTTTGTTGATTTACAAGAAGGTAACTTTTTAACTGTTGAAGGTACATTCGAAAGCATCTCTGAAGCTGACGATCAGTGGAACTTAGAAACAAATTACTACTTCAGCAAAGCAACATCAGTATTTGCTTCTTACAATAAAGAAGATGCTTATACTTTTGGTGCTCAACACTTCTTTAACCAAAATCTTGGTTTAAAAGTAGGTTACGGTAACAATGCTGATGACTCTGACAACGATGCTTACTTTGCTAACATGCGTTATCAGTTTTAATTAGAGAATATACCTTCTCTAATTAATACAAAAATATAGTTTAAAGCCCGCTTATTTAAGCGGGCTTTTTGTTGTTTGCTGCAAAATAAATAATGAAAATGGGCTATGAGCAAAGCAGCATCTTATCTTTAATAATACATATTTATGTAATTTTTATGCTGAAGCTAATTTTTTTATTAGCTCGAAAAATAGTAAAGCTAGGTGATTAACAGTACCTAATTTAAAAATAAAATATTGAGGCGTTTTAGTCATCTTGCAATGATTGTATTTAAATTAAGATGGGTCATAATTAAGGTACTATTTTCATTCAATGTATAAGGAATGTGCACATGTCAGTATTTATTATATTACTGGTTGTGGTTGTTGTTATTTTTGTAGTTAAGGACATACGCCTTAACTTAATTAGCCGACCTACTTTCAAAATGTTTAAGAAGGTGTTGCCACCATTATCGCAAACAGAACGCGAAGCAATGGAAGCGGGTGACGTTTGGTGGGATGGAGAGTTATTTAGCGGTAATCCTGATTGGAAAAAATTACATAGCTTTCCAAAACCAGAACTCAGTGATAAAGAAAATGCTTTTATGGCTGAGCAGGTAGAAACTTTATTGGCAATGCTTGATGATTATCAGATTGTACAAAAAGATAAAGACCTACCAAAAGAAGTGTGGGATTACTTAAAAACTGAAGGTTTTTTTGCGCTGATCATTCCTGAAAAGTTTGGCGGTCGTGAGTTTTCAGCAATAGCTAATTCAACGATAGTGTCAAAAATTTCGACTAAAAGCTTAACAGCAGCAGTAACTGTTATGGTACCTAATAGCTTGGGACCAGGTGAACTACTCCTTCATTACGGTACTAAAGAGCAACAAGACCGTTGGTTACCAAGTTTAGCAAATGGTACAGATGTACCTTGCTTTGCGCTAACAGGACCAGAAGCGGGGTCTGATGCTGGCAGCATTCCTGATTCAGGCGTGGTGTGTATGGGGGAGCATAATGGTGAACAAGTAATGGGACTGCGTTTAAACTGGTCAAAGCGTTACATTACACTTGCACCAGTGGCAACCGTACTCGGTCTAGCATTTAAAATGCATGACCCTGATGCTTTATTAGGTGATAAGAAAGAGTTAGGTATAACGTGTGCGCTTATTCCGACAGACCACCCTGGTGTTAAAACAGGTGAGCGTCATTATCCGCTTAATATGGCGTTTATGAATGGCACAACTTACGGTAAAGATGTATTTATACCACTTGATTGGATTATTGGCGGTCAAGAATGTGCAGGGCGCGGTTGGAGAATGCTTGTTGAGTGTTTAAGTGCAGGGCGTGGTATATCACTGCCAGCATTAAGTGCTGCAACTGGGCATTTAGCTTCAAAAATGACATCGGCCTATGCAATGGTACGTCAACAATTTGGTGTTTCTATTGGGCAATTTGAAGGTGTACAAGAAGCGCTTGCGCGTATTGGTGGTTTAACTTACGCACTTGAGTCGTGCAGGCTAATGACTGCTGGCGCAATTGACTTAAAGCTAAGCCCATCGGTTGTAACGGCTATTGCTAAATACCATATGACTGAAATGGGTCGTACGGTAATGAACGATGCAATGGATATTCATTCAGGCAAAGGTATTCAAGTAGGACCTAACAACTATTTAGCGCATGGCTACATGGGTATTCCGGTATCAATTACGGTAGAAGGCGCTAATATTTTAACGCGTAATTTAATGATATTTGGTCAAGGTGCAACACGCTGCCATCCGTTTGTTTTAAAAGAAATGGAAGCCGCTGCAATGGAAGATGACGATGCAGCACTTGAGCAGTTTGATGGTTTATTAATGAACCATATTATGTTTGCAACAAGTAATGCAGGCATGGCATTTGTACATGGGTTAACACGAAGCTACTTTGCTAAAGCACCTGTAGGCGGTGAAACGGCTGTCTATTATAAACAATTGAGCAGAATGAGCAGAGGTTTAGCTATTTGCACAGATGTGGCAATGTTAATGCTAGGCGGAGAGCTTAAACGTAAAGAAATGATATCTGCACGGTTAGGTGATGTACTAAGCCATTTGTATTTAGCATCAACCGTTTTAAAACGTTATGAAGATGAAGGGCGCCAACAAGCAGATTTACCATTTGTTAAATATGCAATTGAGAACTCCTTATTCGAAATCGGTCAAGCATTTGATGGTTTCTTTAAAAACTTTTCTAACCCGGCAGTTAATTTTACACTTAAACGCATTGTGTTCCCGCTTGGGAATCATTATCACAGACCAAGTGATGAAATAGCGCAAAGCATTTGTGTACACATGACCCAACCAGGTGTGTTTAGAAACCGCTTAACTCACTTATGCTATGTGGATGAAAATGCAGGCACAGGGATAATGGAAAATGCATTTTTAGCGATGCACGATATGCAAGCGCAGTTTAAAGATTTAAAACAATGGCAACGCAAGGGCAGTGTGCCAGCAACGCTTGATATTGAAGGCGCTATTAACTATGCACTTGAAAATAAGTTACTTGAGCAAGCAGACGCAGATGCAATGCACCATGCTAATAAGTTAAGAAAGCAGGCTATTGCGGTTGATAACTTTCAACCAGGTGAATTGTAATCAGCTTGATGGAATAACTAAAATAAAAAAGGCCTTACAAATGTAAGGCCTTTTACTTTAAATTTAGTTTACTTATCTGGCATAAGGGTCAGCAAGTATTTTATCTACATACCATCTGCCTTTTTTACGCAACATACTTACGCTACGCATTTCATCAATTTTTCCACCGTTCAAATAACCAGTAAAAATAAGATTTATTTTAGCGCTGTCGCCATATTGCTCACGCAAACTCATATTTGACATGTCAACTTCAATTACAACTTCATCGTATTGCATATTGACTAAGTTACGTGAAAATTGTTTTGCTGTACCGTAAGATTTCATTATACGAGTTAGATTTGGTGTTGCTAAAGTAGAAGCTTTTTGAAGATCCTGCTGATTATATAATGCATCAAAGTAAGCGGCTGCTGTTTCGCCTGGAGTGTCGTTAAGTGATTTTACATTATCACCACAGGCTGCTAAAAAGAGGCAAATAATTAGGCTTAATAAACTACTGATTTTTTTCATACTGATTATTATTAATTAATTTTTTAAAGTGTGTGATTAATCAGTGAGGATGTAAAGCTGGGATGAGTAATAAATATAAAATTAGACAATAAATAATAAAAAAGGATGCCTAAAGCATCCTTTTAAAGGTTACCAAAAATAATTATTGTACTAGTTCTTGATCGCTAAACTCTTCATCAAACATAGGGCTTGATAAGTAACGCTCAGTTGCACTAGGTAAAATAACAACAATATTTTTATCAGCATTTTCTGGTTTTTCAGCAATTCGCTTAGCTGCAACAACCGCTGCACCTGACGAAATACCCACTAAAATACCTTCTTTTTTCATTAACTGATGTGACATTGCAATTGCGTCTTCGTTAGAAACAAGTTCTGCGCCATCAATTAAATCCATATCTAGGTTGCCAGGAATAAAGCCTGCACCAATACCTTGGATTTTATGAGGACCTGGTTTAATTTCTTCACCAGCAAGCGTTTGACTAATAACTGGAGAGTTAGTTGGCTCAACAGCTATCGATTTAACGTTTAGACCTTTTTCTGTTTTAAGATAACGACTGACACCTGTAATAGTACCACCAGTACCTACACCTGCTACAAAAAAGTCTACTTTGCCATCAAGCGCATCGTAAATTTCAGGACCCGTCGTTTCAAAATGAATTTTAGGGTTTGCAGGGTTTTCGAATTGTTGTAATAAAATATATTTATCAGGTGCTGTTGCTTGAATCTCTTTTGCTTTTTCAATTGCACCATTCATACCTTTAGCACCGTCGGTAAGTACTAGATTTGCACCTAGCGCTTTTAATAGCTTGCGACGTTCTAAGCTCATGGTATTTGGCATTGTAAGTGTTAATTTATAACCACGTGCTGCAGCAACAAAGGCTAAAGCAATACCAGTATTACCTGAAGTTGGCTCGATAAGTTCTTTACCTTCAACAAGCTGACCTGATTTTTCAGCTTCCCAGATCATTGATGCACCAATACGGCATTTGATGCTAAAGCTAGGATTACGAGATTCAACTTTAGCGTATACATTCCCACCTGTAACACGGTTAAGTTTTACCAGCGGTGTATTACCGATGCTTAGTGAGTTATCTTCAAAAATAGTAGACATAATGTTCCTTTGGATACAATCGGATCAACGTGTTAATAGCTTTTGCTACTAACTATATAGTCACACTTTACTGAGAGTTTAAAAAAACTAAAGTAAAGTTTGGCTATAACATATATCTATTGAGCTTATAACTAAGTGAAATAAAAATCCACAATAGCCGGGGCTTTAGTTATTGAAGGAGTGCGATTAATTAAAAGTTAATTCGATCAAACTTTGTTTGAGTAAAGTCCTGTATTTATTTAATACATTTTATATACAAAAACTTTAATGATTGTTGGTTATTTGTCCGAATGAACCACTGTTGAACAGTTTTATGACACAAGCTAAGTAAAACATGATAAAAACACGTATCTAAATTCAATTAAGCAATCACAATGAAGTTAATCTTAAAATTAATTGCCGGTATTGTGGCCGGTATTTTGGTCGGTCTCTACGTACCTTTAATTGGTGTTGAACTTTTATTTACCGTAAAAGAGTTTATCGGTCAAATTATCTCCTTTACCATTCCCCTTATTATTTTATTTTTTATTGCGTCGGGTATTGCCGGTTTACCAAAGGGATCTGGGCACTTATTAGGAAAAACAGTTGGTTTTGCTTATAGCTCTACGATTATTGCCGGAACACTCGCTTTTTTATTAGTAAGCGCTGTTATACCGTTTTTAAGTGGCGGCATTACATTTGAAGCTGAAGTGGCTACTGAAATTGGTAGCTTTATTGATTTAGAAATTCCACCATTAATGGGTGTAATGACGGCATTGGTAACTGCTTTTGTGTTTGGTATTGGCATGAGCCAACTAGAACTTGATACGCTTAAAAAAGTATCTGATCAAGGTCGTGATGTAGTTGATGGTTTACTTTCGAAAGTAATTATTCCAGCTTTACCATTTTATATTGCTGGTGTATTTGCCGAAATGACGGTGGCAGGCACTGTGGTAGATACATTGCAAACATTTGGTGTTGTATTAATAGCGGCACTTGTTATGCATTGGCTATGGCTAAGCGTTTTATATATAGCTACTGGGGTGTTACTTAAACGCAACCCAATAGAACTAGTTAAAAATATGCTACCTGCTTACTTTACTGCTTTAGGTACTATGTCGAGTGCGGCGACTATTCCGGTGTCATTACAATCAAGTAAAGCAAATAACGTTAAAGAAGACGTTGCTAACTTTACAGTGCCTCTTTGCGCGACTATTCATCTATCAGGCTCTACGATTACAATCGTAACGTGTGCAATGGCTGTTATGTTTTTGTCACCAAGTATGGAAGTACCTTCATTAATGGGGATGCTACCGTTTATTATGATGTTAGGCGTAGTGATGATTGCTGCACCAGGTGCACCAGGTGGTGCAGTTATGTCAGCTCTTGGGTTATTAACGAGTATGCTTGGTTTTAATGAAGGGGCGGTTGCACTGATGATTGCACTTTATTTAGCACAAGATAGTTTTGGTACTGCGTGTAATGTAACGGGTGATGGTATCATTGCATTATGGGTTGACCGATTTAGTGAAAAATCGTCAGCTTAAAAGGTTATATTAAGCTGTCAGAGCGAAACAATAATATTAGTTATTGTTTCGCTCTATCTATGTTACTGTGGCAAATTAATTTTATTAAATTGCATGTTGTTAGGTAAGTGAGGATGTTCCATTGATTAATGTACTTTTAGTTGATGACCATGAACTTGTACGAACAGGTATCAAGCGTATTCTTGATGACGTACGAGGGTTTAAAGTAATTGGCGAAGCTAAAACTGGTGAAGAAGCGGTACAGTTTTGTCGTCAGCACGCGCCAAACATAGTATTAATGGATATGAATATGCCAGGTATGGGCGGATTAGAGGCGACTAAAAAAATCTGTCGCTATTGCCCTGATGTGAAAATTATTGTGCTTACTGTTAATTGCGAAGACCCGTTTCCGAGCAAAGTAATGCAGATTGGCGCGCATGGCTTTTTAACCAAAGGTGCGGGTTCTGACGAAATGGTACGTGCTATTCGCTGCGTTCATGCCGGTCAACGTTATATAGCGCCAGAAATTGCACAACAAATTGCATTAGCACAAGTAACGGGTCGCACAGACGAAAACCCATTTCAGAGTTTATCTGAGCGAGAGCTACAAATTATGCTTATGATCACTAAAGGTGAAAAAGCACAAGATATAGCTGAGCGTTTGAATCTAAGTTCTAAAACAGTAAATAGCTATCGCTACCGTATGTTTGAAAAGTTAAATGTAGGTGGTGATGTTGAGCTTACTCATTTAGCTATTCGCCATAAAATGATTGATATAGACGTTTCGTACTAACTATAATTTATGTCTGAATTTGATCACGTACATTTCCTTAAAACACTATCAAGCGAGCCGGGTGTTTACCGTATGCTTGATAGTAAAGACCAAGTTATTTATGTTGGTAAAGCCAAGCACCTAAAAAAACGGGTGAGTAGTTACTTTAGAAGTAACATTACCGACAGTAAAACGCGTGTTTTAGTGAGTAATATTTGTGATATTGAAGTCACGCTTACGAATACTGAAACCGAAGCGCTGTTGCTTGAAAATAATCTTATAAAAAAATACCAACCTCGTTACAACATATTATTACGCGATGACAAGTCGTACCCTTATATTTTACTCACTAGCCATAAACACCCACGGTTAGCGTTTCATCGTGGCAGTCGTAAAGTGAAAGGTGAGTACTTTGGACCATTTCCAAGCGCTGGAGCTGTCTCCGAAAGCTTGCGTTTAATGCAAAAAATATTCCCGGTCCGCCAATGTGAAGATGCATATTATCGCGCAAGAAGTCGTCCATGTTTACAATATCAGCTTAAACGCTGCTCAGCTCCATGTGTAAATAAAGTAACGGATGATGACTATAGTGAGCAAGTTGATTACGTTCGCAAATTTTTAACCGGCAAATCTCACGAAGTAATTGCCGACTTAATAAAAAAAATGGAAGGGGCGAGCAAGCAGTTAAACTTTGAATTAGCTGCAAAAGTACGCGACCAAATAATGCTACTTCGTAAAATGCAGGAGCAACAATCTATTTCAGGTAATTTTGCTGAAATGGATGTAGTGGGTTTTGCTCATTTGAATGGTTTAAACGGCATTCATTTATTAATGATCCGAGATCATAAAGTATTAGGCAGTAAAACATATTTCCCAAAAGTGCCTAAAGATTCCGGCGAACAAGAAATACTTACTTCATTTTTAGGTCAGTACTACTTAGCTCCTGGAGCGACAGGGCGTATTGCAAAAGAAATCATACTGCCATTCGAAATAGAAGAAAGCCAAGTATTGGGTGAAGCACTCACGCAAATAAGCGAACGTAAAGTAACACTTAAAGTTGTTACTCGAGGTGAACGTGCTCAATACTTACAACTCGCAAATAAAAATGCATTAAATAGCATAGCAGTTAAACAAAGTACCCAAGACTCTATTAATAAACGTTATGCACAATTAAAAGCAACATTACGTCTTGATGATATAACCCGAATGGAATGTTTTGACATAAGTCACACCATGGGGGAGAACACAGTTGCAAGTTGTGTTGTATTTGATTCGCAAGGACCAAATACAAAAGAATACAGGCGCTATAACGTAACGGGAATTACAGGTGGTGATGACTATGCTGCAATGGAGTTTGCACTTAACAAACGCTATAACAAATTAGTAGATGAAGATAAGATTCCTGATGTTATTTTTATTGATGGTGGTAAAGGGCAATTAGGGCGAGCTGAACAATATTTTTCTAATTGGCCGCATGCGAAAATGCCTTTATTAGTCGGTGTTGCAAAAGGGACCAGCCGTAAACCAGGTCTTGAAACACTATTAATTGACGGTGGTCGAAAAACTATCCCAATGGATTCTGATGCACCTGCGCTACATTTAATACAGCATATACGCGATGAATCTCATCGATTTGCTATTGCTGGGCATCGAAATAAGCGCCAAAAACAACGAACACAATCATTGTTAGAAGAAATAAATGGAGTAGGTTCTACACGCCGCCAAACATTATTAAAATATTTAGGGGGCATGCAGGGAGTAAAAGCTGCTAATATAGAACAGTTAAAGAAAGTTCCTGGGATCAGCCCTGACATGGCTGAGAAGATATTTAACCATTTGCATGACAAGGGCTAGCCCTACATGCGAATATAGCAAAAAAGACATATCCAAGTAGTTATGTGGAATATTCCAAACACACTCACAACATTTAGACTTTTTCTTATCCCCGTATTTTTGGTGATATTTTACTTGCCTTATAGCTGGTCGCTTTTCGCTGCTGCTTTTATTTTTTGGCTTGCGTCAATTACCGATATACTTGATGGTTATTTAGCTCGCAAACTTGAGCAATCAACTCCATTTGGTGCCTTTTTAGATCCCGTTGCTGATAAAGTAATGGTGTGCGCTGCGTTAGTTGCACTATCGGATCATTATCAATCTATGTATATGACTATTCCTGCACTTATTATTATAAGTCGTGAGATAATTATATCAGCACTTCGTGAATGGATGGCTGAACAAGGTAAGCGCGGTAATGTAGCTGTATCCAATATGGGTAAAATAAAAACAGCTGCACAAATGCTAGCCATTATAGGTCTAATTTGGCAATACGATACTTGGATGAACTATCTAAGTTTTGGCTTATTGTATATAGCGACGTTTTTAACCTTGAGTTCTATGGTGCAATATTTACGTGCAGCATGGGGGGAATTGACTAAAAATTAACTGTAAACGTATAATAACGCACCATTTTAGATAAAAAACAAGCAAACAGTTCAAAACTATCATTTTTTGTATTGACGCGTTTAATAATCTCTGTAGAATGCGTCCGTGTTGAGAGGGCATAGCCCCCGAGATAAACAAAACGGTAATTAATCAGTTACCTGAATGTTCACATAAATCATCATGTGTTAATTCAACTAACTGATAAATAAAATGCGGTACTAGCTCAGTTGGTAGAGCGCGACCTTGCCAAGGTCGAGGTCACGAGTTCGAGCCTCGTGTACCGCTCCAAGTTTATCTTAAGGTTAATACCCCGTACTGGGGCGGAATGGCAGAGTGGCCATGCACCGGATTGCAAATCCGTTTACCTCGGT
>NZ_AUTQ01000149.1 GCF_000498095.1 Pseudoalteromonas sp. TB64
GAGCCACATTTTCCGCACGCTCAATGTATCGAGATACCCAATATAAAGTTTCGCCTACTCTTGATAACATATTATTTAGCCTCTTCGTCAACAATCCAAGTATCTTTACTGCCACCACCTTGTGATGAATTAACCACCAAAGAGCCTTTAACCATAGCAACACGCGTTAATCCACCAGTGGTAACTTGCGTATCTTTACCTGATGATAAAATAAATGGTCTTAAATCGGTATGTCGACCATCTGGTTTATTACCATCAAATGTTGGTACTGTTGATAAATCTAATGTTGGTTGAGCTACCCAGTTTCGTGGGTCCGCTTTAATTTGAGCAATACACGCTTCTTGTTCTTTTTTAGTCGATTTAGGACCAATTAATAATCCATATCCGCCAGATTCATTTGCTGGTTTAACAACAAGCTTATCGATATTTTTAATCACATGGTCGCATTCTTTCGGGTCTAAACATTTGAACGTTGGGACATTAGCAAGTTTAGCTTCCTCGCCTAAGTAGTACTTAATCATCTCAGGTACATAGGCGTAAACTACTTTGTCATCAGCAACACCTGCGCCTGGTGCATTAACTAAAGCCACATTACCTTTAGACCAAGCACGCATTAATCCAGGAACGCCAAGTTGGGATTCTGGTAAAAAGGCTTCTGGGTCTAAAAATAAATCATCTATACGACGATAAATAACATCAACTCGTTGTAGCCCTGTGATTGTTCTCATGTATACACAGTCATCTTTTTCAACAACTAAATCGCGCCCTTCTACCAGTTCGCAACCCATTTCTTGGGCAAGGTAACAATGCTCAAAATAAGCGGAGTTAAACACCCCAGGAGTAAGTACCACGACTTCTGGTTTATCTTGTGGACGAGGCGACATTGCCGCTAGCATATCAAATAATTGTGAAGGGTAATCATCAACAGGTAAAATCGACACTTGCTCAAATAATTCAGGGAATACACGCTTCATTACAGAGCGATTTTCAAGCATATAAGATACACCAGAAGGAACACGCAGGTTATCCTCAAGCACATACATTGTACCGCTGCCATCGCGTACTAAATCTGAGCCACAAATATGCGCCCATATTTTATTTGGCGGGTTTATTCCCACGCATTGCTGGCGAAAGTTAACTGATTTTTCTAGTAATCCTTTTGGAAAAACACCATCTTTTATTATTTTTTGGTCGTGGTATAAATCATCTATAAAAAGGTTAAGCGCTTCAACACGTTGCTTTAAACCAACCTCTACGCTTTGCCATTCTTTTTTACCAATAGTTCGAGGGATAATATCAAACGGCCAGGCTCTATCAATCATATTACCTTCGTTGTAAACCGTGAAAGTAATACCCATTTCTTTAATAGCTAAATCAGCAACCGCTCTGGCTTTTACTAATTCTTCTGCTGATAAATTAGCAAAAAATTGTGCTAATTGTGTTCCATGCGATCTAACGTTTCCTTGTGCATCAATTAATTCATCAAAGAAACCTTTTGTTTGGTACGCTTTCCAATCAATTTTCATACACTCTTTCACCTTATCCATCATCATATATGACGTAGTTAAACTGCTATTCCATTCGAATCATATCAACCGCTACATCAAGCAATTGACTACCGCCNGGCTAGAGTAATATGCTGATCGCGTGGTAAAACATTATTTGTTGGATCAAAATCAACCCAACCAAAGTTTGGCACAAATACCGCAAACCATGCATGAGTTGCATCTGCACCTTCTAGCTTTTCTTCGCCTTCTGGCGGCATGGTTTCTATGTACCCACTTACGTATCGACCTGCTAACCCCACGCTGCGTAAGCATGCAAGCGCAAAGTGTGCAAAGTCTTGGCAAACGCCCCTTTTTTGTGCAAAAACAGTGCTCAAAGGCGTACTAATTGTTGTAAAACCAGGATCATAATGAAATTCATGAAAAATCCGTGCCATTAAATCTTTGCATGCAGAAATTATATTTTTGTGTGCATCAAACGAAATTAATGCGTATTCCTTAATTCCTTTATCTATTGGAATAAGTTGTGAAGGTAGTACAAATTCAGACGTTTTTAATAATTCCGCTGTATTTGGTTTAACCAATAAATCACGTACTTTTCGCCAAGCAATATCAACACTCTCTAAATTGCTATTAGCGCCGACTAACAGTTCTACCTCGCTGATCATCGTTACTTTAAGTTTTTTATGCTGTATTGCTATTTCAAACGCTGTTACCTGATTATTAAAATAATCAGTAAATGTTTGTAAGTAAGTCGGTGTAGGTTCAATTTCTACACGGCTACTGTGGCATATTTGCCCGCGATTCGTTTTTGGCGTTAATCGCGCTTGGTTTTGACACAAACTAACAAAGTCTGAATAGTTGTATGTAGTCGAGTGCTTTATTTTATATTTCACGATTGAGCTTGCTCAATATTAGTCCAGTTCAATTTATTTGCCGTTTGGGTATGAGAAAAATACTGTAGTAATAATACATCACAAAATGTATCTAAGTTCATACGCGTATTATGGTTAAATTCGATTAACTGGTTACGTTGTCCATTTTCACTTTTTTGTAGGTAATCTTTCTCAGTTACATAACAACTTGTTTTAGACAGTAAAATTGCTTTTTCGTGTGCCGCAATTACGCCTTGTCTGCGTTTTGTGGGTAAATGCTTACACAACTTATTAATTTCCTCTAACTGAAATAATAAAGAACGTGGGTATTCAGCATCTAAAAGTAATAGCTCAAGCCCTGTACCAATGGTTTGATACATTCTGTATCGGCGCTTATGCGTAACTAAACTAACTTGGCAACTTAGCACTGCTTCAAGTAAGCCAAGCTCTTCGGGCTCGTCTAACTCTTTGGTTAATAAAGCCGCACTTAGTGATGTTATTTGTAAGCTACGCTCTACTCTTCTGCCCATTTCGAGTAAAAACCAGCCATTACTATTTGGCATACAATCTGTAATCGAGCCATTAAAAGCCATAATTGAGCCTATAACTCTATCTAGGCTGCTTTGCATTGCACGTGTTGGAATATTAATATTTACATTTTTAAATACTTTAATTTGCTCATTAATATCATCAATTATTCGGCGACTATCATGAGATAGTAATTCTTGAATTTGCACCGACGCATTTGCAATGTACTTTAATGTATTAATAATACTGCCAGCGCATTGCTCGTCTGCAAGCAGTTGAAAGGCGGTTTCTTTAGACAGATTTACATCAATGCCATCTAGTTTTAAATCAGGTTCTATATAGGGATAAACAATATATTGCGACCTAATGGCATTAGAAAGCCGTGCAACTATACTTTTTCGTATTGAATCTGGGTAAACAGAAAATTCGGTGTACTTGTCTATAAAAATACGCAATATACGTATGGTGTTTTCGCAGCGTTCTAAGTATCGACCCAACCAAAAAAGGTGCTCAGCCGTACGGCTCGAAATAACCCCTTCAAGTAGCGTTACATCCATTCTTTTTCTAATGGGTACCGGTGGATTATGCTCGCCTAAATCAACTCTATCTGCTGTATTTATCCATGTATCTTTGATCCAACCAGATATTCTCGGGTTGTTACTTTTTTCGTTCGAAAAACACAGTGCTGAAGGAAGTACTTCTACACCATTTTCTGTGGTTAATGCATAACACCTAAACACCACTGGCTTGGAGATTAATTGCCCGTCATGCCAAAATGGTGCACTGCTAAAAGAAGGTTTTTCTTGGAAAAAGTAATTATCGGGTTCTTTGCTAATAAGTAGCTTTATTTCTTGCTCGTCTAACACTCCATCTAACTTGAGTGTAGGGTCTATAGCAGATAGTAGTTCGAGGTTATTCCAATCAACGGCTTGCGCTTCTTTTACACTTAAATAATTTGGCTCACCTAACAACAGCGGTTGTTTTAAAATTTGCTGCGATAACTTTTCTAAGTTGCATTTTATTGAAGGTGACGAGAGCACACCACTACCAAACGGGTTTAAAACCTTAACCGACCCTTGTCGTACAGATTGTAATAAGCCCGGAATACCATGAAGTGAATATTCAGTTTGCTCTAAAGAGTCAATACAACGATCAGAAACCCAGCGTAAAATGACATTAATTTTACCCAAGCCTTGTAACGATTTTAAACAAACGTCACCACCACGTACGGTTAAGTCGGCGCTTTGTACTAATGTATAGCCAAAATAGGTAGATAGGAATGCATGCTCATTGTAGTTAGGGTCATCAATTCCTTGGGTAAGAATTACAATTCGTGGGTCATCCATATAGTGGGTATATTCATTAATACCCTCTTGGAATAGGTTTAAAAATTCTTTAATTTGCTGAACATTACATTCGGCAAATTCTTCAGCCATTACACGCCTTGCAATAATACGGCTTTTAATTAATAGCCCTAAGCCTAACGGGCACTGACAATGATCGCTTAATACTTTAAATTCGCCTGTTGGCGTGCGATAAACATCTAATGCAGTAAAAAAAAGTGTTAATTCATTACTAGGTAAACTAAAACCTTCGCGTAAGTAATTAGGGTCTTGAAAAAGCTGCTTTGCAGGAATATGACCATCAACTAATAGTGTTTGGTCACCGTAAATATCTTGCTGAATTTTATTTAATAAAAGGGTTCTTTGTTTTATTCCCTCTTCAAGCAACGCCCAATCGGCTTTAGATAACATAAATGGCAATGGGTCAAAATGCCACTGCTTATTGCTTTCATTTTTAATATTGCCATTTTGTAGCAATTGGCTAATTTCTGTAGCGCGGCTACTAACATCATCTGCTGTTAGACTAGCTAAACGCTTAAATAAAGTATCCCAATGGTCTGGGTTTAAACCACTGTGGTTTGCTAGTTCATCATGTCCATGTGATTTATCAAGGTATAAAGACAACCACTCAGGCAATTCCGGCATCGCGTTATTGTTAATATACAAGCTGAAAGCGCTCCAATTTATAGTAAATAGCCGTGTTCATAATGATGCTTTAAAAATATTTAGTCATTCCACTTTAAATAATTTCAAAGTGGAATGACACAACTATCAATTATTATTTAAAGTTAGGCTGCCTGCGTAAATCCAAGGTATTTGGATAATCAGGATTACTACTTTCTTCATCAGGTACCACGTATTCACTTGCACTTTGCGCCGATTGAAAACTATGCGTAACCGCCGATGGGCTCCAGCTTGGTTCTGCTGATGCAAGTAACGATGGTGTATGCCCATGCTCCCAAAATCTTGCAACTCTGCGCCCTTCAGCTTCAAATGCATTAACCGGTAGCGTTTCAGGATTACGACCCCCAGCATGGCTCACATGATATACAAAGCCTCCAACTGAACGACCTTCCCACGTATCGATTAAATCAAAAACTAATGGAGCATGTACGCCAATAGTTGGGTGAAGCGCTGTAGGTGGTTGCCAAGCTCTGTATCGTATACCCGCGACCATTTCATCTTTTGCTTTACCTTTAACCGGTTTAAGCGGCACTCTTCGACCATTACACGTTACAACATAGCGATCGCTCATTGTTCCTTGTACTTTTATTTGTACTCTTTCTAATGACGAATCTACATAGCGCGCCGTACCCGACGCACTTGCCTCTTCGCCTAGTACATGCCAAGGCTCGATTGCGGTTCTAAGCTCAAGTGTAACGTTATCAAGTTCTCGCGTTCCACATACCGGAAACCTAAATTCAAAAAATGGATTTAACCAACTTAACTGAAATTGAAAACCTGCTTGTTGTAAATCGCGGCTTACTTCAGCTAAATCGTTTTCTACATATTGTGGTAATAAAAACTTATCGTGTAACTCTGTACCCCAACGTATTAATGGCTTGTGGTAAGGTTTTTTCCAAAACCAAGCAAGTAAAGTACGCAACAGTAGCATTTGCACTAAACTCATTTGTGAATGTGGAGGCATTTCAAAGCCTCTAAATTCTACAATCCCTAAACGACCTGTGGCTGAGTCGGGTGAATAGAGCTTATCTATACAAAATTCTGCTCTGTGTGTATTACCCGTTAAATCCACCAATAAATTACGAAGTAACCTATCAACTAACCAAGGTTCAGGCACCTCACCTTCGGGCATATGCGAAAAGGCAATTTCTAGCTCGTATAAAACTTCATCACGGGCTTCATCCACTCGCGGCGCTTGGCTTGTAGGACCAATAAAAAGCCCCGAAAATAAATACGACAAACCAGGATGATGCTGCCAATAGGTAATAAAACTTCTTAAAATATCGGGTCTGCGTAAAAATGGGCTTTGCTCAGGTGTTTCGCCACCAAGCGTTACGTGGTTACCACCACCAGTACCAGTATGGCGACCATCTGCCATAAACTTATCGGTACCTAATCGGCATTCTTTTGCTAAACCATATAGCGTTGTAGTTCGACTGACTAATTGATCCCAGGATGTTGAAGGATGAATATTTACTTCAATAACACCTGGATCTGGCGTTACAGCGTATTTTTCTACGCGGCTATCTTTAGGTGGGCTATAGCCTTCAATAACAAGCGGCATTTTAAGTTCTTTAGCCACACTCTCTATACTACTTATTAAACCCATGTAATGTTCAAAATGACTTGTTGGTGGCATAAATATATATAAACGCCCCTCTCTCACTTCCATTACAAGCGCAGTTTTAACCATTTCTTTACCAATAAAGCCCTTTTTAAGCTTTTTAGCTTTGGTAAAATTTTCTGGAATATCAAACGGGTCGCGGTCAATAATATTGCCGCTCCACTCAAGGCTGTCTAAAGGTAGGCGATAACCAAGTGGTGATTCACCCGGTAATAAAAAACAATGACCCCGTTTAAACTCCCACGTACACGACTGCCAACAGTTTTTACTATCGTTCCATTTTAAAGGTAGAACATAGCCAACAGGCTTTTCTATGCCTTTATCCATTTTAGCTAAAAAGCCTTTTCGGCTCATTGCATGAAGAAGTTCTGGTTGATCTGGCTTTATTTCGGTAGGTAATGAGGCTTCTTGCCACATGTGATATAAAATATCTTCATAAGCCGTAGTAAGTGCCTTGGTTTCAAGACCCAGTGAGTCACACAGTTTATCAGCAAACTTTTTAGTATCAGTATGATCAAATTTATAATCTTTATTAGGATCGGCTAATAGTGCAGCATCTTGCCATAAAGGCTCGCCGTCTTTGCGCCAATAGCACGCATATTGCCAACGTGGTAATGGCTCACCCGGATACCATTTACCTTGTCCGTAATGAGTAAAGCCACCTTTTGTGTATACTTTATTCATTTCTACAAATAAATTTTGAGCTAATATTCTTTTTTCTTTACCATCGGCATCAGTATTCCACTGAGGATGTTCCATATCGTCAATAGAAATAAACGTAGGTTCGCCGCCCATGGTTAAATGTATGTTTTCTTCATTGTAAACATTATCAACGTGCTGACCTAAGCGATTAATTGCAGCCCACTGCGCCTCAGAATACGGCTTAGTAACACGTGGGTCTTCGTGTACACGCGTTACTTTATTATAAAAGCTAAACTCAGATTTACAGTCGTCTATACCGCCGGTTACCGGCGCTGCCGAGCTTGGCTCTGGCGTACACGCTAATGGAATATGACCTTCACCGGCAAATAAACCCGAGGTAGGATCAAGCCCTATCCAACCTGCACCCGGAATATACACCTCGGTCCATGCATGCAAATCGGTAAAGTCTTCTTCAGGACCGCTTGGACCATCTAGTGATTTTTGATCTGAGGTTAGCTGTACTAGGTAACCCGATACAAATCGAGATGCCAACCCTAAATGACGAAACAGTTGTACTAACAACCAAGCGGAATCACGACACGAACCTGTTTTTTTACTTATTGTTTCGTTTGCCGTTTGCACACCGGGTTCTAAACGAATGCCATAACCTACTAATTCATAAATAGCTTGATTAACAGCCACTAAAAAATCAACGCTTCTAAGCGGCTCTTTAGGGTTTAAAGATTCAATTAATTCTTTAAATTTTGGACTGGCTTTGCGTTTTTTTAAATAAGGAGTGAGTTCTGACTTTGAAATAGCATCGTAAACAAACGGGAAGTTTTCGGCGTAATCTTCTAAAAAGAAATCAAAAGGATTAATAACCGTTAGTTCGGCGACCAAATCAACTGTAAAACTAAATTCGGTAGTTGGCTTGTTAAACACCACCCTCGCTTGGTAATTACCAAAAGGGTCTTGTTGCCAATTTATATAGTGATCTTCTGGAACTATTTTTAAAGAATAACTTTTAATTTTTGTACGGCTATGTGGCGCTGGACGTAATCGGAATATATGCGGTCCCATATTAACTGACCGATCGTATTTATACTGAGTATGGTGCGAAATTCCAACTGTAATTGTCATCTATTAATTCCCCTTTAATAATGTATAGCCACAATATAACGCTAAAATATATTACTTGGCCTAATTCAACTTGTGCAATTTTTATACCAGCAAACTTATAAATTAGTGCTCCTCATCCATTTGCCGACTCATACACAAAGCAACGCCATGCATAAAGGTTTTGACCAAATTAATAGAAAAAACACACCAACTCTGTAAATATTAAACTGGGTGTAATTTATACCATCAATTTTAGATTTTTAATGGTGCAGGTAATGCACCAAAATAGTGCTTAAAAATAACTTACAATTAAAACTAGTTAATTTAAAATATTGAAATAAAACAAATAATGTTAATTTTTTAAAATACTTACTCCGTTATTTATAACGCTAAACGGGTATAATTAAAAGTATTTATTTATAGTTTAAAAATCATTAAAAATAATCATTAAATAGTAAGAAATAGTTCACAATAAAGCTGCTATTAAAGTAAGTAACGGTGCTATACTAGATCGATTTTTAACCGCTTACGTTACAGCAAAACTAACAATCTCGATGAGATAAAACAAGCAACTTTTAATACAAAGATGCTTGTTTTAAAGATTAGTTTTGCAGCGGTGTGTTTTAATTTCAGACAAAACAGAACACGTCCAATTTGAAAGACCAACACATCCCACTAACCTGTTAATTTTTCATTATCATCAATGCTAAAGGTAATGCAGCACTAGCGTATTTTCAGATTTTTTAAATCAACCCAATCTACCTAATAGGATATTTTCTTATGCAAAAGCTAACGGATGTCGGTGAAAACTTAGTTAATGGTATAGCATCTCGTTATAACCTCAGCCACGATGCAGTACTACACATGTTAGTAAGCGTTAATAACGGCGGTGGCTCTATGGCTCAGTTTAATTGCCCAGAGCTTGGTGGTTCTGGCCAGTGGATGCGTGGCGGGATGACTATGGTTGGCGATATGTTTAATAACGGCTTAAAATCAACCGTTGATAACTTATGCAACGAACTCGCTAATGTATTAAATAATAATCAAATATTTCCGGTTATTCCTGCGGGAACGCCTGGCAGCAATCAATGGTGGCCAGGTAATTTAGGCAGCCCATTCAGTAGTGGAGCGCAAAATAATATTCGCTACGCTATTTTCCCTAATCGCTTAGCCGTTGAATTAAATGGACAAGTGAGCGTATACGACACGCTAGATCACAATATTGGTGGAGTCAGCCAACAGCAAGGCAATAATACCTCTCTTACATTTAACAGTCAGTGGGGGACAATTAATGTAAATACCCTGCCATTAATTTCAGGACAAACGCCACAGGCTCCTCAAAAAGACTTTACGCAGCAAGTAACGCAGCCGAATTTTGCATCATTAACACCAAACCAAGTTGAGGCACCTGTTAATAATACAATAGCGCAATATTCGGTAGACGAAACACTTCAGATCATAGAAAAGCTGGCACAACTTCGCGACTCTAATGCGCTTAGTGATGATGAATTTAATATTAAAAAGTCTGAACTATTAAAAAGGATTTAACTACTATCCTCAAATAGCATAACGCTAACTAAAAGTGGTTTATACAGTCTCTTTTTATTCGGTAACATATGAAAACATTTAAATGTAATTGCACAGATCAACTTATTTTATTTTTTGAAAGTAGCCATTGTTTGGCTTGTGGCAGAACCGTGGGTATAGACGACGATTTCGACCAAGTTGAACCGTATGAAATCGATGAACAATCGGGGCTATTTTACAAAGCAGAAGCGCCTGAAGTTTTTTATAAAAAATGTGATAACAACGCTCAGTACCATGTGTGCAATGGTATGGTTAATTTAGATACATTTATACCCGTTGCCGATAAAGACGAAGTGCTGTGTTTTTCGTGCCGCTTTAATGAAACGGTGCCCGATTTAAGTATTGTTGAACATATTCCATTATGGAAAAAAATGGAGACAGCAAAACGTCGCGCTTTGTATACATTAAAGTCATTATCACTCCCTTTAAATACAACGATTCAAGAACCTGAAAGCGGATTAAGCTTCGATTTTATAGCAGACCGTAACGTAAGCGATCACTTTGTAAGCCCAATTATAGGTCAAGACGTTGTATTTACAGGACACGATTGCGGGCATATCACTATAAACCTAGCCGAGGCAGACGACGTAGCACGCTCACAAGCTAAAATAGCAATGGGCGAGCGTTATCGTACTTTACTTGGTCATTTTCGCCATGAACTTGGTCATTATTATTTTGATCAACTAATTGCAAATTCACCAAAAAAACATACTTTATGTAAGCAATATTTTGGTGATGACGAATTAGATTACCAGCAAGCGCTCGATACTCATTACAAACAAGGCGCGCCAGCTAACTGGCATGAAACCTTTATTAGTGAATACGCTACTATGCACCCTTATGAAGACTGGGCAGAAACATGGGCGCATTACATGCATATTATCGATACGCTAGAAACAGCCAAAAACTTTTCAATTACAGGCTCAACAACAGGTAATGAGTTTGAATTAGATGAAGCAGACGAACTTCGATTGCCACAAAGTGCTTATTACTTTAATTCACAAACATCGATTGATGCTATTTTAGATACTTGGATGGAATTTTCGATTATTCTAAATTCACTAAATCGCAGCATGGGACTTGCCGATGCCTACCCATTTGTACTAACTCAAGCGGTGCGAACTAAGTTATCTTTCATCCATCATGCTATCCATAACAGGCTAAATTTAATGCCTGATTTGGTGAGCCAAGAAAATAAGTAAATTAAAGACGGTTATTTTAATCCGTTAAAAATCTACATGCCATTTACACTCATCATGATTCTTTCATGCATGGTAAGTGGCATCTAAAAAATTTTTACTAGGGTCTGTTGATCTTTCAAGGTTAAATTTGCAGCAGTCTGTTTGGTATTTAGGCAAGGCAGAGCCTATACAGTGTGGTTATTCCCCATAAATAGGCGATAACGTAGCATTAAT
>NZ_AUTQ01000150.1:0-15257 GCF_000498095.1 Pseudoalteromonas sp. TB64
CGAGCCAATCGAAGGTAACTTTGTAAATGGTCGAAATAGCCTTGGCGAAAACATTGGTGATGTGGGTGGTTTATCAATGGCTTATCACGCTTACAAACTCAGTTTAAATGGTAAAGAAGCGCCTGTTATTGACGGTGTTACTGGCGATCAACGTTTCTTCCTTGCGTGGGCACAAGTATGGAAAGAAAAACGTACTGAGCAAAGCATGCTTAACCAACTTCGTAGTGGCACACATGCGCCAGGTCGCTTTAGAGCACAAGCGCCACGTAACCACGATGCATGGTACAAAGCGTTTAATGTAAAACCAGGCGATGCGTTATACCTTCCTGAAGATGAGCGTGTACGTATTTGGTAAGTAACACTTACTTTTTATTACTTAGTAAGGCAACCTGTTATACAGGTTGCCTTTTTTATTAAATTAAATTTACACATAATAGATATAATTCCAACGCCTAGAACCCTCGATGATCCCATTAATAAAATACATTTACATGGCTTTTAAACGTTACCGTTTTAATCTGTTTTAATACTTACTAGCCCTTGCTTGCATTTACCTTTAGAATACGCGGTATAATTTTATTCTATTATTTACATATATTAAGGCGAAACGCAGATGGGAAGAGCTTACCAAAACAAAAAAGATTCAATGGCTAAGACTGCGGGTGCTAAAACTAAAGTTTATTCTAAGTACGGAAAAGAAATTTATATTTGTGCTAAAAACGGCGGTGTAGACCCAGATGGTAACTTATCATTACGCCGTTTAATTGAACGCGCTAAAAAAGATCAAGTACCAGCACACGTTATTGACCGCGCAATAGACAAAGCAAAAGGCGGCGGCGGTGAAGACTACGCAGCAACACGTTACGAAGGTTACGGCCCTGGTAACTGTATGATTATTGTTGACTGCTTAACAGATAACAACAAACGTACTTTTGCTGATGTACGTGTTTGTTTTACTAAAGCAAACGCTAAAATTGGCGCTCAAAACTCTGTTTCTCATTTATTTGATCACCTTGCTATTTTTGTATTTGACGGTGATGACGATGAAACGGTACTTGAAGCATTAATGATGGCTGATGTTGATGTAACTGACGTAGAAGTAGATGACGGTAAAGTAACTGTTTTTGCTCCTCATACAGAGTACAACAATACACGTACAGCGCTTGAAGAAATGGGCGTGACTGAATTTGATGAAGATCTAATTAGCTTCGTTCCACAAATTGAAACGCCTATTGAAGGCGAAGATGTAGAAGTTATGGAACGCTTTTTAGCCATGCTAGAAGATTGCGACGACGTACAAAACGTTTACCATAACGCGCAATTCTAAAACCTGATTTACTAAATTAGAACTACTTTAAGCCAACAGCTATGTTGGCTTTTTCATTTTTAGAACATGGTATTAATATGAACTCCCTTAATGAGCTTAAAAGTGGCAAGCTTGCTGGTGCTACTCACCTGCAATTAGTAGAAGAGTTAACAATATTCCCTGAAGAGATTTTTAGCTTAGCTGACACGCTTGAAGTACTCGATTTATCAAATAATAACTTATCAACACTACCTGATGAATTTGCCTGTTTAACACGCCTGAAGCGAGTATTTTTATCGTTTAATCAGTTTAAGCATATTCCTGCGGTTTTAGCTAAATGCCCTGCTCTGATAATGGTTGCATTTAAGGGCTGTAAAATAGCTGAATTTGGCGATTATTGTTTACCAAAGAATATTGAATGGCTCATACTTACTGATAATAATATTCCTGAATTACCTCAAAGTTTTGGCCAATTTACACAGCTTAAAAAGCTCGCGCTTGCGGGCAATCAACTTAAGCGACTACCAACTAGCATGGCGCAATGTAAAAGCCTTGAGCTTATTAGGCTCTCTGCTAATAACTTAACGCAGGTAGACGACTGGCTGTTTGAATTACCAAAACTTGCTTGGCTTGCGTTTGCCGGTAACAATTTTAATAAAGCCCAATGCCTTACAAAGTGTAGCTTGGAAAATAAACCTCTTAACGATTACACACTTAGTCATGTTATTGGTCAAGGTGCATCTGGCGTTATTCATTTAGCAAAATCGGTTGATAACGCTGTAGCGATTAAGTTATTCAAGGGCGCAATTACCAGCGACGGCTACCCACTTGATGAAGTAAATTGCTGCTTACAAGCAGGCGATCACGCTAACTTAATCAAGGTACTTGCCTACATTGAACAAAGTGGGCAACTTGGTTTGGTGATGGAGCTTATAGGAGAAGGCTTTTGCAACTTAGGTTTACCTCCAAGCCTTGAAACCTGTACGCGTGATACCTTTAATGATGATTGCCATTACTCAACTCAGGCTATTTTAAAAATTGCACAGCAAATGGTAAGTACCCTACACCATTTGCATATTCATAAAGTAAGCCATGGCGACGTGTATGCGCATAACACCATGATAAACAAAGATGCTGATGTATTATTTGGTGATTTTGGTGCAGCTACAAACTTAGCTATGTTAAGTGATTATCAACAAAAGCAAATGGAGTTAATTGAAGTACGTGCATTAGGGTGTTTAATTGAAGACTTACTAGGCACTGTAACGGGCGATGATAGACAAAGTGAGCTCTTTGTTAAAATGTCCGATATTGTAAGCCGCGCTGTGCAGCCTTTGTTAAATCAAAGACCTAAATTTACTGAGTTACTAGCAGAGCTAAAATAAATTCAATATTAATTGAATGAATTAAAAAAAGAGCAACGTGTAACGCGTTGCTCTTTTTTTAGTTTATCTTTGTTCAATTAGCTGTACTCATTTAGTACGCTTAAACGGATAAACCTGTTGCTTAAGCATACCTACCGGCATGTAATCCCCAACTACGCCATATGCTTCTGGCCACTCCTTTTGACCTTTAACAGCAGTACCAAACGCATAATCTAAAAACGAGAAATGCGCAGCGTAGTTGCGGTCAATTGCAGCTTTATCTGACGCATGATGCCAATGATGAAACTGCGGTGTAACCATAAAATACTTAAGCCAACCAAATTTAACTCTTACGTTTGCATGGTTAAACACTGCCTGTAAACCCACAATAATTACGTACAAACTAATTATTTGCTGTGAAAATCCAAGTACAAATATCGGTGTTAACACTAAGCTGCGTGTTATTAGTATTTCAAGAATATGCTGGCGAGAACCCGCTAACCAATCCATTTCTTTAGCGCTGTGATGTACGCCATGAAAGCGCCATAACAAAGGAATTTCGTGATAGGCACGATGCACCCAGTACTGCATTAAATCAGCCACGAGTATTATTAAAAACAGCTGCGCAACAAATGGTATTTGTTCAATAACGCCTTGAATTGTTGATGATACAGCCCAACCAAAACCATAATGTACAAAATGGTTAGTAACAAGTAATACAAAACCAATAATTAAATGATTTACAAAAAAGTGGTTTAAATCACCTCTCCACTCACTACGCAATATTTTTTGCTCTTTTCGATGCGGTAATAGCTTTTCAATCACAATAAATATAAGTGTTGAACCTAGTAAATCTAAAATAAACCAATCAAGCCCTATATAGGGTGTATTCGTTGCAAACTCGTTAACCTCAACGTTGGGGCCGCCAAACATAATAGCTAATGTAATAAAACACCATGCTGTAGCACCTAAACGCTTATTAGTATTACGTACAAAGTTAAGTAATCCTAAACTGCCAGATATTAGCAATGCTGCAAACATAAGCTGACGCAAAAAACTAACATCGTAGCTTTTGCGTAGTTCTGGCGTTGTTAAATATTCTGGGAAGTGAAACGCTAATACGCCTAAGCAACTCAATATTGCTAAAAAGCAGGCTATGTAGCCACTTATGTTACCTTCGCCAATTTGTAAGTGATTAGTACGAAATATCTTTCGTGATAAAGCTTTGATCATTGTTGTTATTCCTTGCTTCGTTGAGTTGATTAAGTACAACGAAATTTCCATTGGTTTACACGCCTTTATATTAACAAAATTTAGGGTATAAAAAATACAAATAGTTCCTTCCACATTTTGAGTTGCAAATATACAGATAAACCAAACACAAAAAAGCCACGCAATGCGTGGCTTGGTTGGATAAAGCTAAAACTTTACATCATTAGGGCTATATTATAAAAACGCACCTAATGCTTTAACTTGGTCTAACATGCGGTTTGAGAAACCCCATTCGTTATCGTACCAAGCCATTACTTTAACTAGTTTACCATTGGCTTTAGTTTGTGTTGCATCAAAGATAGAAGACGCTGGGTTATGATTAAAGTCGATAGAAACAAGCGGAAGCTCGTTGTATTCTAAAATATCTTTCATTGAACCCGTTGACGCTTCTTTCATGATTGCATTGATTTCTTCAGCAGTAGTGTCGCGCTTAGTGATAAACGTAAAATCAACTAAAGATACGTTGATAGTAGGTACACGTACCGACATACCATCTAATTTACCAGCAAGTTCTGGTAATACTAAACCAACAGCTGCCGCAGCACCTGTTTTAGTTGGGATCATAGATTGTGTTGCACTACGAGCACGGTATAGATCAGGGTGGTACACGTCAGATAAGTTTTGATCGTTTGTGTAAGAGTGAATCGTAGTCATACTACCTTGTTCAATACCTACTGTGTCGTTAATTGCTTTTGCAAGTGGTGCTAAACAGTTAGTAGTACATGATGCATTTGAGATGATTTGGCTATCAGCATTAATTACATCGCTGTTTACACCATGAACCACTGTTGCATCCATATCTTTACCTGGAGCAGAAACGATTACTTTTTTCGCGCCCGCTGCAATGTGCTTAGCAGCGTCATCACGTTTAGTGAAAAAACCAGTACATTCTAAAACGATATCTACGTTTAGTGCTTTCCACGGTAAATTTGCAGGATCACGTTCTTGCGTTAACGTAATTACGTCTTCATCAATTAACATGGTGTTATTTTCAAGTGTTACTTTTTTAGAAAATTGACCATGAACCGAGTCATATTGCGTTAAATGTGCGTTAACGTTAGCTGGTGCTAAATCGTTAATTGCTACAATTTTAATTTCGCTGTTTTGAGCTGACTCATAAAGTGCACGTAATACATTTCTACCGATACGGCCGTAACCGTTAATTGCTACATTAATCATTTTAGACTCCTATTTAAGTTCACTTGCTTGGCGAGCAAGCGCTTCAATGGCTTGCCAGTCTTTATTTTCAATTAGTTGTTTATCTAGCATCCACGTACCACCAACACATATAACGTTTTTAAGCGCTAAATAGTTAGGTGCAGTTGCTAGGCTTATGCCACCAGTTGGACAAAAAGTAATATGCGGTAATGGACCACCGATTGACTTAAGCATTGCTGTTCCGCCCGCAGCTTCTGCTGGGAAGAATTTTAAATACTTAAAACCATGCGATGCAAGTTGCATAACTTCACTTGCAGTTGCAGCGCCAGGTAAAAATGGTATATCTGATGTTTTAGCTAAAGCAATAAGCTCATCGCTTACACCTGGACTAACCANCCAGCGGCTACTGAAAGATCAAAGCTTGCTTTATCAACAACAGTACCTGTACCTACATAAGCTTCTGGTACTTCTGCTTTCATTAGCTTTACAGCTTCTGCTGCAATAGGTGTACGTAGTGTTATTTCTAAGGCTTTTAGGCCTCCGTTGTATAACGCTCTTGCAAGTGGTGCTGCATCTTCTAATTTTTCGATTACAACCACTGGCACTACTGGTGCCGATGCTAAGATTTTTTCAATACTCATTACTTGTTCCTCATTACCCAGTATGGCTAATATTTATTCAAGTCCAAAAGCACTCGCGCCTAAATCAGCGCTGCTTACGATATTTCTAAATCCAGTAAATAGTTCTCTGCCTGTACCAAATGTTAAACTTGGCTCACTTAGTTGTAGTTCACGTTTAGCAAGTTCTTCCTCGCTTACGTGTACTTTTAATATTCCGTTTGGCGCATCAAGAGTAACTAAATCACCCTCTAATATTTTAGCAATAATACCGCCTTCTACCGCTTCTGGTGCTAAGTGAATAGCTGCAGGCACTTTGCCTGATGCACCCGACATACGACCATCGGTAACAATTGCCACTTTAAAGCCTTCATCTTGAAGCGTTGCCATTACAGGCGTTAATTTATGCAGCTCTGGCATACCTTTCGCTTTAGGACCCTGCTCTTTCAACACGGCAATAAAGTCTTGGTTTAATTCGCCACGAGTGTATGCATCTTGTAGAGCACTTTGCGAGCTAAATACTTTTGCAGGTGCTGTAACAACCTGATGTTCAATAGCAACAGCCGATACTTTAATAACTGCTTTACCTAAGTTACCCGTAAGTAGTTGTAAACCGCCTTGCTTGCTAAAAGGGTTATTCACAGGACGAAGTACTTCTTCGTCATGAGAATTTGCTGGGCAATCTACCCATTTAACTTTAGTCGGACCGGTTGAGTTGCTCATGATCAGGCTGTCGTCTTTATCAAGACGAGGCTCAGTCATATACGGAGCAAGACCATCACCAAGCATAGTTTTAACATCAGTATGAAGGAAACCAGCACTTGCTAGTTCTCGCATTAAGAAACCCATACCGCCAGCAGCTTGAAAGTGGTTTACATCAGCAGAACCATTAGGGTAAATACGTGTTAACAATGGAACTTCTGCTGATAAATCAGACATGTCTTTCCATGTAATCTGAATACCAGCAGCTTTTGCAATTGCTACTATGTGAATTGCGTGATTAGTTGAGCCACCCGTAGATAACAAACCAACTAGACCATTGATAATTGTTTTTTCACTAATTACGTCAGCTAAACATGGGCTGTCTTTGTCATCTGTAAGCTGCTTAAGCATGGTTTCTACAGCGTTACCTGTTAAGCCATCTCGTAATTCAGTGTAAGGATTAATAAACGAGCTACCCGGAAGGTGCAAGCCCATTATTTCCATTAACATTTGATTTGAATTTGCAGTACCGTAAAACGTACAAGTACCCGCGCTGTGGTACGAGGCGCTTTCAGCTTCTAATAAGTCTTCACGGCTTACTAAACCTTGTGCGAATTTTTGACGAATACGGGCTTTTTCTTTATTTGGAATACCAGACTGCATTGGACCTGCAGGTAAAAAGAATACAGGTAAATGACCAAACGAAAGTGCACCAATTAATAGCCCTGGGACTATTTTGTCACATACGCCTAAACAAAAAACGCCGTCAAACACATCGTGCGAAAGCGATATTGCTGTAGACATAGCAATAACATCACGAGAAAAAAGTGATAGTTCCATGCCGTCACGCCCTTGCGTAACGCCATCACACATTGCAGGTACACCGCCAGCAACTTGTGCTGTAGCATCGTACTTGGTTGCAATGCTTTTAATTAAATCTGGGTAATCTTTGTATGGCACGTGTGCCGATAACATATCGTTATATGAATTGATGATAGCAAGGTTTGGTTGCTCATCAGATTTAAGGCGCGCTTTGTCATCGGTGCTACAAGCAGCCATAACATGAGCTATATTTCCGCAGCCTAATCCAGCACGAACTCTTGTTTGTTTTTTAGCGTGCGAAATGCGATCTAAATAGGCTTGACGGGTGTTTTTACTGCGTTCGATAACGCGTTGGGTAACTTCTTGGATTCGAGGATGCAACATAATTTTACTCATCTCTATTAGTTAGAGGATAAAGGCTCAGTAACAATTATAGACTCCACGTAAATAACTGTACTGAGCATCTTTGACTTACCCGTTCAAAGGTACGATACCAAGGAGCCTCTCACAACAACCCTGACACCGGTGTCACTGTATTAACGCATAGCAATGACACCGGTGTCAACCCTAGCTATTAAAAATAAACTAACTTTTTAGCATGACCTTTAATCAATGCTTTAATTTTTAGGTATAAGTGTATTTTTAGCAAGTTTTAAGTATAAAAAAGCCCGAATAAGCGTCACTCATATTCGGGCTACTGTGAAAAATATTTATGTTAACTTTTAACTTGCGCAGTAGACTCTCGCGTGATCAAACGTGATTCAAGGGTGACTTGGTATGGTTGCTCTTGAGGATTCGAAATATGGGAGATAAGTTGAGTAACGGCTTGTTTAGTCATTTCTTCAACAGGCTGTGCAATTGTTGTTAGCCCTGGCCAAATATGGCGAGCGATTGGCGCGTTATCAAATCCAGCAATAGATATATCATCTGGGACAGCTAAGCGTCTTTGAGTAGCCAGTTTTAATACAGCTGCGGCCATGTAATCGTTCGACGCAAATACAGCCGTTGGTCTTGGTGATAAATCTAAAATACTTCGCGCACTATCTACACCTGAGTGATAACTAAAGTTACCCTCTTCTACTAAACGCTCGTCAAATTCTATTCCGTGGCTTGCTAATGAGCGCCTATAACCTTTAAAACGTTGTTGCGTAGCACTGTGATCTGGGTGACCTTTAATAAACGCAATAGATTTATGACCAAGCCTAATTAAATGCTCTGTTATTTCAAAAGCCCCTTGCTCATCGTTACTGCGAACAGAAATAGAATCATCTTGTAATACCGCAGAGGCAACTCTGGCATAAGGAATGTTTTTCGACTTTAAAAGGTTCACCAGCTCTGCAAAATCACCAAAAGGTGGCGTTAATACAATACCGTCAAGACGCGATGTTTGTAATAACTGCTCAACGTTATTAATTAATTCTTCGCCTCTAAATTCACACGGATGAATAAGTAAGTTGTAGTGATTTTCTTGACAGGCTTCCAATGCCCCTGTTTGAACACGCGTAATATAACTTTTACTTGGATTATCGTAGAGACAACCAATTATAAAACTGCGATTTTGGGCGAGCCCACGAGCAATTGGATTTGGGGTGTAATCGAGCTCTTTAAATACCGCAAGTACCTTTTCACGTGTTGCCGCACTTACATTAGGTTCGTTATTTAAAACGCGTGATACGGTTTTTTTAGAAACACCAGCGTGGCTTGCCACACTGTTTATTGTTACTTTTTTCATCACTCTATTTTTCCAGAAGCAAACAAGGAAAAACCCTTATTTGCTGTTGTGCAAACACGCTGCGGCACCAATTAGTGGAATATTATCTTGTGTTACAAGAGTTACAGGAATTTGCCCTGTATATTGCGACATAATACCCTTTTGTGAAAATCGTTCAACAAAACGACTTTCCAGTAAACGAGATTGCATACGAGGCAGTATACCACCACCAATAAACAAACCACCTAATGCACCATAAGCCAATGCTAAATCACCCGCTACACTGCCTATCCAATCACAAAATTGATTTAATGTAGCATCACATACTTCGCATTCACCACTGTTAGCTAAACTACTAATTTGTGCTGCATCAAGGTTTTTTGCATTAACGCCTTTAACTGCCGCCATTGCTTTATATAAGTGTGCAATACCAGGACCCGAAAACACGGTTTCTACTGATACATGAGGATGTTCTTTTCGCAATTCTTGAATGAGTGCAGTATCTAGCTCATTAACCGCAGCAAGCGAGATATGCCCACCTTCAGAACTTAATACTGAAGTAGAATGTAATGTTCTTACCAAACACGCTGCACCAAAACCAGTACCAGGACCCATAACACCAATGTTTGCATTTTCATCAGCTTGACCCGTTTTAACTGTAATATTTTTTTGAGGATCTAAATAAGGTGCTGCATAAGCAAATGCTGCAAAGTCATTTATAACTTCCAACTGCTCTAAATTAAAATGCTGTTTAAATTCATTTACACTAAAATGCCATCCTAAGTTGGTTAAATGCACCTGCCCTGCTTTTATAGGGCCAGCAACAGCTAAGCACGCACGTTTTGGTGTAATATGAGAAACACTTGATAAGTATTGCTCTAAAGCGCTCTCAAGTGAGCTAAAATCAGCGCTAGGAAATGTATTGTTATGCTCTATAATAAACTGACTTTTTGTTTCATCAAAAGCAGTTATTAAAGCAAAGCGAGCATTGGTACCGCCGATGTCGGCAACTAAGATAGGATTAAATTCGGTAGAAGAGTGTAAGCTCATGGTGTTATCTCTTTTGTTTAAGCGACTAATGCTTATTATTTTACAACGGGTAAACCATTGGTATTTATTTACTTTAGGCTATCACCCTAAAGCAGCTATCACAGTAAAAAATACTGCTTATATTAAAATAGGCAGCCAATACGTTTTGACAACAAAATGATAAAACGCCACCATTATGACACCGGTGTCATTGCCAAATCAATAAAAAAATCAGTTTAAATATAAAAAGCTTGAAAAAATTAATTAATAAACGAGAATGGCACCATTATTTATCACTTTAATTAAGTTGTCACAATGAAAGGTAAAGCTACCTCATTTGATATTGCCCACTATGCAGGGGTCTCTCAATCAACTGTATCTCGTGCTTTACGCAATAGCCATCTTGTGAATGAAGAAACACGAAAGCGCGTCTACGACATTGCAAAAAAGCTTAACTATAAAGTGGACAAAAATGCCAGTAACTTACGCACTCAACAAAGCAGTACACTTGCATTACTTCTTTTTGAAGATCCCACTTCCGACGAATCACAGATTAACCCTTTCTTTTTAGCAATGTTAGGTAGTATTACGCGTGCTTGTGCCCAAGAGGGTTACGATTTATTGGTGTCGTTTCAGTCCGCTAGTGCAGATTGGCAAGCTGATTATGAAGATAGCCACAGAGCAGATGGTATTATTTTGCTCGGTTATGGTGATTACATCGACTTTCAACCAAAGTTTAAAACCTTACTAGAACAAAATACTAAATTTGTATGCTGGGGTGCAACGGTTGATAACCGTCCAGACTTAACTGTATGTTGCGATAACTACACAGGCGGAAAATTAGCTGCTACACATTTTATTGCCCATAACCGCACCGACTGCGCATTTATTGGCGATGCTTCCGATCATAGTCCTGAATTTTTTTCCCGTTTCCAGGGTTTTAAAGATGAGTTACTTACTAATAAAATAAAAATAAACGAACGTAAAATGGCTAACGCAATATCAACTGAAGAATCTGGTTATCACGCCACTCGTTCGCTTATTGCTAATAATATAAAATTTAATGCATTGTTTGCTGCAAGTGACTTGATTGCCATTGGTGCAATTCGTGCACTTAAAGAAGCAAATATCGACATACCAAAAGATGTAGCCATTATAGGTTTTGATAATATAGCCATTGCGAGTTATGTAAATCCACCACTGACCACTGTAGAACAAAATACAACTATTGCAGGACAAATGCTGGTTGAGAATTTATTAAAACTCATACGCGGCGAAGAAGTAAAAAGTACCCTACTTCCCCCAATTTTAATCCCAAGAGGTTCAAGTTAAATTTGCTTTGACTCTAATTGAAATTCTTAAATTAATACACACACTATTATAGAAAATTCGGATATGAGTAAGCATGGGCTAAAATTGTATAATTGGTTTTAATGCTTGTACTTACTTTTTTGTTCTTTAGTTAAAGCTTTACACTACCGAACATAATAGCAGCCACCATTAGAGTCGATGTTTAGGCTTTCCAACATTAGAACCACATTGCTGGATGTTGTTTGCCCACAGCAAGTCTCTTATTATATGTTCTAGCTTGCCAATAGGCGTAATCAAGAGCCCGCTGGAAGAAAAGCGCGTTAGGCTCGAATACACTGAGTTATCAACATATAACACTAGCCAAGCCTAAGTGAGTTCAAGGGCAAGAGTCATCTACATTAAGCTTCAATGTGATCAGATGACAGGAAAATTACGACCCCCCCCATTATGTTGGACTTTATATACGACAGCGCCCGTAAATACAGCTGAAGATATCCATAAATTAGTAAGGTACTACGAACTTCGGTGACGTGCAGAGGAGTTTCAGAAAACATGGAAAACAGATGCAACCAAAGTAGAAGATTTACATTTGCAGCACAGTGATAATATTTTACGAATTGCCATCATTAAAGCGTTTATTCCTGTCAGGGTTATTAGCAGCAAAATATGGCGCAAAGAAGTGAATTAGATAAAAAATGGTCGAATCTGCCGAATTGTTAATATCAATTCAACAGACAAAAAAGTTGTGTTCAATAGACAGACCCACATCCATGTAGGTAACAAAGAGTTGACGCTCTTAGGAAGACCCTTTGGGCAGCGCATGTCTTGCATTTATGCTGCGTTATTGCCTCTTTATAGGGAACAAACACACTACATAGACTCTGCCTTGCCTAAATGCCAAACATAAAACTGAAGAATCAATCGTGAAAGGTCAATACACCCTACTAATTACAGCGATTGAAGAGCATTATTTTAACAATCATTTAAGTTGTTCTGTTACAACAGGGTAATAATCCCATACCTGCATATCACTTAATGAACGTACTAACTTAATATATTCGGCGTGAGTCCAAGCAAGTGGTGTTGCTGAGTTAGTCCCCTCACCAAGCGTGTAGCCTGATTTGTTAACTCCTACACCGTCCCATACTTGCTCTGGTAGCATCATCCCTTGGTTAGCGAATTGTTCGAGTCCTTTTACATAGTTGTTCTTGATTTCGGCTTGTTTTTCATTATTAAGTGTATTATTTGCATTAGCTGCTGCAATTTCATAGTGCCCTCGTTCACCTGTAAAAAAAGGCCATACACGACCGCGTTGCCCTGGCGTATTACTGCCGTTTTCAGCGTAGTTTGTACCCGTTACTTCGTCTTCACCATAGCCATCGTTGCCATAGCGGCGATACCCTGCAAATGAACCGCTACCATCGCTAAACTTAAAGCTATACTTAACTTGTAAATTGTCGGCGAGTGTTTCGTCATCGTATTCTGGCAGTGTTTTTACAATACTTGGTGCCAGTGCATCACGAACGCCATAGCGAACTAATTCTAAAAACCCACCATCCAAAATTTGTTTTTTGTTAAAGCCCTCTCGCCCATTGTTTGCGTTAATGATTGTATTTGAGTTCGCATTTTCATCTTGCCCAATGCGAATAAAATATTCACCATCAGTGGCTTTTGATTCTAAATTGCCATTGGTAGTAAACATCATTTTTTCTATGTCTGCGTTATAACGCTTGGCTGTTGCAAGGTAACGTTTTGCATTTTTAGTATCGCCTGCCATTTTCGCAATATCTGCAGCGGTAATTAAACCTGCTNTGCGGTGGTTGATGGGGAATAGCCACTTTGTTCTTCCCAGCGTTCTTGTTGCGTTGATGGTGGCGTAATTTGTGTATCATTCCATAAAATTTTAGCTAGCCCACCATCTACTAAAAAATCAGCGGCTGGTTTTAGCATACGTGCGTACCAGTCTTTAAGCTCTGCGTCGCTAAGTACGTTTGCTTTGTTTAATTTCCACGCGAGCATTATAGGCATCGCAGTTTGATCAAGCTGTACACCAACCCATTCAAGCTCACCATCAACGTGTGTTTTTTGTAAAAACCAGCCACTATCACCATTATTACCTGGCGTTTTACTGTTAACTTGTACTTTTTCAAGGTATTCAAATGCCGTTTTTGCAGTTGCGGTATCACCCAGTGCCATAAACGCCATCGCTACTTGGTAAAAGTCTCGTACCCACACTGCTTTGTAGCCTGTTGAACCTGTTTTAGCCGATACTGTTTCGCCCCACGGGTTAGACAGTGACGCAATAAGTGCCCCTGCATGTGTTTTATCTTCTTGCGCTTTTAATACCATTGCACTGGTATAAAGTAACTTGCCGTTGTCGGCTGTTTGCTCAGCCATTTTATCAATAGGTGTCAGACTTTGTAAGTAATCTTGCCAACCAAGCGACGCACCTTTACCGTTAAAGTTATCAAGTACAGTTTGATAGCCTTTTGCTAATGTTTGAGTGCCCTGCTCCGCACTTTGTTGCTCGCTATGTGCAAAACTAAGCACTAAATCAAACGTAGTATTGCGTTCGATGCTACCAAGTTCAGCAAGCATGCTGACATTACCTGACTGTTCACCGGTATTACTGTAAGTGGTATTTAATGATTTTGAATTTTTCAGCTCATTCAAACCATCACTTATACCGGTAAAGCCAACCGTTTTTATGCCAAATTTAGTACTTGATTGCAATGTTAAGTAGTTGTCATCTTGCCAAGCAACTAAGCCTTGATTGGTAGTTTTTGCAAAATCATCAAGACCGTTATTATCAATATATGGATTTACAACAACATAGGCTTTAACATCTTTAAGTTCAGTATTAAACACGCTTCGAACAAATAAGCTTTGCCCATCAGGATCGGTGAATACGTGTTTTTCGAGTGTAAATCTACCTTGTTTATCTTTACTTACTATTTTATAAGCAAGTGATAAAGGACGACCTTGCTTGTCTTTGTATAAGTAATCAATTGTTACATCAAGATCGTCTGCTTCACTAACTGTGAAATTTTTTCCTGTTACTACAAACTGCATATCTTTTATCTGCGCTTGGTGAATAAGACCAAACATAGTTTCGGTGATCATGCCCTTTGCAATAGAAAACCAAACTTTAGATACGGTGCCAGTAGATGCATCATTTGTATATTGACCATTTTGGTATTGCTCATAAGATGTACCAATACCCGTTTTACCTGCATAAGACCAAAATGGGTCGCTACCCGGAGCACCTGGCGCCGCTGCTTTAGATGTTTGTAAATTGTCAATGTCTTGAGCACCACATGCAGTTAACCCAAGAGCTAATAATGAGATTGTTATTGAATTATAGTTTTTCATTTTTTACTCTTAATTAGAATTTTTAACACGCATAACAGCAATTGCTGCCAACACAAAAGACGCAGCACCAATTAACAAGGCATAAATAGGCTGATTAGAAAACGCATGGCGTAAAATAAGACCTAAAATACTGGCTGCAAGTAGCTGTGGAATAACAATGAAGAAGTTAAATATGCCCATGTATACGCCCATTTTGTTACTCGGCAACGAGTTACTTAACATTGCATAAGGCAGTGACAAAATAGAGGCCCACGCAAAACCAACACCAATCATAGGAATAAGCAGCATTTGAGGAGAGCTTATAAACATAAAGCTTGCAAGCCCCAACGCACCTAATAATAAATTTAAGCAATGCGCGCCTTTTAACCCCAACAACCTAACTAAAAATGGAATACACATAGCCGCAATTGCTGCAAAACCATTATAAGCGGCAAACAAAATACCTACCCAATCAGCGCCATCATTAAACGCTTTTGACGTAGTATCGCTACTACCATAATGAAAGCTAGTCACTGCCGACGTGGTATAAATCCACATAGCAAATAAAGTAAACCAACTAAAAAATTGTACCCAAGCCAGTTGTTTCATGGCGG
>NZ_AUTQ01000150.1:15265-31599 GCF_000498095.1 Pseudoalteromonas sp. TB64
CGGCTGGCATTGTAAATACATCTTGTACTACTTGGTAAAAGCCACCTTGGGTATGGTTTTTAGTTTTTAATAAACCTGCAATCCACTGCACAATACCAAAGACAAGTAAGCCACCAGCTAATAAATAAAGTTCTTTCTCAAGCGCCAAGCCCATAACAAGCGCAAGTATCGAAAAACCTAATACGATAAATACAATGCCGCCTTTATTATAATTAATATCAGCAATTTCAATTGGTTGATACTGACCTTTTTGCTCTTCAAATTTATTTAATTGCTCAGGGGTATATTCTTTTGTTGTTGCAACGCTCCATAGTACTGCCGCTAATAGAACAACGCCTCCCCAATAAAATGAATACTTAACGGAATTTGGTATCTCACCGATGACTGTGGTGTTGCTAACATCGAACCAATTAGTCATCATCCATGGTAGCGCTGACGCTAAAACAGCACCAATACCAATAAAAAAACTTTGCAAACCATAACCTGTCGCACGTTGCTTTTCTGGTAAGTTATCCCCTACGAGTGCTCTAAATGGCTCCATAGTAACGTTGATAGACGCATCCATAATCCACAACATACCAGCGGCTATCCAAAGTGTTGGCGAATGCGGCATAATAAATAGTGCAATAGTTGTTAGCACTGCACCTAAAAATAAAAATGGACGACGACGACCAAAACGTCCCCATGTTTTATCACTCCAATAACCAATTATTGGTTGCACGATTAAACCAGTTAGCGGTGCTGCAACCCATAAAATAGGAATATCGTCGACTTGCGCACCAAGGGTTTGAAAAATACGGCTCACATTACCGTTTTGAAGCGCAAAACCAAATTGAATACCTAAAAAGCCAAAGCACATATTCCATATCTGCCAAAAGTTTAGATTTGGTTTATTGCTGTTATGAGTATTATTATTGTTATTCATCATTTGCCTTCTTTGTTAATACCGCGCTACTAAGTGCATTTAGAATGAGAGTGAATGAAGCGCCATTAGCATTTTTTGATATCCAAATATCATTATGACCCTCAAGTAAATCGTGCAAAGCATCTGTTGTATTTAATTTACTTATTTGATTTTTATTTAAAGTCACCGTTATGCTTTGCGTTTGTTCGCTGAAGTTACTAATCACAAAAATTGATTGATGACCTATTGAACGTACAAAAGCAACCACGGCTTCACTTCCTACCACGCTTAATTTATGCATATCGCCGCCAACAACAGCGGGAATGCTATTTAACGCCATAATTGATTTGTAATATTGGCGAAGGCTTGACTGTTCAGGGGTTAGATTAGCGCCATCAAATTTGCCATTATTCATCCATGCTTGATGTGCAGGTACACCAATGTAGTCAAAAATACTGGTGCGGGTTGATGAGCCAAAACCTGCATTTTCAGAGCCATCTTCACCTACTTCTTGACCAAAATATAATAGGGTTGGTGCACGACTAATAAGGTTTGAAACCACCATTGCAGGTTTACCCCAAACTGCTTTTCCTGCAAAGTCACGGCTCGCAATACGTTGTTCGTCATGGTTCTCTAAAAAGTGCAGCATATGCTGTTCAATATCGGCAACTTGTGTGTGCGCATCAAAAATAGTCTTTGCGGGCTGCCTATTTTGCATAATTGCTTTTAACGTATCGTAAAAACCAATTTTATCGTATAGGTAGTCCATTTTACCTTGGTAAATATAGGGGCGGTACATCTGAGGGTTATAAACTTCGGCAAGTAAAAATGCATCAGGTTTTTGCATTTTTATAGATGAGTTTAAAAAACTCCAAAATTCTACAGGCACCATCTCAGCCATATCATACCTAAAGCCATCAACACCTTTTTCTAGCCAATAAAGAATGATATCTCTAAATTTATACCAACTATTAGGCAATTCTTTATTTTGCCAAAATGCATAATGAGCACGGTAATCTTGGTTTTCTAGTTCTTTAGGTAATGTCGGGAAATCATAGCTGCCATCCGGCTTTACTCCATAGTTAATTTTAACTGTTTCATACCAATCATTCATATCTGGTTTTGGAGAGCGAGCACCATTACCAGTCCATTTGGCGGGTGTTTCGTCAAAAAAACCATCTGCTAACGGATGACTGTTACCACCTAATACCTGGTAAGACGCCGATGAAGGAACCTGAAAAGACTGATCAGGTACATAATAAAAATTATTATTTTTATCATACACTTTGCTGGTATCATCTTGCTCACCAAAATCTTTAACACCTTTAGGTTTTGCAACAGAATGATAATTTCGAGCAACATGGTTTGGCACGATATCAATAACAACTTTCATACTGTGATTATGAGTACGCTCAATTAGTGCACTAAATTCATCGAGTCTATTGACAACATCTATTGCTAAATCAGGATTTACATCATAGTAATCTTTAATTGCATATGGCGAACCAGCCCGACCTTTTACAACATCGGGGTCGTCTTGTGTTATACCGTATTGAGTATAATCACCCACAAGAGCGTGGTGTAATACACCGGTGTACCAAATATGAGTTGTCCCCAGCTCTTTTATGCCTTTAAGTGCAGCATCGTTAAAGTCAGCAAATTTACCTATTCCATTTTGCTCTATCGTTCCCCAAGGCTTATTTTCAGTGTTCACATTACCAAATAGACGCGTAAAAACCTGATAAACAACAGGCTTGGTTAGCTCATTTTTCTTTGGCACAATAACGTGTGCTTGCATTTTTTTTCCATCATCAGTACATGCATTTATTAAAAGTGCACTGCAGAGCAATAGGAGGGCATACATTGTTTTTTTCATTGTGTGTGTCATTTATATATCAGGGATAGCTTTATACTAAAGATAACAGCAGCCACCATACAGTGGCTGCATACGTATTCACGGGCTAATTCATTATTTGTTAATCACCAATACGGTAGCGCTCATTGGTTTTAGTGTGATTTTGCTTTTGAGTATGTGCATTTCGTTGCTAAGTATATTTTTAGCTTCTGCATTTATTGGTAAAACTTCATTCATGTAATCAAGGTTTTGGTTAACCGCTTCAGTATTTTTATTTAAAAATACTAAAATAACTTGCTCATCACTAAGTCGTGCATAACTATATACGCCATTTTTCGGGCTAAAGTGTATCAATTTACCATGAATGATCGCTGGGCTGGTTTTTCTAAAATTGAGTAGTGTAGACATCATGCTATGCATACTTTGCTGATCAGCTGTTAACCCTTGACCTGTAAATACATTGGCTTGCTGATTTTCAAACCCACCTGGGAAATCTATGCGTATATCCCCATGATCTTTGCTCAGTCTGTTATCGAGCAGTATCTCTGTACCGTAGTAAATTTGTGGGATCCCGCGTGTCGTCAATAGCATGGTCATTGCTATTTTTGCTTTGGCTAAGTCTTGTTTAAGTTCAGTGTAAACACGACTCATATCGTGGTTGTCAGCAAATACCATCATGTTATTTGTATCTGGGTATAAAAAGTCGTTTGCAAGAGATTGATATACTTTAATCCAGCCAGTGCTCCAGCTTTCTTGTTCATTAAGTCCCTGTATTAACGCCTCCTGCAATGAAAAATCCATAACACTCGGCAAGCTTGACGTATACCCGTTTTGGTTTACTTTCCCGCGTTGCCAGTAAGAGGCAATCGCTGGGTTTGATGTCCATTCTTCACCTACAATATTAAAGTGTGGATACTCGTTCATAATGGCTTTAGTCCAATCACTTAAAAATACGTTGTCGGAATATGAATATGTATCGACTCGAATACCGCTTAGATCAGCGTATTCAATCCACCAAATAGCATTTTGAATTAAATATTCACTTAAAAGTGGCTGCCGTTGATTTAAATCAGGCATGCTTGCTACAAACCAACCATCGTTAAACTGGCGTTTATCATAATCGCTTGCGTGTGGGTCTTGGATTGTTTGACGAGCATGGCTTGTCGCATTTTTACCATTATTAAATTCACCACCAAAATTAATCCAATTTTGTGTTGGTTTATCTCTCATCCATTTGTGTCTGGAGCCAATATGATTTAGCACCATGTCCATAACAAGACCAATCCCTTGTTCTTTAGCCTTTGCAGAAAGTGACTTATAAAGTGAGTTTGAACCCATGCGCGGGTCCACTTTATAAAAGTCGGTAATAGCATAACCATGATAGGAGTAATCGGGCATATTATTTTCTAGCACAGGAGTTAACCATAACTGTGTAACGCCTAAATCCTTTAAATATGGTAACGCGTTAATAACACCCTGAATGTCACCACCATGTCGCCCCCCTTTAAATGTTGGATTTATCGCTTCCAACATACCGTTCACAGTGTCATTTTTTTTGTCACCATTAGCAAAACGATCTGGGTTAATTAAATAAAGTGTATCTGCGCTGCTAAAACCTCGACGCTCAGCACTGTGCTTTTTTCTATCCAACAAGGGAAAACTGAAATTATTATTACGACTATTAAATTTTAAAGAACCCGCTTGGGCTTTATCGCTTATGGTTACATGTAAAAATATGTAATTAGGATTTCCGGTACGCGTAATTTTGGTTAATTCAACCTCTTTATAAGGTAAAAGCTTAAACTGGGTATTTGCAATATTTGGCTCATGTAACATTAAAGTTATTGTGTTTTTTTTCATGCCCACCCACCAATTAGATGGCTCGACATTCAGTCCATAAGAAGTGCTTGATAGAGTACATAAAAACAGTAAAAGTATTTGTTTTATAAGTCTCATTATAATGCCCTTTTAATACTGCTTATAAACTCTTTGTGAGTCGAAAGTTTTTCAACGGTCGAATTTATTAATGTTTTTAAGTTAATGAATAAATCACTTAACTGCTCCTCCGTTAGGGAGTCAACAATAGTACAATAATCACTAGGTATTAAGCCTTGCCCAATCATCACTTGTTGCCATGCAATTTCAGCAAATAACTCATCGTTTTCGCGTATTATCTTACCGGTTTGCTTAAATAAATTAAGTTTATGGGTCAATGAGTCTGGGACACTCATTTGCATGCATTGTCGCCAAAATAGAGAATCTTCCCGCTTAGTTAGTTTGTAATGCAATATAATAAAATCGCGTATATGCTCTATTTCAGCCACACTTTGTTTATTAAATTCATCCACTAATACATCACTTATTTCATCATGCGGAAATAATTTAATGAGCCGTGTAACTGCGGTTTGAATTAAATGAATGCTTGTAGATTCCAGTGGTTCTAAAAAGCCACTCGATAAACCAATCGCAACTACATTTTTGTGCCATTGTTTGATTCGACGTCCTGTTTTGAATTTAATTAATCGAGGCTCTGTTATTGGGTCACTTGGTAAGTTATTAAGTAACAACTGCTTTGCATCATCATCAGATAAATAACGACTGCAATATACTAAGCCGTTGCCTATTCGGCTTTGCAACGGAATTTGCCACTGCCAGCCTGCATTATGCGCAATTGAGCGGGTATAAGGTTTTAACTCGTCGTTTGATTTTGTTTGCACCGCAACTGCCCTGTCGCACGGTAAATAATGTGACCAATCAATAAACCCTGTATTTAGCGTTTGCCCAATTAATAGTGCGCACAACCCTGTGCAATCTATAAATAAATCCCCTGTTATTTGCTTGCTATCATCAAGTCTGATTGCTTTTACATTACCTGTTGTTGGGCATTGTGTGATATTACCTATTTTGGCATCTATATGATTTACACCGCGCTTTATAGCAAGACGTTTTAAAAACTCAGCATACAGGGTTGCATCAAAATGATACGCATAACTAATGCCTGGCAATTGTGTATTAGGAATACTGTTAATAGGGGAAAATTTATGATTTTTTGCCGCCTGATAATTTAATGAAAAATCCCAGAGTTCATCTTTACTGCCCTGTATTTGCCCTTTTAGCCAAAAATTATAGAAGTCACAAAACGGGAAGTCTTTTCCAATTGCACCAAAAGCATGCATATAACTGTGCGATGTTTTTTTCCAGTTTTCAAACTCAATACCTAGTTTGATTGTCGCGTTAGTCGCGTTTATAAACTCTTGCTCGTTAATACCTAGTGCATTATTAAGTTGCAAAATAGGAGGGATAGTCGCTTCCCCCACACCCACAGTACCAATAGCAGATGATTCTATTAATGTGATATTAATTACTTTCCCTAACACTTTATTAAGCAATGCTGCAGTTATCCAACCTGCAGTACCACCACCGGCTATTACGACGTGTTTTACTGGTTTCATATTATTATCCACGTTTTTATTAAATCGAATATGATTAATCGGTTAGGTAAAGTAACGATAAAAAAGCCCTTGTAGTAATTTACAAGAGCTTATATACACAATTTTATTAAAGCTTGTAACTAAAGCCCAATAAGTAGGTACGTCCATAATCTTGGTAATCACGAACTTGTAGAGCATTGTCTCCAGAAAGCGACGTAAATGGTTCTTCCGTTAAATTTTGTACTTGGAAGTGAACAGATAAACCTTCAAGGCTTGTAATACCAGCTTCGCTGAAATCATAACCGGCTTGAACGTCCCAAATTGTTTCACCTAAAATATCAACTTGATCAGTATTAAAACCAAGACCATACACATCGCCTTTAAACGCACTACGTTTACGCATACTCGTACGTAATTGCAGACCATGCATTTCATAGTAAACGGTTAAGCTTTGAATTTTATCTGAAAGCCCAGGTAGCTCATATTCATTGCCGTTTTGATCTTCAATATCTGACTCTATACCAGTATGACTAGCAATAATGCCGAACCCTTCAAGTGACGGGTGAAATATTTTAAAAGGTAACGCAAGCGATAACTCATAGCCCCAAAGATCCCCTCCGCCACCGTTTACTTTACCGCTACCAGTACCCGCTGAAGTTGCTGGTAACTGACCTGTTGAAGGGTCTTCAACACCCGTCATGTCAATTTCATACGTGCCGTCAAAAATCCACTGTGTTAAATCTTTATAGAAAAATGCAGTTGAGAAGTAGCCTTCATCACTAAAATAGTTTTCGTAAGTAAGGTCGTAACCTGTCGCTTCTTTCGCTTCAAGCTCTGGATTTCCCCCCGATACAGACCAGTAGTTACCATTCTCGTCTGGTGTTTGGTTATATGAAGCGTTAACTGACGCATTCATTTCATCTAAGCGTGGGCGAGAAATAGTTTTAGCTGCACCAAAACGAACTGTTTGCTGATCATCAAGTGCTAATGACAAGTTTAAGCTAGGCAATACATTTGAGTAATCGTGACTAATATCTGTTGGTGATGTTAAAACTAAACCATTAACAGAACCAAACGCATTACCTTGCGACGATTGCTCACTTTGAATATAACGAACGCCTACATTACCTGTCAGCGCTAACCCATTAACTTCTGCATTTATATTTGCTTGAATAAAAGCTGAGGTAACTTCTTCTTTAACAGTCCAAGATTTAGTTGCATGGCTTGGGTTAGTCAAGCTCTCTGCGAGTAAATCGTAGTAACCGTCATCAACAAGACCATTGGTGTCATAAGCAATCATAGCGCCCATGCCAATAAAGCCTAAATCAACACTGCCATTACGGTATTGTTCAGGTACGCCAAGCATACCCGGATTGTTTAGGGAGAAACCAGATAGCGTCATAAAGTAACCTTCAGAGCTCTTAGATTTTTCACGTTCACGATACGATAAGCCAAATTCAATCGAACTTAAGTAATCATTTTCAAGTACTTTAGATGCGGCAAATTTGAGCGTTGTTAGTTCATCATCAATTGTAGGCGCGTTGATAAAACCATCTTGCGCTTGATTTTCGTACTCAGTACCCGTTATACCGTATTTATCATTAAGTGCAGAACTTGCACCCCACGAAAGCGGACCACCTAACTGAATTAAGCTATAATCACTGTAATCAAGTTCATGTGAAAATGTAGCCCCTGTATTACCGCCGTTAAATATATAACCTAAGTTATCAGCAACACCACGTGAGTCACCACGTCCTGTACCTGAATAACTCTCAATACTCCAAATTTTACGATCTACTTGTGAGTAGCTTGCATCAAATTCTATAGACCATGAATCATCAATATCATATTTAGTATTAAAGCCAAATGCAGTTAACTCAGCTTTACGTTCTTCATAATCATTACGAACAACAACACGCTGCCCTTGTGAGGTCGCGCTTGTAATAAAGCCAGATGCTTCATCAACTTCAATACTTGTAGGATCAATGACACCTTGTCCCCAAGCAAATGGGATCTCTATACCTCGAAGTATTTTTTCATCAGTGAAATCTACATATAATGCATCAAACGTCATATGTAGCTTATCGTTAGGGGCTGCTTCTAATACAAGCATTGCAGAGTCACGTTCAAGTGTGGATGAACGCACGTAAGGTTTTGCACCACCTAATATTGAATAATCATTTCCGTTATTTGTAAACTCTGGGTACCCCCATGAGTTCCAGCGTTTTTCTTGATTTGGAGAGCTCATCGTATTTAAAGCAATTGCTACACCAATGGTATCGTCAGCAAACTGATCGATATAAGAAATGGTGCCACGGAAACCATCGTCGTTACCATCGGGGTTTAGTTTTTCAAAACTAGTTTGCTCATATTGGCCATTAACCTGTATAACACGCTCACCTTTACTTAAAGGTTTAACTGTTTGCATGTTAATAACACCAGCAATACCTTCAGCGTCTATATTTGCGCTTGGCGTTTTATAAACAGTTACGCCACTCATTATTTCTGATGGGTAAAGATCGAACTCAACACCACGGTTATCACTAATCGATACCTGTTCGCGACCGTTAAATGTAGTGCCACTTTCGTTTTCGCCAAAACCACGAATCGTTACTCGGCTCGCTCGACCATCAAGGCGCTGAGCTGTTAAACCAGGTAAACGCGCAATAGACTCTGCAATCGAAGAGTCTGGTAGTTTACCAATATCTTCAGCTGATATAGACTCAACAACTTGTGTAGAAAAGCGTTTAGTGTTGATTGATTCAACTACACTGCCACGAAAGCCTTTAACTTCAATAACCTCTAATTCATCTTTTTTTATTGTATCTTCTTGAGCAGCTTGTGTAGCAAAGCATGATAAGCCTGCAGCTGTTAATGCCAAAGTTAATATACTTGGTTTGAACATAGACATAATGTTTTCCCGTTACCCATATTGTGATACTCGCGATTAATGTTTGAGTGATAGCCAAACAAGACGAGTTAATTTTGTTGTCAGGATGAATATTAACGCCTTGTTTATTTTATTAACAAATTTATGCATACGTATTCAACAGTAATAGCATGCTTTCACATTAACGTTGACATCAAAAAATTATAATTAAGCAACTGATTTTATTGCATTTAAAATTAATTTCAACTAAGCATTAGCAACCACTGATTAAATTACTTCATTATAATATTTATAGCTCACTTGCTCATATGTAAACAAAATGAAATGAACTAACGCTACTATTTTAAATGTAAGACATTCCAAATAAACTAGATGCTTAATTGGTCAGACCATTTTGTGTAAAGCTTCAAATATATTCCCCTTTTATTACAATCTGTTATGTTATTTTTTTAGCAATGAAATACTGAAACTTTAAATTGGTAAACTATTATCGAATTAATTAATTATCATAAAGATGTTCTAAGTATTTATTTTTAATCATTTTATTGTATTTATTTTAATGCATACGTATGCAGGCTTTTTACAGTTTCACAAGCTTCACGTATGCTTTTTGCAAATAAGGTGATTAATCCATAATCACAAGAAAATAAACAAATACGGTGTGGAATGATGGAAAAAAGCATGGCCCAAAAGCAGTGGTACAAAGGTGCGGTTATTTATCAGGTTTATCCGCGTAGCTTTCAAGATAGCAACAACGATGGTATTGGAGATTTAAAAGGGATAATTAATCGTATTGATTACATTAAAAGCTTAGGCATTGATGCTATTTGGATTTCACCATTTTTTAAATCACCAATGAAGGATTTTGGCTACGATATTAGCGATTATCGCGATATTGACCCGTTATTTGGCGATTTAAACGATTTTGATGAGCTTATAAGCCAGGCACATGATCGTAATATTAAAATAATTATTGATCAGGTATTAAGCCATACTTCTGATCAACATCAATGGTTTTTAGATAGCCGTAATAATTTAACAAACGATAAAGCTGATTGGTATGTATGGGCCGATGCTAAAGAAGATGGAACAGCTCCAAATAATTGGCTTTCTATTTTTGGTGGTGGAGCTTGGCAATGGGAGCCTCGGCGCGGGCAATACTATTTACATAATTTTTTAACCGAGCAACCAGATCTTAATTTCCACAACCGGGATGTTAGGCAAGCTGTACTTGATAATGTAGAATTTTGGCTTAAAAAAGGAGTGGATGGATTTAGACTTGACGCCATTAATTTTTGCTACCACGACGCACAACTTCGCGATAATCCAGCAAAACCAAAAGAAAAACGCCAAGGTCGAGGTTTTAGCGAAGATAACCCATATGCATTTCAGTATCATTATCACAATAATACTCAGCCAGAAAATATTGAGTTTATGCAAGATATTCGTTCATTACTTAATAAATACCCTGGTACGGTATCGTTAGGCGAAATATCATCAGAGGATTCATTAGCCACGATGGCCGAATATACGCAAGGCGGTGATAAACTTCATATGGGTTACAGTTTTGAACTTTTAACAAATGATTGCTCAAGTGAGTACATTAGAAGTACGGTTCAAACCCTAGAACAGCATATGCTTGAGGGCTGGCCGTGTTGGGCTTTTAGTAACCACGATGTAGAACGTGTGGCAAGCCGCTGGAGTGAAAACGACGAAATTAACCCTAAGCAATGTAAAATGTTAACCGCCCTACTTGCTTCTCTACGTGGCAGCGTCTGTATGTATCAAGGAGAAGAGCTAGGTCTAGGTGAAGCAAATGTTGCCTTTGATGATTTACAAGACCCATACGGAATAACTTTTTGGCCCAGCTTTAAAGGTCGTGATGGCTGTAGAACACCGATGCCTTGGGAGCAAATAGACACGCAATATGCCGGATTTAGTGAAACAAAGCCTTGGTTACCAATAGATGACGCGCATAAGCACCAATCTGTAGCACTTCAAACAAACGACAGTAATTCAATTCTGAATGCATACCGCGAGTTTATGATATGGCGAAAAAAACAACCTACATTAATCGAAGGTGATATTGAATTTATTGATACGCCAGAACCAATACTTGCTTTTTATAGAACACTTGGTGCACAAAAAATGCTTTGTATGTTTAATCTTAGCTCCCAACAATTAGTAATTAATATGGCATTATCAATTACTAAAGAACACACCGAGCTTAGCCATCACAATGCTAAATTTAGTAATAATCAAATCACTTTTGAGCCTTATGCATGCTTTTACTCGCAATGTTAATAGCTTCAATAGATTAAGGTTCCACTTTAAAATTACTAGCTAAAACTAGGGTATGTTTATCTTTCGAGGTTAAATTTTCAGCTGTATGTATGGTGTTTAGGCAAGGTAGATCCTATGTAGGGGGATTCCCATTATTAGGCGATAACGCGGGATAAATACCAAACATGCTCTCCCCTTGACCTCGACTTAAAGGGGTTGACTCTTTATTACCTACAAAAATGTAAGTAAAGTGCGTGAGCAAGACGAGGAAATTTACGGTGTTTACTTATTCGTTCATGCATGTAAGCCAATAGGATAACTCAGGGGCAGTTATCGGGCTCACTAGGTTACAAACCACATGCCGCGATAAAATCGCGCCCTAGATTGAACAAATTACATTCCTGAAAGAGCAGCACCCTCTAAAAGCCTAAGTAAATTACTTGGGCTTTTAGTTATTGTTTATAATTTTAATGACTTTGAGTTTTACTATTTAAATAGTCAGTTAACGCAAATAAAACGCCAGACATAACAAATGTAACATGGATAATAACTTTCCAAAGTAGCTCATCACTTGAAAGTGCCCCAGAGTTTATAAATACTTTTAATAACTCAACAGCTGAAATAGCCACTATAGCGCTTATCAGTTTCATTTTCAGTCCTGAAAATCCAACTTTCCCCATCCAAGATGGTTTGTCTTCGTGGTTATCCACATTAAGTTTAGAAACAAAATTTTCGTAACCACTAAATATAATAATAAGTAGCAACCCTGCTAATAATGCAGTGTCAACTAAAGTTAAAATACCAACGAGTAATTCTTGATTTGTTGCTGTAAATGTCGCGATGCCCATCAAATAAAGTTGTTTAAAAAACTTTATTAACAATAGAATAATTGCAAATAATAAACCAACAAAAAATGGAGCAAGAAGCCATCGTCCTTTAAAAATAAACGACTCTAATGCATGCTCTATTTTATTAGCTTGGCGAGGGGTTTTATTCGGTATGGGTGATGACATTGGTTCATCTTCTCGTTTAAAAAAGCGACCTTAGCTTATAAACCATTTTTACACAATAGTGTGAGAATACAGGTAAGTAAATTACTCATCTTCACGATAAAAATATTTCGTTATCTTTTATTTCAAATTCGTTTAAAAATCAGCATACCAACAGAACGGTTCTGTATTGGGCACTATTGTTTTACGCTCCAACTTAAACAGCGTAATTCGGTCGTCACAACATTTTTTTAGGAATAAACGAATGAACAAAGCATTGCTAGCATTAATCGTAGCACCTTTATTTGCAGTATCTGCAACTTATGCAGTAGCAGACGATGCAACAAACGCTTCAGCCGAAACAATAAAAGAATACACAGAAATGTGTGTTAACTGGGCTAAAGATGACGACGTAAGCAACCAAGAGCTAAATGCATATGTATTAAAGTGCGTAAATGATGAGCTTGAATCAGAAGGCTATAAAAAAGTATCTTCTGTAAAAATTTAATTATATTTGTATGTACGGCTAACAAAGCCATTGCGAAGTACATATAGAATAGATACAAAAAAAACCGGAATCGACACAAGATGTGCGTTCCGGTTTTTTTATAACTTATAAAAAGTTATAAATAGGCAGTGACCTGCTTATTCATCTTCTTTTTTAGCTTTAGCTTTCGCCTTAGGTTTTACTTTAGCGGGGGCTTTTTTAGCAGCTGCTTTCTTTTTAGGCGCCGCTTTTTTCTTCGCCTCTTCTACCCATTTACCTGCTTCATAGTGTGCAGTCCAGCCCGTTGCTTTACCGTCAACTTCAGTCATTACATATTGAGACTTATTTTTACGGCTATAACGAACAACAGCAAGATTACCATCAGGGTCTTTTACTGGCGCGTCTGCTAAGTAATAAAACTTAGGTGATATACGCTCTCTAAAACGCTTCAACTCTTCAACTTTAGGTGCACGGGTTTCACGTGATTTAGGAAATGTATTAGCGGCTAAGAATATACCTGCAGCACCATCACGTAATACAAAATACGCATCTGATTTCTCACATTCTAATTCTGTAATGTGAACTGGATCTTCTTTTGGTGGAGCTGCTTCACCACTTTTGAGTAACTTACGAGTGTTTTTACACTCGTCGTTATTACAGCCAAAGTATTTACCAAAGCGACCAGACTTTAATTCCATATCAGCGCCACATTTATCACATTCGATAATTGGCCCATCGTAACCTTTAATTTTAAAGGTACCCTCTTCAACAACGTGACCTTTACATGCTGGATTATTACCACATACATGTAGTTTACGCGTTTCGTCAATTAGGTAGGAATCCATTGCTGTTTCACAAATTGGACAACGCTTCATTTGCATTAATATTTCGGTTTCAACATCTTCAACATCAGCTGCAACTGCTTCGTCACCCGATACTAAGTTCATTGTTGTCGTGCAACGCTCTTTAGGCGGCAGGTTATAACCTGTACAACCTAAAAACACTCCCGTAGATGCGGTACGAATACCCATTTTACGACTACATGTAGGGCATTCAATGTCTGTTTCAACCATTTCATTAAGACGCATGCCGCCTTGATCTGGTTCGTCTTTCGCAACATTTAGTTGTGTTGAAAAATCAGCATAAAACTTATCAAGTACTTCAGTCCAAACACGCTCACCTTCGGCGATGTCATCTAAGCGACCTTCCATCTTAGCTGTAAAATCAAAGTTCATTAAATCAGTGAAGTTCTCAACTAAACGGTCAGTAACAATTTCACCCATTTTTTCGGCAAAGAAACGTCGGTTTTCTACACGCACATACCCACGGTCTTGAATGGTAGAAATAATAGATGCATACGTTGAAGGACGACCAATACCACGTTTTTCAAGCTCTTTTACTAAACTCGCTTCACTAAAGCGCGCAGGCGGCTTGGTAAAGTGTTGTTTAGGGTCAAGCTCTACAAGCGTCAATGTCTCACCTAATGTAACGGGTGGTAGTGATTGATCTTCTTCGTTCTTTTTGCGCACTGCCGGCTGAACTTTAGTCCAACCATCAAAACGAAGTACACGTCCTTTCGCTTTAAGTTGAAAGTCGTTGGCCGCAACAGTTAATGTTGTTAAATCGTATTCAGCAGGAACCATTTGACACGCTACAAACTGGCGCCAAATAAGCTCGTATAACTTTTTAGCATCCGCATCTACGCCTTCAATGTGACCAGAAAGCACGGTAACACTAGATGGGCGAATAGCTTCATGCGCCTCTTGGGCATTACCTTTAGAACTATAACTAATTGGATCTTTAGGTAAGTAATTTTCACCAAATTGCTCTGTTACATATTCGCGACACATAGCAACGGCATCTTTTGACAGATTAGTTGAGTCAGTACGCATATAAGTAATATAGCCACCTTCATACAAACGCTGAGCTAACATCATGGTTTTTTTAACGCCATAACCTAAACGCGTGCTCGCTGCTTGTTGCATGGTTGAAGTAATCAAAGGTGCACTTGGGCGACTTTTACTTGGTTTTTCTTCAACGCTTATAACTTTGTATTCTGCATTCTCAAGGCTTTTTACTGCTGCACTAGCCTGAGCTTCATTTACTGGCTTAAATGGCTTGTCAGCTTGTTTGGTTACTTCTAAGCGTAACTCTGACTCGGTATTTTTAACATCAGCATGAATATCCCAGAACTCTTCTGGGATAAAAGCTTTAATTTCGCGCTCACGTTCAACCAATAAACGCACAGCTACCGATTGAACTCGACCTGCAGAAAGTCCACGCGCTACCTTTGCCCACAGTAATGGCGATACCATAAAGCCAACAACACGGTCTAAAAAGCGTCGTGTTTGTTGAGCAAATACCATATCGGTATTTAGCTCACCGGGTGTTTCGAACGCTTGCTGTATAGCATTTTTAGTAATTTCGTTGAAGACTACACGCTTATACTTTTCAGGCTCTCCACCAATGATTTCTTGAAGGTGCCAAGCTATTGCTTCCCCTTCTCTATCCAAATCCGTTGCGAGATATATTTGGTCTGCATTTTCTGCCAATTTTTGCAATTCTTGAACAACTTTTTCTTTACCTGGCAGTATTTCGTAATGCGGATCCCAGCCTTGATTAGGGTCGATACCCATTCTCGCGACTAAATTGGTATAATCTCGTTGCTTTTTATACGCTGCTTTTTCTTCAGGTTCCATTTTACGAACTTCTGCAGGCGTTTTAGTTGCCGGCACTTTGTTTTTGCTCGAACCTGAAGTAGGTAAATCTCGTACATGTCCAATACTGGACTTTACGATGAAGTCATTACCTAAATATTTATTAATTGTTTTAGCCTTAGCAGGTGACTCTACAATTACTAGCGATTTGCCCATAGTTGCCTATTTCTAACCAAATATTAAAAATGTGTTTTGCCGACATAAGCGGCGCGAATATTTATAGGTATATCTACAAACACTAGTTGTTACAAGCTTTTAATTCAAACTTTTCAGTATTTACTGAATAAACGAACAATTTTTGTTGCTAATTTAGCCAAACAAGTGTTTTTAGAATAATTGATGTGGAATATATAGAACAGAAACAAAAATGCCAACCTAAAGGTTAATGCCAGTCAGTTAACAGCTGACTGGCGTTTTTTATTGGGGTATTTACTGGGTTTTGGTTTCACACACCTCGGATACGCCCGCTCCCGTTTTATCGGCAATATGTGATGTTCAACTTGAGCTTGTAATTGCTCTATTGATTTAGGTATCCGTCCTGCATTTTCTATAAACATTGTATGAATAAGGTTAATAATACTAATAGCACACGTCGTAAAACTCAGGTGTTTTGCATATATTCCAGACTTTTTCTGCGCCATTTTCACCATCTGGTATCGGAGCAAGTTATAGCTCAACATTACGCCCCATAATTCTTGCGCTATCATCTCAGGTTTCTTGCTGCGTAGCGTGAAGTGACTATTTAGTAAGGTTTGTTTCATTTCTCGATAACCAAGTT
>NZ_AUTQ01000151.1 GCF_000498095.1 Pseudoalteromonas sp. TB64
GTCCAAAACGCCAATTAAAACAACACCAAACTCCCACTTTATATTCTGCATAAAATACAGTAATCGATTGAACCAAAATAGGAACTCAGCTATGGTTTGTTTATCAATAAAAATAAATAAAAAAACGAGTTAATCTACAGGCTCGTTATGAAGTACATATATGAATAGAGTTGATGCATTAGAAGAGATTGTAACTTTTGGACTTCATCGTAATGAAGCATTTTTAGAACTGGTTAATTATCCATTTGATAGTGAATTAGAGTTAATTAAAATTAACAATGAAATACTTATAACAGTTCTAAGAAAGTACAATTCAAATTTGATTTCTAGTAATGAACTTGAAGAATGGGCAAATTTCATTGAATGTCGTGATGATATTAATTATGAAGAAGTCGAAGGTTATATATCCACTTGCAAACCCTGAATTAATGGGGGAAGTCTGCCCTAAAAGCATATCTAAAATGTTGAAAATACTATCAACTTCATAACAAGTAGTAATTAGGATAATTAGGATAATTAGGATAATTAGGATAATTAGGATGACACCCATTCTAATTATTACGAAAAAAGCCAACTAAAACAGTATGAAGTGTTCATTTTTATATAATGAATCACGTAAAAAAGCTGAGCCATGTAGGCATAATGAAAGCAAAAATAGATAGCCGAATCGGACGACAATAGCTGTTTATTAAAGAATGGCAAACGACTCGGCTGTATCGAACCGGCTTTCCTTTAAATAAAAAGCGGAATATTACAGTGAATAAAGGCATGAATAAATTGACTTTACGAGGTCAAAGCAAAGTGAATGCCTTTATTTTACGCTGTGGCAACTGTATTGCCTTGTTCAAAATATAGAAAAGCTGCAAAACACGATGCATTAAGAAGGGTAAGCCCTTTTACCCTAAATAAAAGCCACTCAAGTACCCGTAATCCCGTCCAAAACGCCAATTAAAACAATATTAAACACTTCAATATTCTGCGTAAAAATACAGTAATCAATTGAACCAAAATAGGAACTCAGCTATGGTTTGTTTATCAATAAAAACAAATTTAAAAACGAGTTAATCTACAGGCTCGTTATAACCCTTTCTAGTGAGGTACTCGTGTCTAAAGGATTAGGTCAATGGAAAAATTCATTAAAGCCTGCTCAGATCGCAGAAGGAATGAATGCTGCGAATGATAATGCTCGACGTTTAATCGAAGATGCTGAAATATTATTTAATTTAAATCGATTTCCTTCGGCTATTTCTTTATCTATTTTATCAATCGAAGAGTCAGGTAAAGTAAGTATTTTACGAGAACTTGCATTAGCTAAAAATGGTGATCAAGTTAAAGACGCATGGAGAGCTTATCGCTCTCACACCAAAAAAAATGTTATGTGGTTATTTCCATCTTTAGTTTCAAGTGGGGCAAATCAGCTTGAAGAGTTTAAATCATTATTTGGTGAAAAGACTGAACATCCATTACTTTTAGACAACCTAAAACAAATTGGTTTCTACACTGATTGCCTTGGAAAGGCTCATTGGTCAATTCCCGACAAAGTTATAGATAAAGAAAGCGCAGAAAACATACTTAAAATAGCCAAAGTGATGTGTAAAGATAGTGTTTATACTTCTAAGGAAATAGAACTATGGGTAAAACATATCAAACCTGTATGGAAAGGTTCTATGGAGTTAATGAAAGCGGCCCTAAATAATTGGTTTGAGGAAATGGTCAAAGAAAACCTTATTACCGAAGGTGAGTATAGTTTTAAAGAATTTGTTGGGTAGCCTGCGGGTTATAACAAGAAAATCAAGCAGGACGCCTAACAGCTGGCTTTCGTTCGTGCCTCACTAATTTTAGCCAGCTATTATCCGCCTCTTATTTAGGCGTTGAGGCTGTAGAATTACTCTTTTTAGGAACGTATCCAACTATTCTTGGTTGGTTGCTTTTTAACCTTAAATCCATCTGTTCGCTGTGATCTAATAGATATTATTCACCCACGGTAAACTGTTATGGCACTTTCTTTGGGTGAGAAGTCAAGCCTGACTTATCCTGTCAAAATAAATTCATTCCTATCAATTTCGCTGAGCAAATTCTGCCTGGCACTTTTGAGTATGCCCTTTGTTATATTGTCGAAAATAAACTCGATTTATCGGGATTTGACGCGTGGTAAGAAATTAGCATGACACCCATCCTAATTTTTGCGAAAAAAGCCAACTAAAACAGTATGAAGTGTTCATTGTTATAAATAATTAATCACTCAAAAAGCTGAGCTATGTAGACATAATGAAAGTAAAAATAGACAGCCCAATCGGACGACGATTGCTATTTATTAAAGAATGGCAAACGACTCGCTTTCCTTTAAATAAAAAGCGGAACATTACAGTGAATAAAGGCATGAATAAATTGACCTTACGGGGTCAAACAAAAGTGAATGCGCAATGGCAACTGTATTGCCTTGTTCATAATATAGAAAAGTTGCAAAACACGATGCATTAAGAAGGTTAAGCCCTTTTACCCTAAATAAAAGCCACTCAAGTACCCGTAATCCTGTCCAAAACGCCAATTAAAACAACACCAAACTCCCACTTTATATTCTGCATAAAATACAGTAATCGATTGAACCAAAATAGGAACTCAGCTATGGTTTGTTTATCAATAAAAATAAATAAAAAAACGAGTTAATCTACAGGCTCGTTA
>NZ_AUTQ01000152.1 GCF_000498095.1 Pseudoalteromonas sp. TB64
GTCCAAAACGCCAATTAAAACAACACCAAACTCCCACTTTATATTCTGCATAAAATACAGTAATCGATTGAACCAAAATAGGAACTCAGCTATGGTTTGTTTATCAATAAAAATAAATAAAAAAACGAGTTAATCTACAGGCTCGTTATGTTTCAGGTGAGGTTTGGTGAATAATATTTGTGAATTCATAAAAAATAATATTAGATTTGTACTTGCCATTACAGCAAACATATTTGCCTTATTCGCTTCTGTTTGGTGGCTTATTGATAGTAACTGGAATACTAATAAACCAATCGAAATAGAACCAATAGTCTCTAGTATTGCTTTAACTGCGGCGTTACTAGGTTTAAATTTTGTAAATGACAAACTAACTAAGCCACGTCTCAAGATTAAATTGAGTATATCATTTGCTGACAACCCGATAACTGGGCGACAACAAGGTATGAATATTGAGGTAGAAAACCATTCAATCCTTAAGGTTTTCATTCGTGGGTTTCAGATTGATTACGTAGGTAAAGATTACTGTGCAAAATTATTGTATGAAGGGTTTACTGATTATCCATTACCAAATGTAGTGCTCGAACCTGGTCAAGCATTCTCATTTAATGTTGTTAAAAAAAATCTTAATGGTGCTCCTACAAACCTTAATGAATTTGGTGATTTAGTTGTTAAAACAGATGTTGGCCATAGGTTTATTGTTCCAGCGAAAGAGGTCAGGAAGCAGCTCGGTTACTTGATGAGTTCTTGAAATATAACAAGAAATCAAACAAGGACCGAGAATAAACTAGACATCCATCCTAAATTTTCACTTTCTTGGGTTAATAATTAGAGTGGCTGTCTAGTTTAGTTATAAATTTAATAACTTGCTTAATTGCTGAGGTAATACTCGGACAACTATGTCCTAGTTATTCCTTTTTATTTTCCACTCAGATAAAAAATCATCTATAAGGTCAAATAATTCATAATCGTCTGTTGTAAATGAAGGTCGATTATATTTACTTATAAATATACACTTAATACTACACCTCTAAATATTTTCTAATTGACGCCCAGTCGGGATAAAGTGAAGTACCAAAGTGTAACAATTTACCTTCAAATTCACTTTGGCAACGTCCTGTATGATTGTCATCTATTAAGTACTGCCCTTTTAATAAACTTTTGTTAGGGCTGATAATTAATCTATTTACCATTTCAAAACCTAAGTGCTGCTCAACCCAAATGCGTTTTTCGGTATAACATAACGGATTTTTTACTGACGGAGCAGTTAAAATATAAGGTGTGTATTTATCAGAATCTAATAAAGCGTTAACGGCGTTAATTGCACCAGGCAAAGGACGTAATTTAGTATAAAAACCATATTGAGATTGAGGAAATTGAATCGCCGGATTTAATTTAAGATCTTGATTCGCAGTCTCGGTAAAATTACAAAGAACATCGTCCATATCAATGTAAACAATCATATATTTCCTAATTTTAAAATCAAGCATGCAAATTTACTACACGTGATAACTATTTTTTTATTATAAAAAGTATTAAAAATACGAAGCCATTTAATGCTATAGAGCATGTACTTAACAACAAGCCATTTATTACATGTTCATTATGTATTTGGCTAATTGACTTTACAGGCGACTCCCTTTCATACTTTATGCGCTCAGTAAATGAATCGTCCATACGAATATAACGAAAAAGAACATAACCCTTACCGCTCACAGTAAAAATTAAGCCTAACCAACCTGATGCCACCCATGGCATAAAGGCAATAAAACCAAATAAGTAGCACAAAAAATATAAACGGTTACCCATGTAGTCTGTGGCTACTTTTAGAATTATTTGTTCTCGTTTATTTTTGGGGATTCGTTTTGTAAAAAGCAGCCTTTGTTGGGCATCTAAGCTCATATGCGCGTAATCATCCGGATGACGACTCGATATGTCTTTTTTATTTTTTGCATTCATTCATATATTATCCATTAAAAAATCAATAATAAACCAATAAAAAAAATCCATATTACGAGCAGCCTTCAAGTTGATCTACTTGATTGTTATTCACTCAATTTCATTTTCAGTTAAATTTACTATTTGTATAAATACGATTTAATATTTCATAAACAATACGGGAATATAAATGATAATGCGTTGAATCGTTGGGGATATAACTGACCGTTTTGATAAAATAAATCTTACCTGTTTTATTAATAAATGATTGCAGAGCGAGTTCAACCGACTCTTTTATTTTATCAACAGACACCACACTACTCAAACCAACATTCATTGCTTTTAACTTAATAAACTGGATACTTTTAACTTCGATGTCAGATAGTTCAATTTGCAAATAAGCATCAAACCCGCCACCGCATTGGAGCGCGCCAGTATAGATATTATCGCCATTATTATAAATTCTCAAAATAGCCCTTACCGCTTAAATATTTTTAAACAAACCAGAAAAATATAATAATTAAAGTGATTATAACTACTTTAATTATTATATTTTTGTTTAAACCATAAAAAAATGCAGGGTAATATAACGCAGCTAATGGAATTGATAACCAGACCAACATAGGCAATATAGAACTACTTACTTCTGAGTGAGGTTGTTTAGCCATATAGCTCACCCAAAAATAAAGAGTAATACTCTGCATAACAGCAAATACGCTATAAGTAGTGACTCGAGCACGCCTACCTTTTAAAATATCGGCTACNCTGCAATAGCCGGTATAACAAGCCAACAACTTAAAAATGAGGCAATCCATATAGGATCGTCGCCTCTTAAAGTACCAACAGGAATACCGCTTCCTATACCTCTTAATATCCACAATGCCAGTATTGATATAAATAGACAGGCTGTTGCCGAAAACCCTCTAATCAAAAAATCAATGAAGATCGCAGTACCCGACTTATTACATTGCATGTAGTGACCTTATGATAAAAATAATACCTGATTACTGATTACTGATTACTGATTACTGATTACTGATTACTGATTACCGCCAAGCGTGCTGTGTAAAGACTTCCAAGCGCGATGGTATTTAGCTACTCGGCTAAGATCATTTTCGTTAACAGTGTCTAAACGTAATATATTTATATTGTCTTCAATGTCGGCAATTTTTATTTTAGCTGCAAGGCTATTCGTTTTTACACGTTTGATAAATAAGTCGTAACTTTCACCTTTAATCTTGGAAAGACATTGAACGGCATTAACTATATTCGATGGTATGCCTTGTGCTAGCAAGTCGTCAGCTGTGTAATCAGAATCCTCAATCACGTCATGAAGTAATGCAACCGCCTTTTCTTCATCTGTGTCCATTTTTGCCATTAAACGCAGCGGGTGTAGAATATACGTTTGACCCGCTTTATCTTTTTGCCCCGAATAAGCTTTAAGCGCTATAGCTAATGACTTTTCAATTATATCCATTTTTTATTCAACCCTATTCCAACATAAAGTGAGCGTAATAAATGCAATGCAACGGGGATATCACCTTACTTATTAACTGTATTACTCGGTAAAGTTAACTGTTGCAGGGCATTTATAAGTAGCCACGCTGTATTGTAAGCCTATCTCAAAATTATTGTATGCGTATTGCACCAAAACTAAGTTATCTTTTACTGCATCATTTTTTGCTTTTTTTAATAAACAAAGCGGCTTACCATTTATACCCGAAGGTATATAATCAGCAATAATAGGCCCTTGTGAATAGCTATAACGAGAACGTTCTAAACAGGATTCTAATTTAAGGCTGTCATCATCGTTAAATGCATTTAAGTTGTATACTTTTAAATTTGCAGAGCCTGGTTCTTCATCGACTAGGCACACTGAAGAACAGCCTCCAAGTATGACTAAGGTTAACAATCCAAACAACTTTTGCATTTTAATACCTATATATTTAATAAATAATTGGTTTATTTAAATACGTAATAAACGGGTTAATTTTTTTACTACGTATTTTGCGCAATATTATCCCAGTCAGAATCATTATCAAGGCACCACGTTAAACCGCGTCTGCGCTCCATAATAAGGCTCATATTAAAGTTGTCGTTAGATTTAGCGTTTAAATTAAAGTGCCTAGCGCACCACATGGCTCTATAATATAAATCTCTCATTGAATAAACTTCTTCAAAAGGACGTAATTGAATATTTTGGGTGAATTTTTCAGGACCTTCTTCATTTTGTAAATTTGGGCAGTAATCAATCATATCATCAGGGATTGGCTTATTAATACTAAGCTCATCAAATTTACTCATAACCCAAATTAATGACCAAAGAGACTCCAAATACCAATGTAAGTTTACTTTGTCTTGCTCCTCTATGGTGTCTTGCGATAACGCTAAAATAGCTATTTCAGCGTCAGACAATGAGCTTGTTAAGTTATTATCATTAATATATTTTTTTATATCTTCGATAGGCGCATTAAAAGCAATATTAATCATCGCATTCATAATAAGTGCTCGGTCTATAATTTCTTTCGGACTCCTCATGGTGGTTAATTCGCAAGAGGGCAACCAATCACACACTTCGCCATTTAAACTCAAAATTATTTTTTCGTTTTCGGTCTTTATTTTATTAAAATCCACGTCTATTAATCCTTATTAAACTTAACTGTATGTAATGCTGAATAATTAAATCCAGCGATGCAATTTTATATTCACTTTATCACTTTTAAAACTAACACCTTCTGATAAAAGCTTTTCACGTTGCTCTTGGTATTTATCGCTTCCCTCAGGGAACGATATTTTACCTTGGCTATTTACTACGCGATGCCATGGAATACTCGAATCTTTAGGCATCATTTTTAATAAACGACCAACCAAACGTGAATTTTGAGGATAACCTGCAAGCGCAGCTACCTGCCCGTAGCTTGCCACAGAGCCTGCTGGTATTGAGCCAATGACAGTAAAAATAAGTGTTTCTTTATCAATATCCATTGTTAACTGGTCCTGGAGTATTCCTTACTTAATTGTTTAAATTGATCCCAAATAGTACGCGCTACAGGACCATGATGAATTGCATGTTGCCTAAACGCTCTAATTTGCGCACTAAACTTATGCTCTCTATCTGTTATATGTATTTCTTGTAGTAAGCCCGCTTTAATTTCGGGAGCGCAATGCGCTAAACTCATCATTGCCCATCCAGCACCTGAAAGTAAAAATGATTTTAAAGTTGATACGTCGTCTATTTTCATCATTGCAGAGCCTTTTGAGTACGATAACCTATCGCTATCTATACTTAAATCGCTTTCAAACATGGCTAAACAGGGATATGTTTGTAGCTCGGTATAGGTGAGTTTTTGAGGGAGCACACCTTTAGCACTTACAATACCTATATCAAGCCTACCTATTGGCACACTTTCTAAATCGCCTGTTGCATGAAATAAGTCAAACCATGGACCAATGCCTAGCTCGGCTTGACCACTATTAACTTGCTCTAACGAGATAAAGCGCTTTCCGCTCGTTAAACTAAACTCAGTGCTAGTAAACAGTCCAAAAGTATTACTTATGATCTCATTATAACTTTGCATATGACAAAGCTGTTCATAACAAATTCTAAACTGCGGTTCATTTCCTAATGATAATTCCTCAGCAAGTTTGCCCAACTCGTCGTTAGCATGCAGTAAGTGCAAAGCCTCTCGGTGAAAAATCCGCCCTTTTTCAGTGAGCTGTAATCTGTACTTACTTCTATCTAGTAACTCAAAGCCTATTTTAGATTCTAAATTTTTGATTGCTAAAGTGAGCGCTGGTTGTGTTTTATGTAGCTTTAAAGCTGCTCCGCTCAGGCTTGCGCTTTGTACTATCGCATCTAAAATTATTAATTGATTCAGCTTCATACACTCCCCCACAACATTATAAATAAAACTTATTGAGTTTCTAAAATTTAATGATTTTTATTTTATATGTTTGCAGCGTATGCTGCACTTAATTATTTTGCCATCTTTGCAACGGAGAAAAAATGCAACTGTTTCGTTTATGTTTGCTAACAACGACTTTACTCAGCTTAATAGCTTGTTCTGAGCCTGAACAACAAGTTAAAAAAGAGCCCATTCGCCCAGTTAAATTATTTAACATTGGGCATGACTCGCAAATAAACATTCGTAGTTTTCCTGCTGAAGTGGTTGCAAACCAAGGCTCATATCTTGCCTTTAGGGTAAATGGCGAACTGATTAAGTTTCCTGTACTTGCTGGCGAGCACGTTGAGAAAGGCGATTTGATGGCAAAACTTGACCCTGAAGATTTTCAGTTACAATTTGACGAACGTAAAGCGCGCTTTGAGCTGGCAAAATCTCAACTTGGGCGTATTGAACAATTGTTTGAGAAAAAAATCACAAGCCAATCAGAATTAGATGAAGCCACTGCCAATATGCAAATTGCTGAGTCTGCATTTAGAATTGCCGAAACAAACCTTGAGTACAGTGAACTTCGCGCGCCATTTTCAGGGACGGTTGCTAAAGTATTTGTTAAAAACTTTGAAAACATTCAAGCTAAGCAAAATATATTACGCCTAGAAACACGCGATTTAATGGATGTAGAAATTCAGGTACCAGAGAAAATAGTCGCTCGCTTACAAAAAGGATCCGACTACCACCCAACCGTAAAATTTGATGGCTTTGACGATAAAGAATACACACTTGATATTAAAGAGTGGGATACCCAAGCAGACCCAGCAACACTTACTTACCAAGTTGTTTTTTCGCTTCCTTTACCCAAGGACTTTAATTTACTTGCCGGCATGACGGGTCGTGTACTAATTGACTTAAGCAAAGTTACTAGCTCACAAGTTGCCTATACTATTTTACCGATTGAATCAGTTTTTTCTGAGCCACAAGAGTCAATTAAAGATAATGCTTATGTATGGATATTTAATCCTCAAACAAGTGAAGTTCGCAAACAAGCGGTAAAAGTAGGTCAACTACATCGCGATGGTATTGAAGTGTTAAGTGGTATTGAAGAAGGCCAAATTGTGGTTTCTGCTGGTGTTAATTCATTAAAAGAAGGCATGAAAGTAAGAGCATGGAATAAAGAGCGAGGCTTATAATTATGAGCTTTGCACAACTCTCCATTGAAAAAAAAGTAATTAGTTGGATGTTTACGCTACTGCTACTAATTGGCGGTAGCGTTTCGTACTTTGATTTAGGCCAATTAGAAGACCCTGAATTTACACTTAAAAAAGCCATGGTTATTACTATGTACCCTGGCGCGTCACCACAACAAGTTGAAGAAGAAGTTACTTTTCCAATCGAAAATGCAATACAACAACTTCCCTATGTAGATTACGTAACGTCTATTTCATCGAATGGTAAATCGCAAATTTCTGTCGAAATGAAAAGCACTTATCGAAAAGAGCAGCTTCGCCAAATTTGGGATGAAATGCGCCGTAAAATTAACGACCTTTCCCCTTCATTACCTAGCGGTGTTTACCCAAGTACTATTTTGGATGATTTTGCCGATGTGTATGGTGTTATGTATTCGGTGACCGGTGATGGCTACTCTTATGATGAACTAAAAGATTATGTTGATTACTTAAAACGCGAGTTAGTCCTTGTTAAAGGCGTAAGTAAAGTCACTATTGCTGGGGAGCAACAAGCGCAAGTAATGATAGAAATGTCTACTCGTAAATTAGCGCAGTTAGGGATTGCCCCAAGTCATATTTTTGAATTATTACAATCACAAAATACAGTGTCTAACGCGGGTAAAATTCGCGTGGGTAGTGAATCGATTCGTTTGCACCCTACCGGTGAATTTAAAGATGTAGAAGAACTCGAAACGCTTATTATTTCAAAACCTGGTGCAAGTGAGCTTATCTATTTAGGTGATGTAGCAACGGTTTTTAGAGAATACGCCGAAGTCCCTAGTAACATTATTCGTTTTAATGATAAGCAAGCACTTTTAATCGGTATTTCGTTTACCTCGGGCGTTAACGTAGTTGATATTGGTAGACATATAGATGAGCATTTAGCATCACTTGAATACCAACGCCCACATGGCATTGATATAAGTTCGGTGTATAACCAGCCAAAAGAAGTTGAAAAATCAGTTGATGGATTTATTGTTAGCCTACTTGAAGCAATAGCGATTGTTATTGTTGTGCTGTTGTTATTTATGGGTATGAAAAGCGGTATTTTAATTGGTGGGATTTTACTTCTTACCGTATTAGGTACGTTTATATTCATGAAATTGTTTGCTATAGATTTACAGCGTATATCCTTAGGCGCGCTTATTATTGCTTTGGGTATGCTAGTAGACAATGCAATTGTGGTTACCGAAGGCATACTTATAAACCTTAAGCGTGGTCAAACAAAACTAAAAGCGGCAATAAATATTGTTGAACAAACAAAGTGGCCATTATTGGGTGCCACTGTTATTGCGGTTACTGCATTTGCGCCAATTGGTTTGAGTTCTGATGCGAGTGGAGAATTTGCCGGCAGTTTGTTCTGGGTTTTATTTATCTCACTTTTATTAAGTTGGATAACGGCAATTACACTAACACCATTTTTTGCTAATTTAATGTTTAAAGAAAACGAATTTAAAAACGATAAAGGTCAAGAAGACGAAGACCCATATCAAGGTATCATTTTTAATTCTTATAAGGCCATTTTAGACTTATCTTTACGCTTTAGAAAAACGACTCTTATTTTAATGGTTGTTTTACTGTGCAGTGCCGTTGTTGGTTTTGGCTCTGTTAAACAATCGTTTTTTCCTGCATCTAATACGCCTATGTTTTATGTTGATTACTGGCAAGAACAAGGCGCTGATATTCGCTCAACACTTGATGGTGTTAAACAACTCGAAGCCTATTTACAAAATGAAGATTTAGTTGAAGAAGTAACAAGTACAGTAGGTCAAGGTGCTCCTCGATTTATGCTGACTTACGCGCCAGAAAAATCATACCCTGCATACGGGCAGTTAATCATACGTGTTACCGACAGAGAAGCCGTTGCTGTTATTATGCAAAAAGTGCGCGACTACTCAGTAAACCATGCCCTTTCTGCTCAATTAAAAATCAAACCAATGGAAATTGGCCCCTCTACTGATGCAAAAATAGAAGCACGTTTTTCAGGACCCGATCCTGTTATTTTAAGGCAATTAGCAGCGAAAACTGAAGAGTTATTAGGCAGTGACGATGGGGCATTTAATATACGTAATGATTGGCGTGCTCGTACTAAAATGATTCGCCCACAATTTAATGAGCAAAAAGCGCGGCGCTTGGGTATTAGTAAATCAGATCTTGATGATGTTTTACTAACAAGCCTTTCAGGTAAACAAGTTGGTGTGTATCGCGATGGTACGCAGTTATTACCTATCATTACCCGTTCACCTGAAAACGAGCGTTTAAATGTAGAAAGCGTACACGACTTGCAAATATATAGCCCTGTACTGGCTGTGTTTGTTCCTGTCACACAGGTAGTTGATGAGTTTGTTGTTGAGTGGGAAGACAGCCTTATAATGCGCCGCGATCGTAAACGCACAATCACGGTAATGGCTGACAACAATGTTTTAGGCGACGAGACACCAGCAAAACTATTTGCTCGTATTCGTGCTCCTATAGAAAACATAAAGCTACCACACGGATATGAGCTGGAATGGGGCGGTGAATTTGAATCGTCGAGCAAAGCACAAAAAGCTATTTTTGGCTCGTTACCGCTGGGTTATTTAGCCATGTTTGCAGTAACTGTATTGCTATTTAACTCGGTAAAACAACCTCTGGTTATTTGGGCAACTGTACCACTTGCTATTATTGGCGTGAGTGCTGGCTTGCTTGTTATGAACACACCGTTTAGCTTTATGGGGCTGCTTGGCTTGTTAAGCTTAAGTGGTATGCTAATTAAAAATGGAATTGTGTTGGTCGATCAAATAAATTTAGAGCTTCGTGAAGGAAAGCAACCATATCAAGCCGTATNCCGGTGTGAGCCGAGTGCGTCCTGTAGCTATGGCAGCTATCACCACTATATTAGGTATGATACCACTGTTATTTGATGTATTTTTTCAATCAATGGCAGTAACTATTATGTTTGGGCTAGGTTTTGCCACCATACTTACATTAATTGTAGTACCGGTGCTTTATACCGTTATATTTAGAATAGATTATGAACCACGTAAATAGTTAGCCCTATAATTAAAAAGCATTAAAAAATGCCACTGACTTAAGGTCAGTGGCATTTTATTTAATACCAATCTGCTTATATATGGGGTCTATTTAACAATAAGAAAATTGCGCTAGAACTAAGCAAAAATTTTTGTATCTAGTGTTCTAAATAAAAAATTTTAACAACGTTGTAGAGTGATTTAATTCGATAAATTGTTCAAATATTTATGCAGGTTGGTATAAATCATGTGAAATAAGAAAGGCTACTTATTTAGTGGTCAATTAAATTAACCGCAACACTTTTTGTACTTTTTACCGCTACCACATAAACAGGGTGCATTGCGCTCTGGTACTTTATCAAATACTTGTGGCGTTGACTTACTAAGTGCAAAGTCTAGTTCACGAATATCTTCTGGTTCTTGTTCTTTAACTTCAATTGAAGCAAAGAGCGAATGCTCTGCTAATATGGCTTCTATTTCTGAGCATCGTTCAGCCGAGTTTACAATTAACGTTAACGGGTGCAGCTCTGTGCCAACCTTTGCGGTACGTTTTGGTGCAAATCCATTACTGTTATTTTTACCCATTATGTCGGGCTTACCCATAAAGAAAAATTTTGACATGTTACTTCTATAACCTTTCTACATTATTAAGACGGCGCATCTTAACAGTTTATCCAACATATAACTAAGCCGTACTGGTAATGCGCAATATAAAACAGGCTTTAAGAGAGATAAGAGCAATTTAACAACACAACCACGATTTTTAGTGCCTTTGCCTACTAGTTGAACTTAGTATGGTTTGCTAGACAAACATGAAATTCATAATATAGTTAGGTTTATATACGGGTTAAAAATCTATCGTATTGTGTTTATTATCTCAACATTCAGGAAAAGCGTTGGAAAATTTTAAAATTGCGATACTAATAGCAGGCAGTATTTTTATACTTTTTGGCTATCTACGCTTTATAAGCGACGATAATGGTAACGTAAACTTGAACAACTACCGATTTACAGGTGGTATAGGGCTAGTGTTTTTAGGTATGATTAACTGGACACGCGACATAGTTAAACGCTTGCGCTCAAAAAACGCACTATCAGCATTTGCTATCTATTTTGGTATGCTTTTACTTTATATTGGCTTTTATATTTAAGCCGTAACCAATGCAACATTTAATAAGTGATCACCTTTGACTGCAAAAAAATTTCTCTATGAATCTCTTATGTTCTTCCCTTTCTTACCACCGTGGATTTTAATAGAATGGGATGAAAAGGTCGATCCTTCTTTTATTGCTAGCAATACTTATGATTTCTTTTTAAAAACGTTATTTCCAATACTTACAATTATTTTAAGTATAATTATATTTATTTTTTTAAGGAAAAAATACAACGATAGTTATAACTTTAGAGGAAATATTAAAGATTTTATTTCTGAATACGGAAAATTACGTAGTTTACGCGAAGCACTAGGAGTCCCTCTGTTACTTTATTTATGGATGTCGGCTTCGATTTGCCTTTTACCGAAAATTTTTACTCACTACCACGGTGGTGATTCATGGCAGCGAGAATATCAACTAATAAAAGTAGATAAATGCCCAAGGTTTTATGAATATGAATGTTCAGAATTGACAGTTCTTGATTTAACAACGTACAGAAAACGTTCATTTAGGTGGTATGCAGATAAGTATAAACTGGTTAGCTTACAAAACAAAAAACTAACCTTTGTGGGCGTTAAAAGCCCACTTGGATTTGTTGTTGATGAAATACAGTGGTAATTTTTTAGGATAAACTATTTTTTTAGAGTTAATATTTTTCGCGTATTCGTTTTAGAGTCTACCGGCTTATCGTTTTTAATACTTTTAGGTTTACCAACATACGTGGTTGAGCGCTTTTGATAAGGTGCGTTACTGCGCTCATTTTTACGTTCGCTATTAGCGTTACCACGCTCAGAGTTACGATTTGTATTTCGCTCAGTACTACGATCACTATTTCGGTCGCCATTATTAAAGCGTCGTGGGTTTTCTCCCTGAAAATCACGCTTTTTAGGTGCTGAAGCTACATTAACTTCTGATTGCTTATTAGTATCAAGCGAGTGCTCTTGGGTTTTACCAGAATCAGAAATTGAATCGTTTATTTGCGCCATTTCAATATCTGATAAATGACGCCACTGCCCTACTTTTAAACCTTTAAGTGTTACGTTCATTATGCGCGTACGTTTTAAGGTTACAACTTCGTAGCCTAAGTATTCGCACATACGGCGTATTTGACGGTTTAAACCTTGAGTAAGGACTATTTTAAATTCTTTAGGGCCACTTTGCGTAACTTTACATTCTTTAGTGACTGTATCTAAAATAGGCACGCCATTCGCCATTTTTGTAACAAATTGACGATTAAGCGGTTTATCTACCGTAACAACGTATTCTTTTTCGTGATTATTGCCCGCACGCAAAATTTTATTAACAATGTCGCCTTCATTGGTTAAAAATATAAGCCCTTCAGACGGTCTATCTAAACGCCCTATTGGGAATATACGCGTAGGATAATTTACCGCTCGTATAATATTACTTTGAATTTTACTCTCGGTAGTACACGTTATGCCAACCGGTTTATTGTAGGCAATGTAAACGCGCTTCGGCGTGGCTTTAAGAGGCTTACCATCAATTAATACAACATCGGTAGCGGCTANATTAACGCTGACACGACCTTGCTCAATATATTTATCGGCTTCGCGGCGTGAACAAAATCCTGTTTCACTAATAAATTTATTTAAACGTTTTAATTCAGTCATGGCACTTATAGCGTAGTAATTTTTAAGGCGAGTAGTGTAAACCACCCACACTATTTTTTCGCCCCTAATTTAATATTTATAGGTGTTTAAGCATTAATTTTTGCTTTAGTTAATTTTCGCCATACAAATTCAAGCGGACCTTGGCTAAAATAGCGGCTGTATATAAATGTAAATAGCAATTGCAGTGCAACTAAAGCCGTTGCTACTAACCAGTAATCTATTCGATTAAAGCTAAGTACCCATTGCGTAAATAGCACTTTATATAACAATAATTGCATGAGTGTTTGGCTAATATATAAAGTAAATGCTAAGCGCCCTGTTTGTTGAATAAGCTTACCTACGTGTGCGCTGTTATTGCAAAACTTAACAACTAAATGAATATAAAGTGCAGCCATACCAAGGGCCGCAAACATATTTATTAACTCTTGAATTGCATACATAAAGCCACTGTTGTATTGCGAAATACAGAGCCTAAATACACTAAAAATAATACTCACAATTACAGCAACGGTTAACTGCTGCGAGTTCAATCCTTTACTAAATACGTCTTGTTTATATAAATAAATACCAATAAGCATAATACCTACGCACATCCACATAGTCATTATTGGCACTATAAATATCATTAATGCATTCATACTAATGTTCGAAATAAAGTAATCAATGTAGTGAGGGTTATATAAAGAGATGAAATCTTCAGAGTTACGGTAAATAATATCAGCAGGGGCGCTATACATAACAAGCCCTGTAGTTACTCCTCCCAATAAAATAAACGCTGTTCCACGTTTTAAGAGTAGTTCGTTGTCGCTTTCTAAATATTTAAGGGCATACCAACCAGACACACCATAAACGAATAAAATATCACCAGCCCAAAGTAAAAAACCATGCGCTAAACCAAATAATATTAACCAGTAAAGCCTGCTTTTTAATTGCACATCAGACTTATAACGTTGCCATTGAATATAAAGCCCCGCTCCAAAAAGCAAACTAAATAAGGTTCTAAAACGACCATCTACAAACAAAGTGCTAAAGATGTGAATAATTGAGTCGCTAACAGGAGGATTAGTTAAAGAGGTATACCCGTATTCAAAAAAGCCGAAGGCGTAAGCATTCATGTAAACCAAGCCGAGCACGGCAACGCCGCGAATAAAGTCCATATTATAATTGCGCATTAAAGCTATTATCCGTTAAATATTATTCTTATAACTGTCAGCCCAATCGACTGCATCTTGGTAAAGTTGAGGTAATGTATCACTGTCTATATTTAATAAGAGCATGGCTTGTTCTAGTGCCCACCAACTTCCACTTTCATATGCTTTAACAACATTTAAAATGTAGTAAAGTTTATTTTTATCATTAAGCAATGCCGCTTTTATTTCATCAGGAAAAGGTAACTTTTCTACTAATAGGCTCATTGGTTGATCAAGTATTGCATCGAGTAACGAAAAAAGCCCGGTTAAAAACGCTTCTCCAACGAGATGTTTAGCTACCCTTTTGGCTATTAATTCGCAAAAACGTGCTCGGACTACACAAACTTGCATTAATTCTGCAGGCTTTTTACCCGCAGTATGCGCAGTTACAATTAAGCTTACAAACTTCTTTATACGGTCGTGTCCTAAGTAAACCAAGGCTTGCTTTAATGACGATATTTCACTTTGAATAGGGAAAACACCGCTGTTAATTAGGCGTAATAATTTATAAGCAAGTGCAGCATCGAGTTCAAACAAACCAGAAATAACTTTTATATCAGGGCTTTGTTTCATTATTTCAGCATAAATAGCCACAACCAACCCATAATTATAATCAATATCGTTTTGCGTTATCATGGTTGGTTTTGCAAAAAAATAACCTTGGAAGTAATCAAACCCCATATCGTAGGCAAGTTGGTAATCTTCTTGAGTTTCTAATTTTTCAGCAAGTAATTTAATTTTTTTATTTTTCTGAAGGCTTTTAACGATTGTAGTTATTTCATTTAGAGGCGTTATTTTTATATCAAATTTAATTAATTTGATTAACTTTAAAAAACGATCCCACTGTGGTTTATACACAAAATCGTCTAGTGCTAGTTTGTAATTACTATTAAAAAGATCGCAGCATAAAGCATAATTATCGTCGCTTGGCTCTATTGTTTCTAGCAGTTCTATTACAACATCTTGGCTGGGTAAAAAAGCGCATAAGTCTAGTTTTAAAGACTCTGGTCCAATATTGATCAATGCTTTTTTACCCGACGTTATATGCCGAGTACCTAAATTGAGCTGGTTTTCCATAATAAGTCGAGCTGTTGCTTGACCTTCGGCTATATCAGGGAAATAGTTTTTAGGGCTATCACGAAAAAGTAGCTCATAGGCTACTACTTTTTGACGACGATTGAATATTGCTTGCCTTGCAACAAATACAGACACATTACCTACTTCTTAGATTTTATATAATACTAAGTAATTAAACCTTAAATCGATAAAATTGTCACTCAACTTTCTAACTTACGTAACAATTTACTGGTATAAGGTTGTTATATAATCAGCAGCCACTTGTGGCCATGAAAAACGCGCTTGTTCTGCGCTTTCCTTTATTTTAAGCCATTTTTTAGGATCCTGCTTTTTAATTAAGAGTGTTTCGTTTAAACAAGTAAGTAGGTTACTCGTTTGAGTTGCTAAGGTGCCGCCAATAAAACTAAAACCATTTTCATTATGCTTTACGGTATCTTTTAACCCGCCAACACTATGAACTAGGCAAGGTTGCCCTGCACGCATTGCCAACATTTGGCTAATACCACAAGGTTCAAACGAGCTTGGCATTAAAAATAAATCACCTAATTGATACATCAAGTCACCAACGCCCTGACCATAACCTTTTAAAAATAAAAGATTTGGATTACGCGCCATTGCTTTTGTAAAAATTAATTCAAGTTCACTATCCCCTGAACCCAATATAATAAGTCGCCCATTAAAGCTATTAATAACCTTACACACGTTATCTATGGCTAACTTACCATCGACTGGTTGACATAATAGCAATACTTTTTGATCTGTGAGTCGCCCAACACTGGTTACTAATGGTCCATTGCTAGGTAAAGCTTTAAATTGCTGTAACCGTTGATGAGCAATATAGTAACTACTTTGTAGTTGCTCATTATTCGCCATCCAGTTAAATAAGGTATTTTCGATACTTTGATATAAAGTATTTAAATCAGCTTTTTCTTCATTACGTTCAGGGTATTCACAGCCATTTAAAATACCAATTAACTTACCTTGCTTGGCTGCATTTTGTAGGTCTTGTTCGAGCCCTTCACCACCAAAAAAACCATGTTCATAATTACTGGGGTTAAGCACTTCTTGGCTATATGTTGGTGATACAACATGTACTTTATCGCATAAATTAATGGCACTTCGCATTGGGTTAAAACAATTAGGATAGCGAGGGTCACATAAATACTGACCATTATAACTAAGTGAAGGAAACCATGCTTCTAAGCTAGAATCATCATGCTTAAAAGGTCTTATGCCTTGTAATGCAATATTGTGCACTGTGTAGGCAATATGTAAATTAATAAGTGAGCTATAGCGAGCTTCAAACTTGAGTAAAACAGCTACACATGCGCTGTGCCAATCGTGTAAATGTAAGGCATTAGGTCGCGTAAGTAAGCCTTGCAATAAAGCTTCACAAACGCCAGCATTAAATAAAGCAAATTTAGTTGCATCAGTCGCAAACGGTCTACCTGGTGCGTCGTTGCAGTACACACTACCAGAGTCACTAAACAATGGATGGCTAATAACAATTTGGCTTACATTATTTTGTGTTTGTTCTATTTTATAAAGTTTTAAAATATGTGATTGTGCATGAAATGCAACAGTTACTTCACCAATATAAACACGCTTAAGGTGGGCAAAGCCATAATCGGGAATAACTACATCAACTGTTATACCTTGTTCTGCAAGTGCTTTTGGCGCATCACGTACTACATCTGCCACTCCGCCTACTTTTGCGCCTGGTAACGCGTCGTTTTCTGCTGCAACCATTAATACATGCATTAATTTACTTCTTCCTTTATTTCTGTGTGGGCTTGCTCAATTAAGAGCAAGCCTTATTGCCGTGCTTATTTTTTTAGCTTGTTGTTTAAGCTAGTTTTTTATTCTCACGCGATTGACGCTCTAGCTTTTTAGCAAGCTCGATGAGCATATCACGGGTAACAAGTACTATGCCTTTTTTAGATACTCTAAAGCCATTTTCTTGATCTGCTTGGCGGTCGTAACCTATTTCAAGCCCTGCTGGTATTTCACAGCTTCTATCAATTATAGCGCGCTTGATTTTACAACCTCGGTTTATAACAGCACCTGGTAAAATAACTGACTGCTCTATAGTACAAAAAGAACGTACATGTACGTTAGAAAACAATAATGATTTTCTAACTAACGAACCCGAAACAATACACCCACCAGATACGGTAGAGTCAACAGCCATACCACGTCTATCGTCATCATCAAAAATAAATTTGGCCGGTGGCAGTTGTTCTTGGTAAGTCCAAATTGGCCATCGTGGGTCGTATAAATCAAGCTGAGGTTCTGGCATTACTAATTCCATATTCGCTTCCCAAAACGAATCTAGCGTTCCGACATCACGCCAATAAGGTTGCCCTTCTTGCTCTGGATCTCTAAATGGGAATGCAAACACATTATGCTCTTCAATAATGGCTGGAATAATATCGTGCCCAAAGTCACGACCTGAACCTTCAGTTTCGGCATCTTTTTTAAGTTGTTCAAATAAAAACTCTGTATTAAATACATAGTTTCCCATTGAAGCTAAACATATACCTGGCTTTCCTGGTACTGAGCTTGGGATTGCCGGCTTTTCATCAAAACGTCGAACGCGGCTTTCTTCATCTACGGTCATAACACCAAAAGTATCAGCGGCTTCTTCTACTGGCACTTCTAAACAACATACCGTCATATCAGCACCATTTTCGACATGTTTAGCTAATAAAGCACCATAATCCATTCTATAAACATGGTCACCTGACAAAATCATCACATACTTAGGTAACTCATGACGAATAATATCTATATTTTGAAAAACCGCATCGGCTGTCCCACAATACCAATCATCACCTTGACGCTGTGAAGCAGGTAATATTTCAACCGACTCACCCAACTCCTTTTTAAAATGTCCCCATGCTCTATTTACATGACGTATAAGCGAGTGAGATTTGTATTGTGTAGCAATACCCACGCGCCTTACACCTGAGTTAATACAGTTTGATAACGGAAAGTCGATAATTCGATGTTTACCACCAAAATACACTGCGGGCTTTGCACGCCAATCTGTTAATTCGTGTAATCGTGAACCACGACCACCAGCAAGTATTAACGCATAAGTTTCTCTTGTTAGGCTACTTATGTAGCGGTTTTCATAATTAGGCATAATACTCTCTCCATTTAGTCTAGGCTTTTAGTGGCATGGCTTTTAGTTGTCGTTAAGTCTGTTTCACTAATATTGAGTGGTTCTAAGTGCCAAATATCGTCACTGTATTGGCTTATAGTTCTATCACTTGAAAACATCCCACTTGCGGCTGTATTCAAAATACTCATTTGTGTCCAATAAGTTTGATCTGCGTAAGCTTTATCAACCTCTTTTTGGGCTGCCACATAACTTTCAAAATCGTGCGCTACAAGCCATGGATCGTGTGGGCTCTTAATTGCATTTGTTATATCGTCAAATAAGCATGGTTCGAATAAGTTAAAATGGCCGCTTTCGAGTAGTTGCATTACATTATTTAAATCACTATTTTGAGCAATTAAGTGCTCTGGATTGTAGCGCGATTTAATATCGTCGATTTGATGTGCTTCTGCGCCAAACAAAAAGAAGTTATCAGCGCCTACAGCATCTCTAATTTCTATGTTTGCCCCATCAAGCGTACCAATGGTCAGGGCTCCATTCATCATGAACTTCATGTTACCTGTGCCCGAAGCTTCTTTACCCGCTGTTGAAACTTGCTCTGATAAATCGGTTGCAGGGCAAATAACTTCCATAGCAGTTACATTATAATTAGGTAAAAATGCAACACGTAAATAAGGTGCAGCAAGCGGATCTTTATTAATAACCTCGGCTACATTATTAATTAACTTAATAATTTTTTTAGCCATGTAATAGCCTGGTGCTGCTTTACCACCTAAAAGTACACAACGTGGCACTAGCCCTTTTGTATCGCCACGGCGAATACGGTCGTATAAATGAATTACATGCAACACGTTTAATAACTGGCGTTTATATTCGTGAATACGTTTTACCTGTACGTCAAACATCATCGACACATCAAACTCGATACCACACCGTGCTTTAACTAAATCAACTAAGCGTTGTTTGTTTTCACGTTTAGCAGATTGCCACTGTGCATGAAATGCTTTGTCATCAAAAAAACGTCGTAGTTGGCTAATTTGAGCAAAATCACCCACCCAATCATTACCAATTTTATCGCCAATAAGTTTACTTAAAATAGGGTTACAATGTGCAAGCCAACGACGTGGTGTTACACCATTTGTTTTGTTATTAAATTTATCAGGCCATAATGCGTAAAATTCTTTAAACAAACCTGCTTTTAATAACTCGGTATGCAATGCTGCTACGCCATTTACAGAATAGCTGCCTACTATAGCTAAATACGCCATGCGTATTTGTGGCTCATCGCCTTCTTCAATAAGTGACAACGCACGCTGTTTATTTACATCCCCAGGCCAATGTTGTGCAACTTGTGCTAAAAAGCGGGCATTTATTTCGTAAACTATTTCTAAAATACGCGGTAATAGTTTTGAAAATAACGATACAGACCATTTTTCGAGTGCTTCGGGTAATAATGTATGGTTTGTGTATGCCATTGTTTTGGTCGTTATTTGCCAAGCGTCATCCCAATCAAGTTCGTAATCATCAATTAAAATACGCATAAGCTCAGCAACAGCAATGCTTGGGTGCGTATCATTTAACTGAAAAACATGAAAATCAGAAAAATCGCGGAAGCTCTCGCCATGTTGTGCAACCCATTGATCAACTATGTCTTGAATACTCGCAGATGATAAAAAGTATTGCTGGCGTAACCTAAGCTCTTTACCATTTTCGCTGCTATCATTTGGGTAAAGCACCATCGTTATTTGCTCAGCCAGATTTTTTTGCGCGACCGCTTCTGAATAACTACCTGCGTTAAACTCTGTTAAGTTAAATTCATCTGTCGCCTCTGATTTCCACAAACGCAGTGTATTAACAATATTGTTTTTATATCCAGGAATTGGTACATCGTAAGGCACTGCTAATACATCGTGAGAGCTCATCCATTGACGATGCTCACGACCATACTTATCAGTATAGCTTTGCACGTAACCACCAAATTTAACGCGTTTAGCATGCTCTGGGGCGCTAAGCTCCCACGGATGCCCTTCACGTAACCAGTTATCTGGTTGCTCAATTTGATTCCCATCTTTTATAGATTGGTTAAACATACCGTATTCATAACGTAAGCCATAACCAATAACGGGTAATGCTAAACTTGCACAACTATCTAAAAAGCATGCTGCTAAACGCCCAAGTCCACCATTACCAAGCCCTGCATCGTGCTCTGCATCTTCTAATGTTTCTATTGTTGTACAATATTCTTGTAACGCAGCCGCTACTTGGTCGTCTAAATCTAGGTTTAATATTGCATTGCCAAGTGCGCGACCCATTAAAAACTCTAGAGATAAATAAGCTGTTTTTCGGCGCTTTTCTTGTTTAATTTGCTGATTAGTTTCTCTGCATCGTGCAACGAGCCGATCGCGAATAGTCAGTGCTAAAGCGTGGTATAAATATAACCTTGATTCGCCAACCTTATCGCGCCCAAGGGTGTAATAAAAATGCCGTGTTAAGTCGTCCTTTAGCGTGTTTTCATCAATAACCGGACCTTCTTGCCAACCCTTTACTACACACACTTGTTCATCTTGTTTAGCCATGACCTACTTCCTCTAAGTTTGCACTGAATACCCAGCTACTTTGTGCAGAAATTTCAACCATCGCATCGTTGTTACTACTCACAGATGCATTATTTACACTTGATAAAACCATTTGCCAAGGCGCGCTAATTGGTGACGGCGGCAATTGACACAAAACTGTTTTGTTACTTGCGTTAAAGACGATTAATAGCGCGTGTTTATTTTGCTTATCGAGTAGGCTATACATTAAAAACTGCCTAGCATCTTCATGCCAATGTTCATCAGTCATGGTAGTACCTTTTTCGGTAAACCATTTGACGGTAAAGCGCTCGTCTATATCATCTAAAAACACACTATGTTTAAACGCGCTATGGGCACGTCTAATTTTTAGAGCATCGTCTATAAAACGGGTTAAAGCGTGGTTTAATTGCGAATCCTTCCATGCAAGCCAACTAGTACGATTATTTTGGCAATAAGCATTGTTATTTCCACCTTGAGAATGCGCCATTTCACTTCCAGCCGAGAGCATTGGCACGCCTTTGGATAGAATAAGCGTTAGCAAAAAGTTTTTTTGTTGCTGCAGGCGAAGTGCTGTTATTTTAGGATCGTTAGTAAACCCTTCTACGCCACAATTAAAAGAATGGTTGCCACTGTGACCATCACGATTTTGTTCACCATTTGCCTCATTATGTTTCTCTTCGTAGCTCACTAAATCGGCAAGCGTAAAACCATCATGACTCGTTATAAAGTTAATACTATTTAGCGGACCTCGTTCACTGTGCTCAAAAATATCAAACGAGCCATGCAAACGCTTAGCTACGTTAGCAATAATACCTTGTTCACTTTTCCAAAAGCGTTTTATTACATCACGATACTGATCGTTCCATTCTCGCCAAGGCGAAGGAAAAGCGCCTAATTGATAACCGCCAGGCCCTATATCCCATGGTTCACTAATTAGTTTAACTTTGTTTAAAATTGGATCTTGAGCAACCGCTTGTAAAAACGTGTGCGACGCACTAAACCCTGATTGCGAACGACCTAAAATAGTTGCTAAATCAAACCTAAAACCATCAACCCCCATTACTTCAACCCAGTAACGTAAACTGTCGAGCACAAGTTGCAGCGTTTTAGGGTGATCGATATTAATTGTATTGCCACAGCCTGTATCATTTATATAAATATTTGGCTTATCTGTTACTGTGCGGTAATACGCTAAATTATCAAAGCCTCTTAGCGATAAAATAGGACCATCAGTGCCCGCTTCTGCGGTATGGTTATAAACAACGTCTAAAATTACTTCTATGTCTGCATCATGAAACTCTTTAACCATTTGTTTAAATTCGTTTATATCGTCGTTTATCAAATAGTCTTTGTGTGGGGTAAAAAAGTTAAGCGTGTTATACCCCCAATAATTTTGCAGCCCCTTGCCAGTCAAAAATTGCTCACTAATAAATGCATGCACCGGTAATAATTCAACAGCAGTAACACCAAAGCTATGTAAGTGCTCAATAAAAGTAGGATGACTTAAACCTAAAAACTTACCTTGTAGCGATTTAGGTATTTTAGGGTGACGACACGTTGTGCCTTTAACATGGCATTCGTAAATAACAGTATTAGACCATCTGTGGTTTGGTTTTTTATAAGCATATAATGTAGGCGCCGCTACTTTAGATTTTGGTATATCAATGGCATTATTTACATTACTTTTAGTGCCTATTGGCATTTGTCCGTAATGGCGTTCACTCCAAGTAAACTCACCAAATAAGTCTTTAGCGTATGGGTCTATGAGCAGTTTATTTTCGTTAAATAATAACCCTTTTTGAGGGTTATATTCTCCTTCAACTCTAAAACCATATAGCGCACCAGCATTTAAAGGCGCTATATGAATACTCCAAATACCACCTTCATTAATGTTCATCGCCATTTTTAATATTTCAGAATGACCACTTTTATCAAATAAACACACATAAGCTTGCGTAGCCTTTGGTGCATATAGTGCAAAGTTAACGCCGTTACTTTTAACGCTTGAACCTAACGGTTCAACATGACCATGAGTTGCTTCAAATTGATTACTCATCATCGACCTTATGTAAATAAATAGTAGTTAATCCGCCAATGGCTATATTAATGCTTTGATCAAAACCATGACTTGGGATATTTGACGATTCAATAAGTTGGGAAGAGTTTTGGGTAACCTCTATTCCCGATCCAAAGAACAATGTTTGGTCAGTGTTTAAAATAACGTTATAACGACCTTTAGCTGGCACACCTATTACGTAACTTTGGTACGACATTGGCGTAAAGTTAGCAATAACAACAATAAAGTCGTGGGCATTTTTAGCAAAGCGAACAAAGCTTAATATGCTTTGTTCATTATTATTATTGTCTATCCAATTAAACCCTGCGGCGCTCGTATCTAGTTCGTATAGGGCGGGCTGGTTTTTATAAACTAAATTAAGTTGTTTAATTGTTTGTTGAATCCCGCTGTGACTTTGATGATCCAGTAAATGCCAATCGATGGAATGATCGTGCCCCCACTCTTTACGCTGAGCAATTTCGCAGCCCATAAACAATAACTTTTTACCCGGGTGAGCCCACATAAAAGCGTAATAAGCACGCAAGTTTGCAAACTTCTGCCAATCATCGCCTGGCATTTTTTCAATTAAAGATCCTTTACCATGAACAACTTCGTCGTGGCTCAGTGGCAAAATATAATTTTCACTGAATGCATACACCATCGAAAATGTTATTTCGTGATGATGATGCTTTTTATAAAGTGGGTCGTGTTGCATGTAACGTAAACTGTCGTTCATCCATCCCATATTCCACTTATAACCAAAGCCTAAACCATTATGATCAACACTTTGCGTAACACCTGGCCATGCTGTTGACTCCTCAGCCACCATCATTATTCCGGGGTTATTTTTGTAACTGCGTAAATTAACCTGCTTTAAACATTCAATAGCGCCGAGGTTTTCACGACCTCCATAGCAATTAGCAACCCATTCACCTTCTTTTCGGCTGTAATCTAAATACAACATTGACGCCACAGCATCTACTCGTAAACCATCAAGTCCAAATTGGTGTAACCAATACATAGCATTAGAAATTAAAAAGCTTTTAACCTCTGGGCGATCATAGTTGTAAATATAAGTATTCCAATCGGGATGAAAGCCTTGGCGCATGTCAGCATGTTCATATAAATGAGTGCCATCAAATCGATGTAAACCATGCGGATCACTAGGGAAGTGGCCTGGCACCCAATCAAGTAAAATACCTAAATTAGCTTTATGACACTGCTCTACAAAATATTTGAAGCTACTGTAGTCACCAAAACGACTCGTTGGCGCAAATAAACCAACTGGCTGATACCCCCACGAGCCATCAAAAGGGTATTCACTTATAGGCATAAGCTGTAAATGCGTAAAATTCATTTCAAGCGCATAGTTAACTAGCTTGTCTGCAAGCTCTGTATAGCTTAAATAACGATTGTTTTCGGCGCGTTGCCACGAACCTAAATGTACTTCATAAATACTAATTGGCGCATCAATATGGTTACGTTTTTGTCTGTTTTGTAGAGCGTATTCATCTAGCTTTATAGGTTCTGGTTTATATTGCAATACACTTGCAGTACCGGGTGCTTGCTGCATTTTAAAAGCAAAAGGGTCTGCTTTTTCAAGTACTTCACCACTTTGAGCTGTAATCGAAAATTTATAGCACATGTCGGCTTGAAGACCTGGTATAAATAACTCCCATACACCACTCGCTGGATGAAAACGCATAAAATGACGATTTGTTTGCCAATAATTAAACTCACCAATAATAGACACACTTGCTGCATTGGGCGCCCATACACAAAAACGCACCCCATCAACATTTTGCTGCGTTGTAAAGTGTGCGCCAAAATGAGAGTAAGCATGCTCTAAACTACCCTCATTAAATAAATACATAGCATCTGTATCAAGCGCGCTGTCAAAGCTATACTCATCATCAAAAGTAATTAGCGCATCTTCGTACTTAACTTCGCATTGATACGGCAATACGGGTAATTCACTTAAACAAGCAATAAACAAATCACTTTGTTTGTAACGTTCAGTTTTTATAAGCTGGTTATTAATTATTATATTAACGCTAAGCGCTTTAGGTAAATATAAACGTATTTCAACACCGTTACCTTTTACTTTGTGCGCGCCTAAAAAACTAAATGGATCCTTAAAACGCCCTATATTTAAAGTGCTTACTTGCGCGTCGTAATCGGTTCCTTGTTTAGAGGTGTCTAATTTAGCGTTTTCTACTTTTTCGTTATTTGTTTTTAAATTATTGGTAATAGAACTGCTCATTTAATCTTTCCTTATAGAATCGATAGCAGCTAATAGCGATGCATTTTTACTAAAAATCTCTTCGCATGTGTGCGTTAATACACGACGCCAATTAGGATATTCTGTATCTGTACCAGGAATATTTACAGGGTACTGCTGCTCATCTAAATCATCTATTTGTAGCGCAAACAAGCGCGACTGTGAACGTGCCAAACATATGCCTAACGCGCTATACACATCTATCGCATTACTTTGCAGTGTGAGTTGTTTATTTTCAGTTTGATTAATAAAACGCAGTAAGCGTGCTTGTTCTTGTGCTCGTACTTCTGTTAGTTCTGCATGTTGTTGCTCATCTATTAGCGCATATTGTTGCTTTATATTTAAATCATCATGCTGCCACCAGCCAGTAAAAGGTGGAACATCATGATTAGCAATCATTAATAAGCAATGTGGTGCTAAGTTGTCCAACGATAAAAACTCACCATTATGCTGCTTTTCAAAATAGAACAAACTGTTAGAAAAAATACCGCTACTCGCCAACGCTTCTCTCACCTCAGGCGGAACTATGCCTAGGTCTTCACCTATAACAATGCTTTGATTTATATGAGATTCAATTTTTAAAATCGCGAGTAAATGCTCAAACGGGTAATAAACATAACAACCATCTTGTTGACTATTATTGTCAAAACACCACCATAAGCGCCGAATTGCCATTACATGATCAATTCTGAGCCCACCAACATTTTGCATATTGGCGCGAATAAGTGCGCGATAAAATTCATAATGATTATTGCTCAAGCTATGTGGATTAAGTGCAGGTAATCCCCAATTTTGACCCGCTTCTGCCCATGGATCTGGCGGTGCACCAACATTAGCACCTTGGCTAAATAAGGACTGTTGGCTTTTAAATTCTGCGCCATCACCAGCACAGCCAACAGCTAAGTCATTAATTAAACCTATTGCCATTCCTTTAACTTCACAATTTTGTTGGCACAGTGCTAATTGAGTATGAGCTTGCCATTGTAAGTAATAGTCAAATGATGGGTTAAGTGACTCAAGCGTATTTAATGTGCTTGTGTTTGTTTTACAAAAATCAGTAAATGCTTGTTGGCGCTCTTTACTTGCTGTTAATTCAAACTGATTATAGAGCGCTGTAAATAACGTGTACTTAATACGGCTTACTTTTTCATAATCTATAAACTGATCATTGCTTTGTGTAAGTGATACAACGTCATCACTTTGCATTAAAGTGCTCAGCTGTGCGTTATTATTAGCGTCTTCACATAAGTCGATTGATATATAGAGAGGATTTAAAAGTGCACGGCTATTGGGGCTATACGGGCTTGCTCGTTCTGGCATATTTGCAAACAATAAATGCAATGGATTAAGTAAAATATAATCCATATTTTGTTCACTACACAAATTTGTTAATGTAAATAAATCACTAAAATCACCGATACCAAGCTTAGCGTTATTTTTTAAGGTATATAACTGTATAGATAAACCCGTGCGTTTTTTATCTACGGTTTGATAAACTTGTTCAGGCACAAACCAGATTTGAGTATGAGATAAATTATCGCCTACCTGCACCGTCGCATCATAATAACCAGATGGCATATCGGGCAATAAAAGACTGAGCTCAATATAACGTACCCCATGTAAATTATATTCGCCTGTATCGGGATAATCATTAAGTGTATCGAATGTTAAATTACAATTAAGTGATTCAATATTTACATGGGCAGTAAAATGACGTTGGCGCTCATCAATGCGTATTTTTAACGTATTTTTAGGTGATTCAACCAAGCTAACACTTGGCACTAATTGTAACCAACCCGCAGCGTCTAGCTCATAGTTAAGATGTGCAACTTGATTGCTGTCTTCGGTGTTTACACCACAGCACTGCAAAGCACGCTTTCGCGTTTCTTCGCTAAAAAAAACCTGTTCACCAGTATATTTAGTGAATTCATAGCCAATACCATGCAGGTAAAACAACTGCGAAAGAGCGTCCATTACCCTACCTTAATTTATACGTTGCGTATTTACTATGCTGTTTTCTGTTCCAAATGTATTGCCAATATAACCATCAGCTTGATGGTCATTATCCCAAATATCGCCATTTATTAAGTAACGAAAATGAAATTGCTGATCAACGGGAAGTCGTTGCTTGTATTTAAACACACCTTGCTTTTTATTAAGTTTCATTGGCACAGGTTGCCAATCATTAAATTCACCTAATAAGCAGACTTGCTCTGCTTCTGGGTGAGAAAATTCAAAAGTAACTTCAGCTTCATCTTTTGTTTTAAAAAAACGTTTATTCAACATAGCAGGCTCCAACTAAACCATAAAGGGTAATTAATCTTTGCCACAGGCCATACAACTAAACAAAAAGGCGATGTGGATTCCATTCAAAATCATTAAACATGTATAAGTTAAACAAAACTTTATTTACGCATTATTACAGTGCAGTAGTTTCTTTTAACGCACTCATTAAGTGCAATTTAATGCTCAATAGTGCGTTTTAAAAACCACCGTTATATAGAGCAATTTTTAAACCAACTAAATATAAAGCTGGTACTTATTTATTAAAGACACAATTAGCCTTAACTATAATACTAATTTTATAAAACGCTTTTGTTATATACTTTCATCAGCGATAATACACACATCTTAATACTCTGAAATATATATAATTTCATGTTGAAAAAAAGCATTTTTAGTACTATAGCGCTCATTTTTATTATTATTACTAGCTTTATTGGATCTTCAATTTATACCCTTTATAGTAAAAAAGAAATATCAGTAGACCCTAAATTAAAAGAAATATCAGGCATCGAATTTGATAAGCATAAACGCTTGTGGGCTATTAACGACAGTGGCGACGATCCTAAGCTGTACAGACTAAATAAAGACGGTTCAATTGCTAAAGAGATATTAGTAACTAATGCTAAAAATATTGACTGGGAAGACATGACTCAAAACAAATTTGGGCATTTCTTTTTAGGGGACTTTGGAAATAACAAAAACGATCGTAAATGGTTGACAATTTACAAAATAGAAAACCCTATCGATATAAAAACAAATACAACCGAAGCTGAAATAATAAAATTTACCTATCCAGAAATGGATGGAACACCTATTAAACCAAACAACCGTAATTTTGATTTAGAAGCTTTTGTAGCGCTAGGGCGTCACTTGTATCTATTTACTAAAAATCGTACTGAACCTTTTGATGGCATTACAAAAGTTTATAAAGTGGGAGATCATGCTGCCAATTTTAACGCCGAGCTCATCGACTCATTTAAAACCTGCACAACCATGGAAAAACTATGTTGGATAACATCAGCTGCATTAAGTCCTGATCGTAAAAAATTAGTATTACTCGATTCAACCAGTATTTGGTTATTCGAGAACTTTAAAGGCGACAAGTTTTTCTCAGGGGATGTATCAAGAATTGACTTAGGTATTGTTACGCAAAAAGAAGCCATTACTTTTTACGACGATAATACAATTGTATTTACTGATGAAGAATTTAATGGAATTGGCGGTAATGCCTATTTTATAAAGCTTGATAAAGCTAAAAAAATAGTCGTAAAAAGAGCGCTTCATCCAGAGAGCTCAGAAAAAAAGCAAATACAAACTAAATAATAACGGTAGAATTAATAAAAAAGTTATCATTATTAAACCGACTTATTTTTATTGATTACCAATCTTTAGCTAAGCTTTAAAACAACCGCTTGCAAAACAGAGCTTATAAAAACGTGCACAACTTAAATCTAGTATTAATCTTTATATAATATTAAATAATAGAACGTTTAATTATTAAAACGCTTCATAATGCTTATATTTTTAAAATACTATACAGCTTTAACGCTTGAATTTTGTTTCTAAAATAACAGAAGATGTTGTGCGCTCTACCCCATCAAGATTTCCAATATCATCGAGTAAGTGACTCAGCTTTTCTAAGTTTTGCGCTTGTACTACGGCAATTAAATCAAATTCACCACTTATGGCATACAGCTGTGAAATAGCATCAATTTGTTTTAATTCTAAATTAGTTTTTGTTGTTAGCTTTTGTCTTACCTTAATAGATACATGCGCCGACACCATTTTGTTTAAATAGTCATCTCCATAATCTACGCTATACCCTTTAATTACACCGGTTTCCTCAAGCTTTAACATTCTACTTTGTACGGTAGAGCGCGAAAGATTGAGATGCCTTGCTAGGTCTGAAATACTCGCTCTAGCATTTGTTTTTAATATAGATAATAGCTTTTCGTCTTGTGGAGTTATCATAATGCACATTACTTTCGTTATTTTGCCTTTTATTCTAATCATTTTTCACAAAATAGCACTGCAAATTTAACCTCTAACGTTCGATAATGACGCTCTATACAAAATAATATCAAGCTTGCTGAAGAATACAGGCTATATTCTTCTTTGTTTTAGCAACATTTCTTTTTAAACAGCCATAAAATTTAGGTGTAAAAATGCAAGTAACAAGAGACTTATTTAACGACGTAATGGTACCAAACTATAATCCATCAGCAATTATTCCAGTTCGTGGTGAAGGTTCGCGCGTTTGGGATCAAAATAATAACGAGTTTATCGATTTTGCTGGTGGTATTGCCGTTAACTGTTTGGGTCATTGTCATCCTGCATTAGTAAAAGCATTAAAAGAGCAAGGTGAAAAAATTTGGCATTTATCAAATGTTATGACCAATGAGCCAGCACTTCGTTTAGCTCAAAAAATGGTTGAAGCAACATTTGCTGATAAAGTTTACTTTGCAAACTCAGGCGCAGAAGCCAATGAAGCAGCGCTTAAGCTAGCTCGTCGTTATGCATTAGACGTATATGGTAATGAAAAAACGCAAATAATTGCATTTAATAAAGGTTTTCATGGTCGAACATTTTTCACAGTAACTGTGGGCGGGCAAGCGGCTTATTCAGATGGCTTTGGTCCAAAACCAGCTGACATAGTACATTGTGATTTTAACGATATAGCGGCATTTGAAGCGCTGATCAGCGATAAAACATGTGCTGTTATGATGGAACCATTACAAGGTGAAGGCGGTATTATTTCACCAACAGATGAATTTGCTAAAAAAGTACGTGAACTTTGTACTAAACATAACGCACTACTTATTTTTGATGAAGTACAAACAGGTGTTGGCCGCACAGGCGATTTATACGCTTACGAAGGCTTAGGAGTTGTACCTGACATTTTAACAACGGCAAAAGCATTAGGTGGTGGTTTTCCAATTGGCGCTATGATCACTCGCACACACATTGCTGAGCATTTAAAAATTGGCACGCACGGTTCTACTTACGGTGGTAACCCACTTGCTTGTGCCGTAGCCGAAGCTGCATTTGATACCGTAAATACACCAGATGTACTAAACGGTGTTAAAGAGCGCGAACAGTTATTCCGTGATGGTTTAAATGCAATTAACGAAAAATACAACGTGTTTAGTGAAGTACGCGGTAAAGGCTTATTAATTGGCGCAGTATTAAATGACAAATTTGAAGGCCGTGCACGCGACTTTTTAGTAGCAAGTGCTAATAATGGTTTAATGAACCTTGTAGCTGGCATGAATGTAATTCGCTTTACGCCATCTTTAGTTATCCCGTTTGAAGATATTAAAGAAGGCTTAGCGCGCTTTGAAAAAGCCGTTAGCGATGTAGTAAACGGTTAATATAGTTTAAGTTAGCACGCCTACAGGCGTGCTATTGGAGCAAGCAATAAATGCAAGTATTACGTCCTATTACTGCCAATGATTTTGACGCACTTAAACAAATTGCGATTGAATCCGGTCATGGATTTACCTCTTTACCTGTTGATGATGCACAGCTAAAAGAAAAAATTGAACGCGCTGAAAAAAGCTTTGCCAAAAACATTAACCAGCCACTTGATGAAAGCTACTTATTTGTTTTAGAAGACAGTGAAACAGGCGAAGTTGTTGGCACTACAGCAATTGAAGCTGCCGTGGGCTTGTCGGTGCCTTTGTACCATTATCATTTAGGTAAAACAGTTCATCACTCGCCTACTTTAAAAGTATATAACACCGTTGATATTTTAAGCATGTGTAACGACTACACAGGTTGCTCTGAAATATGCACATTATTTTTGCGCGAAAATAACCGTAAAGGTTTAACGGGTCGATTTTTATCGCGTTCACGCTTTTTGTTTATGGCTCAGCATAGCGAGCGTTTTGCCGATACTGTTATCGCAGAAATGCGTGGTGTTAGCGACGAAGACGGTCATTCTCCTTTTTGGCAATGGCTGCAAGAGCACTTTTTTAGTATCGAATTTCCAGAAGCAGATCACTTAGTTGGCTTAGGCGATAAAGTATTTATTAGCGAGTTAATGCCTAAATACCCTATTTATGTGAACTTGCTTAGCAAAAAAGCCCAAGCAGTTATTGGGCATGTGCATGAAAAAACAAAACCTGCGCTAAAGTTATTAGAAAAAGAAGGTTTTGAGCACAGAGGCTACGTTGACTTATTTGACGCAGGCCCAACAGTTGAAGCAAAGCTTGGTAATATTCGCAGCATTCGCGACTCTCAAGTTTGCCCTATTACTATTGGTGAGCTTGATCACATATCACAAAATAGCTCTGATACGTTGGCTGTATGTAATCAAGGCGTAAGTAGCTTTAGAGCAACATTTACCAAAGACGCACATTACAATCATGCAAAACATACTCTCGTCATTAGCCAAGATGTAGCTAAGGCGCTTAATTTAAGCCAAGGAGATGCAGCGCGATTTTTCCGCCTGTAAATTATTTATGAATACACACCTAATTAATAACCAGTGGCATGTGGGCCTTGGTCCAGCATTTGAGTCAATCAATCCAAGTAATGGCGATGTGGTATGGCAAGGTAATGGCGCAAACGCTGATCAAGTAGATTCAGCTATCAAAGCAGCCAGAGCAGCACAGGTACAATGGGCAGATAAGCCGCTTGAAGAGCGTATAACCATTCTTGAAAATTTTGCCGCTCAATTAAAAGAACACAGCGAAGAATTTGCGACCATAATTGCACGCGAAACAGGTAAGCCATTATGGGAAACCCGCACCGAAGTGGGCGCAATGACAGGCAAAGTAGCTATATCTGTAAAAGCGTATCATGAGCGTACTGGTACAACCGAAAACCCAATGCCCGGTGCTAAAGCATTTATTAGACACAAACCGCATGGCGTTGTGGCTATTTTTGGCCCGTATAACTTTCCGGGGCATTTACCAAACGGGCATATTGTTCCTGCAATTTTAGCAGGCAACACCGTAATATTTAAGCCATCAGAACTGACGCCGCACGTTGCAGAATTTACGCTCTCACTTTGGCTAAAAGCAGGTTTGCCAGCGGGCGTTATTAACCTTGTGCAAGGTGAAATTGAAACAGGTAAAGCACTTGCATCTCATAAAGACATAGATGGCTTATTTTTTACCGGTAGCTCAAACACAGGTCACTTACTACATAAGCAATTTGCAGGACACCCGGGCAAAATTTTAGCACTTGAAATGGGCGGTAATAACCCCCTTATTGTAAAAGACGTGAGTGATATAAGCGCTGCTGTGCATGATATTATTCAATCAGGCTTTATTACCTCAGGTCAGCGCTGTACGTGTGCACGCCGCTTATTTATTGAAAAATCGCTCAATGGCGATGCTATTTTAGAAAAGCTAATAAGCGCGACTAAAAACATAGTTGTAGACGACAGCTTTGCTACAGTGCAGCCTTTTATGGGTGCAATGATAAGCGAAAAAGCAGCACTGGGTATGGTCGCTGCGCAAAGTGAATTAGTGTCAAAAGGCGCACAAATCCTTGTTGAACTTAAGCAATTAAAACCAGGCACAGGTTTTGTAAGCCCCGGCATTATTGATGTAACAAACATTACCGACATGCCCGATGAAGAACATTTTGGACCGCTAATTAAAGTGTATCGCTTTGATGACTTTGACAGCGCAATCATTGAAGCCAATAACACAAGCTTTGGTTTATCTGCAGGTTTATTGGCTGATAACGAAGATGATTACACTCACTTTTTAAAGCGCATTCGTGCAGGGATTGTTAACTGGAACCGCCCTATTACGGGTGCCTCTAGTGCTGCTCCATTTGGCGGTATTGGCGCCAGTGGTAATCACAGAGCAAGTGCCTATTACGCCGCTGATTACTGTGCATACCCTGTGGCATCTGTTGAGTCAGACAAAGTGAGCTTACCGCAAACCCTAGCGCCTGGCTTGGTAATTGAATAAGCAATAAAACCAAAATTTTAGATTTAAGGATTTAACATGCATACTGATGTAAACACATTATTTGAGAGCCTTTGGAAAAACTACTTAAACGTAACACCATCGGCAGACAAAATTCATGACCTTTTAGGATCAACGCAAAAAGATGACATTATTAACGATCATATTGCGCTGCGTACATTTAATATCGAAAAAGTAGGTCTTGAAAAGCTCGCAGCTCATTTTTTAGCTATTGGTTACAAAGAATGTGGTGAGTACCACTTTGAAGCTAAAAAACTATATGCAAAGCACTACGAGCATAGCGATCCGAATCAGCAAAAAGTATTTATTTCTGAGCTACTAGTAGAAAAATGCTCGCCAGAGTTACAAGCTATCGTAACCGACATGGTTGATAAAATTGATGAAAGTGCTGTTACTGCTGACAACTTTTTGTATTCAGGCACGCATTGGCAAGTAAGCACCGATACTTACAAACAACTGCTAGCTGAAAGCGAATATGCAGCGTGGATGTCGGCGTGGGGCTACCGTGCCAATCACTTTACCGTAAATATTAATACGCTTGCTAAGTTTGATAATATTGAAGATGTTAACCAAGCCCTTAAAGAGGCTGGCTTTTCGCTTAATACGTCAGGCGGCGAAGTTAAAGGCTCACCAGAGGTGTTACTAGAGCAATCGTCAACACTGGCTGATGAATACTCTGTTACCTTTAGTGACGGTGATATGAGCATTCCTAGCTGTTTTTATGAGTTTGCTATTCGTTACCCTAAAGCCGACGGTGAGCTTTATACTGGTTTTGTTGCAGCCTCAGCTGACAAAATATTTGAAAGCACCAACGCTCGATAGCAAAACCTAAAGTACTTTATTTTAAAAGCCCGTTATGGGCTTTTTTTATGTCGATAAGTATATTGATTAATTATAAAAATAGCGGTTTATAGTCGTTTTCTAACTTTTCAAACGATAAGTCACCAATAAAACGACCGAAGCTCAACCAAGTTGCTAAACCACGCAAATCTTTAAAATGTGGTGGCACAAACTTAGGGCTTTCTATTACACCTAAATCATGAAGTTGAGATATTAATCTAAAGTCATCTATCGATATTTTACCCACGAGTAATAAAGGCAGTCTATCGATTCGACCTAGCTGTATTGCTACGCGAATTAAGTTATATACCAGTACAAAGCCTTTAATATAGGCAATATCTTTTGTAAAAGGCAGACCTGTTGGCGTACTGCCTCTAAATACACGCTGCGCGAGTGTGTAGCTGTCGTCTTTTGATAAACCTTGCGCTACATAGTCACGGTAAATGTCTACAAACTCAGCGCCATCTATTACCTTTGTAACGGCTTGAATACGATTCACTAATTTAGATAAACGCCTTGGAGTCGATTTTAAAGTAATAATTTCGGTTAGTACCGCTAAACCTTCTTGGGTAATAGTTGAGCTAGGCGTGCCTTTACTCAAACATGTTAAATACGGCTGAGCCAAACCATTTTGAGTTGTACCTACATGTATCCACCCTTCGTGAACTTCTAAAATATCAAGTTCCCGCTGAGAAAACTTAACATCTTGATTTAGTTTTATATTATTAGCACCCGCTGCAGCATCACTGACAATACCATCGCTAAGCATTACTTCTACATTTATACCCGTCATACTTGCATTAACTTGCTCAGATAAAATGCGCACAGCATCAACCGCATCAATGTTTTTTGGATCATCAGGCAGTATGTCTGCAACTAATAAGTTTTGTAATGGCTGCTCTAACATATTAGCTAGTTCAGATAGTGATGGCTCACCTGCATGAAATAAATCTTTAGGGTGACCAAATAACTCCACCGATAAGTCATGAAACTCAGGCGTGCCACGATATTCAAGCATACTTAATACCGTTTTATACTCGGTGCACATTTTTCCCATATATTGAGCAATCGGATTTAACTGCCCCAATTGATTAATAATGTTGCGGTGCAAAGTAGAAAACGCTTGGCGTAACTCGCTAGGTACAAATCCGAGATCGCGCTGTTGGTAATATGCGCGGTCTATAAGTGGATTTTTTTGACATTTTTGTCTAAAAAACTCCTCTTTAGTTTGTTTATCCCAATTAATAGCATCAAGTATCCTAATTGGAGTTTGCAATGCAATTAATTGATCTGATAACTCTCGAGTTTTTAGTAGTAACGCCTTGTCTATCATGGTGTAAGCTCAACAATAAATGAGTTTTGAGCATAATTTAAAAAAGCTAAATTACAAAGTAATATCATACTTTTTTAGCTATTGTTTTTAAGATGATCGACCCTCATATCTGTATCGTATGAGTTACTAAAGGAAGGGCATAAAACATGAAAAACGAAATCGATAATAAACAGATTTTAGCCGTATATGAACGTATAATTCAAAAAGGTGAAATGACTGATGAAGGTAAACATTATCAAGGTGTTACTGCATATTCAGACGTAGATGGTTACACCGTATACTTACAAGGTAGCGGTGTTGAATTACGCTTTGGTTTTCACAATACTTACCATCTTGAATACGAACATGAAAAACACAAAGACGACTTTTTAAAAAAATTATATAACATTGCAAACGAGAGCTAATGCACCCACGAAAACGCAGACACCGCCCTACCAGTAAGCTCAATACTACTTTTATAAATCAAGTAGTAGAAGAGCTTAGAGCTAATCCTAGCAAAGTTTCTATTATTAAAAGCAATTTGGAGCAGTATCGCTCCCAAGCCCATTTAAAGCGTGGCTTTTTACTCGCCATAGAGCGCTTTGATTGGGTTTTTGAAGCAAGCGAAGATATTGATTTTATTTGCCAACAAATATTGGCTGATGACTATATAGGAAACAGATTAAGACGCTACCCTCTGCTTTTTAAAGGGTTAATAAATACAATAGATCATTAAATTGGCGTATTGCTTACATTTAGTTTTAACAGCAACTTTAGCTAGATGTGCATGGTCTAATTAGGTTGCTTTTAGCAATCATTCCTTCTTTCAAAGTTTATTAGTGTACTAAGTAATTGTTCCATTATTGACCCATTGTATTAAAATAATACTATTAGTACTCTAATCATTACCGTACTAACATTATTTTTAATCGTTTTATTAATGCGAACAAGTAAAGAATACGTTACAACCATCCCCCTCGTCAAAGCAAAGCCTAACCATTTGTTTTTTAATGAATTATAAGCACCTCCTTTAAGCACTAACTTTACGGGCTTTCGTGTGTTTTTGTTAATAATCTATCTACATTTTAGCATCTAGTAATTTACTTTAGCCTTGAATTATTAGAGCTATTACCTTAAGCTTATGTTTATTGAACGTTCAATTAATAATAATTATGCCTAAAGTTGGAATGGAACCTGTCAGGCGTCAGCAGTTAATTGACGCGACAATAGAGTCGGTTGCAATGCGTGGATTGCAAGGAACAACGATAAATAGCATTAGTAAAAATGCAGGTTTATCGTCTGGCATAATTAGTCATTATTTTGGTGGCAAACAAGGGCTCATTGAAGCCACTGTTAGATACCTACTCTCAAATCTTAATAAAGAGTTAATTGGGAAAGTTGATAGTAATACAAGCCCAGTACAGAGGTTGATGTTTATAGTTGAAGCCAACTTTGCACTTGTTCAGCAACGCGGTGACACCACTAGAACATGGTTGAGCTTTTGGGCTCAATCAATGCACGACCCTGAACTACACAGATTACAAAATGTAAACAGTAATCGCTTGCAAAGTAATTTAGCATTCTCTTTTAAGCAATTAATGCCTACAGAGCAAGCCAAACAAGCTGCTGAACTTAGCGCCGCAATGATCGATGGCCTATGGTTAAGAGCAGTACTTAGTAAATCAGATAATAACCAGTTTAAACACAGTGAAGATTTAGCAAAAAGCTATGTACATTCACTCATAAAGCAATATGGAGCCTAGCGTGACTACACCTGTCTATCAAAATTTTATTAACGGCCATTTCCTTGCAAACCAAAGCGGCAAAACATTTGATGTAACAAATCCGGCAACGGGTGAGGTTATTTACGCAGTAGAAATTGCTGATGAATTTATTCAAAACGCAGCTATTGAAAGCGCAAAACAAGGTTTTGCTCAATGGTCAGCAATGGCGCCAATTGAACGTAGTCGTATTTTATTAAAAGCCGTTGCTTTGTTACGCGAACGCAACGATGAGTTAGCACTAATAGAAGTACTCGATACTGGTAAACCAATGCAAGAAGCAAATTGTGTTGATATAGAAACTGGCGCTGATGTAATTGAATACTTTGCTGGTTTAGCTCCTGCACAAGTAGGCCAGCAACAAATGGTTGGCAACGATTTTTATTACACACGCAAAGAACCATTAGGTATATGTGCTGGTATTGGTGCATGGAACTACCCTTTGCAAATTGCATGTTGGAAGTCGGGCCCTGCTCTCGCTGCTGGTAATGCGTTTATATTCAAACCATCAGAGGAAACGCCACTAGGTGCACTAAAACTTGCAGAAGTATTTGTTGAAGCTGGTGTACCGGCTGGTGTGTTTAATATTGTTCAAGGTGCGGGCGATGTAGGTCAGTGGCTAACACAGCACAGTGAGATTGATAAGGTATCGTTCACTGGTGAAGTAGGCACAGGTAAAAAAGTAGTGGCAAGCGCTGCGGGTACTTTAAAAGATGTAACGATGGAACTTGGTGGTAAATCTCCGCTATTAGTTTTTGATGATGCCAATATTGAGCAAGCTGTTAGCGCTGCGATGTTAGGTAATTTTTATACGCAAGGCGAAATATGTACTAACTGTACACGTATTTACGTTCATAAAAATGTATATCAGCAGTTTATTGATGAGCTTAAAGCGCGCACTGAGAAAAACATTATTGCCGGTGACCCTCAAGATTTAAATACAAACTTTGGCGCACTTATCTCTAAAAAGCATCAAGATTTAGTAATGAGCTACGTTAATAAAGGCATCGAAGAAGGCGCAACGCTATTAACTGGTGGCACAACACTGTCTCCGGAATCTGCCCCTAATGGCTATTTTGTAGCACCGACTGTGTTTATTGATTGTAATGACGACATGACTATCGTTAAAGAAGAAATATTTGGTCCGGTAATGAGCGTGCTTGTTTTTGAAGACGAAGACGATGTTATTGCACGTGCTAACGGCACTCACCTTGGTTTAGCCGCAGGTGTATTTACTAGCGATATTAAACGCGCACACCGCGTTATACACCAATTACAAGCGGGTATTTGTTGGATTAATGCTTACGGTAACTCACCTGCTGAAATGCCAGTTGGCGGTTATAAGCAATCGGGTATTGGTCGTGAAAATGGCATAGAAACACTTGATCATTACACACAAACTAAGTCTATTTATGTTGGTATGACCGACATAGAAAGCCCATTTTAAGGCGCCCTACTATGAGTAATCATTACGACTATATTATTGTTGGTGCGGGTTCGGCTGGTTGTGTTTTAGCAAACCGTTTGTCTGAAGATTCAAGTAACCGTGTATTACTACTTGAAACTGGCGGTAGCGATAAAAGTATTTTTATAAAAATGCCAACCGCGTTATCTATTCCTATGAATAGTGACAAATATGCATGGCAGTTTCATACACAACCAGAACCTCATTTAGATAATCGGGAAATGCATTGTCCTCGCGGTAAAGTATTAGGCGGCTCGTCATCTATTAATGGCATGGTATATGTACGTGGCCACGCAAAAGATTTTGACGAATGGCAGCAACACGGTGCAAACGGTTGGGATTACCAATCATGTTTACCGTATTTTCAAAAAGCAGAAAGCTTTTACCTTGGTGAAAATACTTACCGTGGTGGCAAAGGCCCGCTTGGCGTTAATAACGGCAACGAAATGCAAAATCCACTTTATCGCACCTTTATAAAAGCAGGTGTTCAAGCGGGTTATGCTTCTACTGATGATTACAATGCTTCGCAGCAAGAGGGTTTTGGCCCGATGCACATGACCGTAAAAGACGGCGTGCGCAGCTCTGCTTCTCGTGAGTACTTAGACCCTGTTAAATCGCGTAGTAATTTAACTATTATTACTGGTGCACTAGCACAACGCGTGATTTTAGATGGTAAAAAAGCCACTGGCATTGAATACAAAGTAAATGGCGACGTTAAAACTGCACATGCTGCAAAAGACGTTATATTAAGTGCAGGCCCTATCGGCTCTCCACATATTTTACAACTCTCTGGTATTGGTGATACTCAAACGCTTGAAAAAGCAGGCGTTGAAGTACAGCATCATTTACCTGGTGTTGGTCAAAACTTACAAGATCATCTTGAGTTTTACTTTCAATACAAGTGTAAGCAACCTATTACACTCAATGGCAAGCTAGGTCTTATTTCAAAAGGTTTGATTGGAGCTCGTTGGTTATTAACGCGTTCAGGTTTAGGTGCAACGAATCATTTTGAATCGTGTGCGTTTATTCGCTCAAAACCAGGTGTTGAATGGCCTGATATTCAGTATCACTTTTTGCCAGCCGCTATGCGTTACGATGGCAGAAGTGCATTTGCTGGTCATGGTTTTCAGGTACATGTTGGTCATAACAAACCAAAAAGCCGTGGTAGTGTCACTATAGCTTCAGCTAACCCAGAGCAGCCACCAACCATTTTATTTAATTACCTTGAGCATCAAGACGATATTGAAGGCTTTAGAGCCTGTGTGCGCTTAACGCGCGATATAATTGAGCAAAATGCTTTTGATGAATACCGCGATGAAGAAATTCAACCAGGTAAACATATTCAAACAGATGAAGAAATAGATGCCTTTGTACGCCAAGCCGTAGAAAGCGCATACCACCCTTCTTGCTCGTGCAAAATGGGTGAAGACGATATGGCCGTTGTTAATTCTAATACCCAAGTACATGGTATTGAAGGACTACGTGTTGTTGACTCATCTATCTTCCCAACTGTTCCTAACGGAAACTTGAATGCGCCTACTATTATGGTTGCCGAAAAAGCAGCTGACATAATCTTAGGTAAAAACCCATTACAGAAATCGGATGTGAATGTTGCCATAAATTCTAATTGGCAAGAAACACAACGTAGTACGGAGATCTAACTTTAGCCACTCGCTTGGTTTAGTCTCGTCGGGCTAAACCAAAGGGCGCCTTGCAGTGGCACACGATGTAAATAGGTTACGTTGTGTTAATGCAAGAATAAAACAATAAAATACGGAGTGCTTATGAATTATTTTTATTCATTACTGGAGGGTAACAATGACTATTTGGCTTAATGCAGGCATCATTTTTACTTTACTAGCGGTTATTATTATCTTACTTAAATGGGGTAATGTTCGAGTAGTAGGTGTAACACCGGTAAAAACGTTTACTTTTATCGCTATACTATTTACGTCAGGCCTTGATGTAGGTCTTATAATGTTTCCTTTAACCGAGTTTGCAGGTTATGCAGACATAAAAGCAAGCCCAGAATACGCGTTTGCAAATCCACTGGCTATTGAGTTTGGCTACTGGGGATTTTTAATCTGGGGATTTTACTTTCTTACGTGCTTTTATTTCTGTGTAATAGAACCTAAAGTTAAATTTTTCGAAATTCCTTGGGTTAAATTTATCAATAATGTTGTAATTATTGGTACATGCGCATTCACCGCTTATTTATTATTGAACAATTTATCTTGGTATTTACCTGGATTGGCTGATGATTCAAGTGTAGCTCCTGAGTTTTATCTAATCGTATTCGCTGCTATTTGTTTTGCTGTGTACTCGAGTACAGATATTAAATATGTTCGTATTTTAAGTATTTCTACTACGTGGCTGTTTTTAGCATTGATTGCCTTTATGTGGGTTGGCGCTTTTGCAATGGGCGACAATGAGATGTCAGCATTTACAGATAACCTAGGATCAATCGGAACGTATTTCGCTAATATTAATGAATTTGTTTTACCGCTTAATGACTATCATGAGTTTTATTTATTCTGGTGGTTCGCATGGAGCATAATGATTGGTCAATTTACATCACGTTTTGTCGGGGGTCTTAAAACATACCAAGTACTTGGTGCAATGTTAATCTTTCCTTCAATTCCAATTGCAATCTGGTTTAGCGTGTTATACCAATACCACGAAGCAGGCATTTCGACTCAGGGTATTAAAAACTTTGCGATGGTGTTTGTAGGTATTGTATTTGTAATTAACTCACTTGATTCGTTAGTGCGCTTATATACAGATAACCTTAATTTAACTGTAAAACGTTTTGGTAAAGCAAAGTACATGGCGATGAACGTTATTGCCCTATCGTTATTGACGCTATTATTTAAATTAGAATTTTTACAAATTCAATGGGTAGGTGCATTAGTAATTGGTTTGTTCTTTATTTGTGCCGCATTTATTGGCTATAACAAATTTAAAACAGTAACTAATATTGATAGCTCACCAAAAGAAAATAAAATTGATTACACAAAAATAGACACTGTACACTAGGGATAAACAATGAATAACAAACTAAAACAACTTGTAGTAGCACTACCATTTGCACTTTTATCAACAACCGCAGCAGCTGATTGGTCAACAACAATCACAGCAGCGTCTGATTATACGTTTAACGGTGTAAGCCAAACGGATAGCGACCCAGCAATTCAAGGCAGCTTAGACTATGCTTTTGATAGCGGCGTATATGCTGGCGTATGGGCTTCAAATGTTGATTTTGGTGATGACACTGATTTTGAACTTGATGCTTATGTAGGTAAATATGTACAACTAAATGAGCAATTTAGTGCAGATTACGGTATCGCTTATTATACTTACCAAGGTAACAACAGCGATTTTAATTACGCAGAAACATACACTAAATTTGGTTATGCGAGTGAGTATGGTCAAACTGAACTTAACTTTTGGTACAGCTGGGACTACTTTGGAACCGGTGCGGGTCATGTAATATCAATGATTGCACACACGTACGAGCTAGCACCAAACCACGCTCTACGTGCCAGCTTTGATATATCAAACTCACTTGATGGCGACAAATGGGAGTGGGATGTAAACCAGAAAAAATCATACAGACATTACCGCCTAGCTTATCAAACTAGTTACGAAGGTTTTAATATTGAAGTAGCGGCTGAAGATACCAGCTTAGATTACGATTATTCTGATGAGCGTATTGTTTTAGCTATTTCACGTACATTTGATTTATAAGTAATACTCATTTAAAAGAGCCACTTTTGTGGCTCTTTTTTATATTTTATTTACACCTTCACCAATTAATATTATGAGAATAACAACTACACCCCTTATCTTTAAGTAAAAAGCACACGTAATTTACACAATGTTATCCACTCTACTTAACTTCTATTCATTAAAATTTTAAACAACATTTAATAAAGAATGACCTACTCTAAATTTTTAGCTGCAATTGTTACCTTAGTTCATATAACGATGAACGAAAGGGATTTAACTACGCACAAAAATTTAAAAGGTAATTGAAGAAGTGTGATTTTTAGCAGGTTGTATTTAGCATTTATAATTTTAGTTATAGGTTTTACAAGATATTTAAATCATCCTACTTAATCTATTACGCCAATATATTTAGTCATTAAACCTCTTAATGCTAAGAGCACTGGCTTATAACAAAGTTAAATTTAAAGTGGTATAGGAGTTTTTAAATTAAGCCGTGGTTATGTAACGTGTATTTATATTTAGTAGATTTACTAATACAAAGATGTAATGTCATATAAAGATATTTTAAGCTCTTACATTACTAAAAGTATGCTTAATGCTTTTTAATAAAGCATTATTTATAAAATACTTATTATGATGAAGGTATTTCCCAAGCACTTGAACCCGAAGCTGAAAGGTTACTTGTGTTATTACGTAACACTTTATTACCTACGTTTACAGATGACTCTGGTCGACTCACCAAATAACCTTGTACTGAACTAACACCTATTTTTTTAACTAATTCAAATTGTGCTATGTCCTCTACCCCTTCAGCTACAATTTTGAGACCTAACTTTTGACCAAGCTCACTTATTGTATTTAATATATCGTTATATTTTTGGCTCTTATTAGCTTGAGTTATGAAAGAACGGTCTATTTTAATAACATCTATTGGTAAATCAGCAAGTGTACTAAGAGAACTAAAACCCGTGCCAAAATCATCAATAGCAATAGTCACCCCCTCTTTTCTTAATCTTTCAAGATCTTTAATCATCAGTGGATTTGCTTTTATAAATGTCGACTCTGTAATTTCTAACATAAGTGACTTAGCAGGTAGACCTGTTTTCTTAAGCTTTTTCATTATCCAATCATAAACATCACGATGCTTTAATTGTACCCCTGAAACATTAACTGATATTTTAACTTTTCGCATACCGGCATTATGCCAAGCAGCCATCTGCCTACACGATTCAAGCATTATCCAATCGCCCAACTCTAAAATTAAATTAGACTCTTCTGCTATAGGTATAAATTCAGAAGGAGGGATCATTCCCTCTATAGGGTGATCCCAACGAGTAAGCGCTTCAAAGTAATCAATCATGCAATCTTCAACATGCACAATTGGTTGAAAAGCTAAGTAAAAATCTTTACAGGCTACTGCTAATCGTAATTCTTCGAGTAAATAGTGGTAACGTCGCATTTTGTTACCCATTTCAGGAGAGTAAACTTTAAAAATACCTTTACCATCACTTTTAGCACGGTACATTGCAACATCAGCTAACTGCAATAATGCTTGAGGGGTAGATGCACTCTCTGGATAAGCGGCAATACCAATACTTGCACTAATTTTTACAATTTTATTACCAAGTACAAAATCTTTTTCAAGCTCACTAAGGACGTGCTTTGCTATATCAACAACTTTTTCATCTGTCTCTAACGATTCAATAAATATTGAAAACTCATCACCACCTAAACGCGATAAATTTTGCTCAAGCTGGTTAGCACTGTTGATATGACTTAATTTATGATGGCGCAATACATTGGTTAAACGAGTAGCTACTTGAACCAAAATTTCATCACCAAAGCTGTGCCCAAACGAGTCATTTACTTGTTTAAAACCATCTAAGTCTATAAACAGTAATGCGCATTTAAGAGTGTCATTTTCGGTGTGATTAATTTGTCTATCTATATGCTCTATGTATGCATGTCGGTCAATTAAAAGTGTTAGCTTATCTTGGCATATACTGGTTTGTGTTTGTTTAACGTAATTTGCAACGTGTGTATTTAAAGTATTTATAGATTGGCCAAGGTTTGTTATTCCGTTGGGATTTTCTGAAAGTTTACTTTTTAAGTTAAATGCATTTAATAAACTATTGGTTTGGGTATTTAATTGTTTAATTTTATTTTTATAAAAGCTTTTTCTTCGCTCTTTTTTTACATACACAGCAAAACCAAAAAATGCGATAAATACCATTAAAAAGTTAAAAGGAGAACTTAAAGCCATCATGATTAAGCTGTTAGCATTTGCAGCTACAAATTCAGTGTCAGTTGTTTTTATTAACAAATAATCCATGTTGGGCTGATGGATTATATAATGACCATTAAGTACAGGGTTGTACCAAGGTGCCATATCAAGATCTGTACTGCTAATATTAAAAGTGCGTATATCTATTTTCGATTGAAATAAATTTATACGATTAATTTGACTCGTTAATTCTATATTTAGACAAAAGCCAAATAAAATAACAATAACAAATAGAGCAACCATCGGCTTAAATTTATTCATTATGAAAATCCATCTACGTTTTCTTTCCTATTAAACCCAAACTAAAGAGAGATTATATCGCCTACTTTTAGTACCACGCAAGTAATAATGTACTACATAGTAATTAGTTACAATAATATGACTGATAAAAACTGCTGGTAAGACCTCAGTTTTTAAGCTAATTAATATAAATAGCGTAAATATCAATCAACCTATTACTAATTATTAAAGTTGCCATGCATAACTAACTTTTGTAAAAAACGTACGCTGATCTCGCTCAACACTCTTAAGTGAATCATCTTGATAGCCTTTATCTGAATAACCTAAATAAAATAGCGTTTGTGCGTTAATTTTATATGAGTAAACAAGTTGGCTGCCGTAGTCTTTATTAATTTGACTTACCTGATAAAAATAAGCATCTTCATTTCGGTCAATATCTTCAAACTGTAATATTAACTTAAGCATAGAGCGCATACTAAATTTATAATAAAGTCTAAAATCTATAAGGTTCGCGGTAAAAATACGTTCACCATCTGGCGCATCTAACTGGCTGTAATTGTGTTTTAGGTCCATTTGCCAATGATCGTTAATATCCCACACTACTTGCGTTTGTGTATCAAAAGCATCGCCTAACTGCTCGTTTGCATAGTCAATTCGGCTAGCGTATTCAATATATAGTGATAACTTTAAATCTTTAGTGGGTTTAAACCCAGTGTAAATATAACCAATATTTTGATTATAAAAATTGTCGTTATAATTTTCATAACGGTGCACTAAACCAATTTCAAAAATAGATTGTTTTTGACCTTTAAAACTTAAAAAACCCTCGTATTCTTCTTCAAGTAAGTCACCATTTTGTGCCCATGTTTTATCCCATTCTGCTTCGTACGACCATGAAGTTAGCAAATCAGCTTCGTCTCTATACCATGTTTGTCCGCCACCAAACCCCACTTTTTCGTAATCTACTTTAGCCTGATAGCCTAAGTCAGTCCGATAGTCTTGACCAATATTTTCATAATATAAAAATAATTTATAGTCACGTTTATCACGAGTTAGTTCCAACGCATACGCTTGGTCTGACTGTGTTTCAGACGTATTATAATTTTCAATTAAAAATTCAGAGTTACGGGTGTCAGCTGTCGATGCTTGATATAAAAGAGTATCTGATTGATTAAACCAATAGCTCCCATCAATCGAAAAAACAGTATTATGATAATCATCACTTTCTCGGTGCGTACTTGTAAGACCAATTATACCTTGTTCACCCATATCAAATTGATATCTTGCTGCAGCTGCATTTGTTTTATCGTTAAGACTTGCAAAGCCAGAACCTTGGTTTGTTGGAAGTAAAATATTACTATTATCATCATCAGCTAACATCAATGCATAACTATGATCTCCCGTTTTACCTGTTAACTTTGCACCTAACGTGGGTTCTGCAATAGTTCGCGTATATAAAAGTTCAAATAAACTACTTTTGAAATACGATGCTCCATCTAAAAAGAATGGACGTTTTTCAGCATAATAAATAGAAAATGTAGTGTTAACATCAAGCTCTAAAGAATCTGTTTCGATTTGAGAAAAATCAGGGTTGATTGTTGCATTAATAACGGCGTCGTTTGTTAAACCCCATCGTAAATCTAAGCCAATTTCGGTGTCTAAATCACCATTGTCCCAATCACCTGGTACTTGAGGTTTTGAATCATTACGAAGCGCAGTTAACGTAGGCGTTATTTGAACATTTTTACTTGATTCAATATCGTTGAAACCAATTAATTTATCAAATTGGCATAGGCTGCATTTTATATTTCTATCAAAGCCCATGTTTGATAACTGATAAAATACGTCACGTTGATAATTTCTCATTACTGAAAAACCCCACGTTAATTCTTTTTTATTTTCAGGGAAACGCAGCGCTTTAAAAGGGATCCGCATTTCAACAACATAACCTTGATCGGTAATTTGTCCGGCACTATCCCAAATAGCATCCCATGAGGTATCAGAACTCCAGCCATCAGTATCTGTCATTCGTATATCGCCTTGTGCACCAAGCGGATTTACGTGAAACTCATAACCTGTTCGCTCATCGTTAAAAGTATCAATAACAAGAATAACAGCGTCATCTTCCCAAAGTGTATCTCTGTCACGAAGAGAGGCGCGCATTTGTGATGGGTCTGGATCTTGGGCAATAAAAGCAACATATAAGCTGCTGCCATCTTCGTATAAATAAGCATCCGTTTTTACTGGAGGTGTGCCCTTTTCATTTGGCTCATCTTGATAAACTATAGGAATGTGTGTGGCATTGATCCAATGAGGTTCATCCATAACCCCGTCAACAGTAATACTTTGATCAAGTCGAGTAAGTGAAAAGTGTTGTTTGTCAGCAAAAGTGTTAAAGCTAGAAAGTAATAAAGTGCTACTTAGAAAAAAGAGGTAAATTTGTTTTTTTATAGTTATAAAGTACTGCATAAACATCCATTTAGACTACATTCATTCAATAAGAATGATTTCTAAGCTGGATTGTAATTTAACTGGATAGATTTGTTAATACTTTGAAAAACTAAATACGCAATTTATTAACTAATTAATAATAAAGGATTAATTAAACGAAGTATAAAGGTTAAGTTTCAATAAGTTTTAGTTTATCTGTAACACCATTCCACATATCAGCATCGTCCGGTGCTGGTTTTACTTCTGTAATACGTGGCCATACGAGCGCAAGCTCTGCATTTAACTCTGTAAATTCTTTTTGTGATTCAGGTAATTCGTCTTCTTGAAATATAGCATCGGCTGAGCACTCAGGTACACATAAGCCACAATCAATACAATCAATAGGGCTAATGGCTAAAAAATTAGGACCTTCAAAAAATGCATCTGCAGGGCACACTGATACACAATCAGTATACTTACATTTTATACAATTTTCGGTGACTACAAACGCCATAATAGTTTAATACCTAATATTTAAAACAACAGGTGCGGATCATACCCATCCATCCCAAAAATACAATAAATAAGTGCCATATGGCACTATTTTAACGTAAAATACGCGGCTTATGTTTGCACACACTTTGTGCCCTGCATCCCCCTTATTGTGAGCGGTAAATTAAATCCCGCTATGACACCTAAAAGAGATATAAATGATACGTTTAACCGAAATAAAGCTGCCACTTGATCATGACGAAAATGCAATTGGACAAGCAATTGTAAATAAACTTAAAATCCAACCTGAACAACTGCATAGCTTTAATGTATTTAAACGTGGTTACGATGCACGTAAAAAAACAGCAATTTTACTTATCTATACACTCGATATAGAAGTTGATAACGAAACTGATTTATTAGCTGCGTTTGAAAAAGATCAGCACGTAAAAACAGCACCCGATACAAACTATAAATTTGTAGCACAAGCCGGAGAAAACATTACAGAGCGCCCTGTTGTTATTGGCTTTGGTCCTTGTGGTTTGTTTGCTGGTTTACTGCTTGCTCAAATGGGCTTTAATCCCATTATATTAGAACGTGGAAAAGAAGTACGTGAACGTACAAAAGACACGTTTGGATTTTGGCGTAAACGTACACTTAATACAGAATCAAACGTACAGTTTGGTGAAGGTGGCGCAGGTACTTTCTCAGATGGTAAATTATACAGCCAAGTAAAAGATCCAAAACATTATGGTCGTAAAGTCATAACTGAGTTTGTAGAAGCTGGCGCACCGGATGAAATTTTATACGTAAGTAAGCCACATATTGGTACATTTAAACTTGTTACCATGATTGAAAAAATGCGTGCCCGCATAATAGAACTCGGTGGTGAAATTCGCTTTAGTACACGTGTTGACGACATTCATTTAGATGATGGGCAAGTAACAGGCTTAACGCTTTCAAATGGTGAGCAGTTAAATACTCGCCATGTTGTATTAGCTGTAGGTCACAGTGCTCGTGACACGTTTGACATGATCCACAAAAAAGGCATTTACGTTGAAGCAAAGCCATTCTCAGTCGGTTTTAGAATCGAACATAAACAATCAATGATCGATGAATGCCGTTTTGGTACAAATGCAGGTAACCCTATTTTAGGCTCTGCCGATTATAAACTTGTTCACCATTGTGATAATGGTCGCACAGTTTACAGCTTTTGTATGTGCCCAGGCGGTACTGTTGTAGCGGCAACCTCTGAAGAAGGACGTGTTGTAACCAATGGCATGAGCCAATATTCGCGAAGTGAGCGCAATGCTAACAGCGCTATTGTTGTAGGTATTTCTCCAGAGCAGGATTTTCCTGGTGATCCGCTTGCAGGTATAGACTTACAACGTAAACTTGAAGAGCAAGCTTACGAGCTTGGTGGTAGCAACTACGATGCACCAGCACAATTAATTGGTGACTTCTTAAAAGGTAAATCATCTGCAGAGTTAGGTGAAGTACAACCATCTTACACCCCTGGTATTAAGTTAACTGATTTAAGTAAGGTACTACCGCAATTTGCTATTGATGCTCTTCGCGAAGCTATACCTGCGTTTAATAAACAAATCCGTGGTTTTTCTACTAACGACGGTTTACTAACCGGTGTCGAAACACGTACTTCGTCGCCAATCAGTATTAAACGCGATAAAACGTTCCAAAGCATTAATACTAAAGGGCTTTACCCTGCAGGTGAAGGTGCAGGTTACGCTGGCGGTATTTTATCAGCTGGCATTGATGGTATTAAAGCAGCTGAGGCGGTTGCGCTGTCTATGCTAGAAAACGCTTAAACTTACTTAATACCCTCTTTGTAGAAAAGCCTCACATTGTGAGGCTTTTTTTATGTAAAATATGTAAAACACTAAGTTACTTTTAATAATGACTAAAAAACAAATTAGCCTTCTAATATTTATAAGCATATTCGTAACATTTAATATAAAAGCACAAGAGCTAAAAACAATTGGCGAAATTCATAACGCTTACAAAAATAAAATCATTAATGCTGAACAACTTACGCTGCTATATATTAAGCGTATTAAAGAGCTTAACCCACAATATAATGCTGTAATTAGCATCGAACCTACAGCATTAAAACAAGCTAGGGTTCTTGATAATCTGGCTGAAAGAGGTTTATGGGCAGGACCTTTACATGGTATTCCCGTTCTACTTAAAGATAATATAGAAACTATAGGTACTCTTCCCACAACAGCTGGTTCTTTAGCACTTAAAAATAACGTTACAAATAATGATGCCTTTGTAGTTAAAAAATTACGCAGTGCCGGCTCTATTATCTTAGGGAAAACCAACTTAAGTGAATGGGCTAACTTTCGGTCGTCTTTCTCATCTTCAGGTTGGAGTGGCATAGCAGGGCAAACTAATAACGCACACGATATAACGCGAAGTCCTTGGGGTTCTAGTTCCGGTTCAGCCGTTGCAATAGCGCTTAATTTAGCCCCTGTAGCACTTGGCACTGAAACAGATGGTTCTATTACAAGCCCTGCCTCTGTTAACGGTATATATGCTATAAAACCAAGTATGGGTCAAGTATCTAGGTCAGGCAGTATACCTCTTTCAAGTAGTCAAGATTCTATTGGTCCAATGGCTCACTCTTTAAATGATGCACTAACAGTTTTATCTGTAATACAAGGTAGAGATCCACTGGACACATCTACAACCGACTTTAGACTAAAGCGGACAACCATAAAAAATAAACAACCTCTCATCATTGGTGTATTACCGAGTGATCAGTTCACAGTTGAAACACAAAAAGTCTATGCTAAACAAATTCAAGCTTTAAAAGCTGCAGGGCATATACTTGTCAACATTATCATAACCGATAATTTAGACACATTATTAGCTGATGAATACTACATTCTACTTTATGACTTTAAGAATGAAATTAATCAATACCTTAAAAACACGCCAAAAGAAGTCACCGTAAAAAGTTTGAGCAATTTAATTGATTTTAATGAAAAGAATAAAGAAATTGAAATGCCTCATTTTGGGCAGAATATTTTAATTCAATCTAATGCTATTAACTTAGATGAAAAACGTAAATATCGTCAAATTAAATCACGTTATCGTTCTGTTGCAACAAAAGCAATTACTAATCTATACAGTAATAAAATATTGGATATAGTTATTGCACCCACAACATCCCCAGCCTGGAAAACTGATTTGATTAATGGCGATAGTACTAAAAACAATAGCAGTTCATTACCTGCCATTGCTGGAACAACACACATTACCTTGCCTGTTGGTAGAGTAGAACATTTACCTGTTGGGTTATCAATTATCGCAGATATAAATGGTGAGTATGCAGCTTACGCTTATGCTCAAATTATTGATAAAGTACTTTCTAAAGACATAAAAAAACCTGAGTAAACTCAGGTTTTTAAAAACTTAACTGCGTTAACTGTTACTTTTTAAGTGACAATTTTTCGCCTTTTAAGTTTTTACGAATGCTTGAGATGCGTGAGCGATTAACCGCACGTGCTTCACCCGTCGCTTGTCCAGATAATTTATTAGAACGTGTACGACGTAAATGTGCTGGCTTTTTACCAATTTTATCAATTAGCACTTCGCGATTACTTACTTCATAACCTTCTAAATATACACGTTTGATTTTTTGACCGATTAACGTTTCAATTTCAAATAATGTATTTTCTTCTTCGCGGCTAACAAATGAGATTGCTTGACCTTGTCTACCAGCACGACCAGTACGACCTATACGGTGAACATAATCCTCTGCAAGCCAAGGTAGATCAATATTGATTACACGAGGCAAGCCATCAATATCAATACCACGAGCAGCAACTTCAGTAGCTACTAATACGCGTACTTTGCCTTCTTTAAATTCACGTAAGGCACGACGGCGATTACCCTGAGACTTATCACCATGACAAACGCCAGCAGGAATACCATCAAGGTTAAGCTCTTTAACAAGCTCGTCAGCTGTTTCTTTCATGTTTACGAATACAAGCACTTGTTGCCAGTTTTTCTTACCAATCAGCTCAGAAAGTAACTCTTGCTTACGGCGCTCTTCAACTGGGTAAACAACATGCTCAACTGTACTTGCTGTACTGTTAGTTTGATCAACACGAACTATTTCAGCTTGTTTCAATACTTTAGATGCAAATTGTTTAATTGCTGCAGGGAAAGTAGCTGAGAAAAGTAAAATCTGGCGCTCTTCTGCACAGCTTTTAATCACGTTTTGCATATCTTCAATAAAGCCCATATCGAGCATACGGTCAGCTTCATCAAGAACAAGATGCTTAACATTCGCGAGGCTTAAGTTACCTAAACGAATATGGTCAAATAAACGACCTGGTGTAGCAACAACTACATCTACGCCTTCTTTAAGTGAATTAGCTTGACCAGCGGTACTAACACCACCAAATAAACTAACTACTTTAAGTGAAGTATGCTTTGCAAAGTCTCTAAAATTATTAGCAATTTGCTCTGCAAGCTCACGAGTAGGGGCAAGAACTAATGCATGAGGAGCATTAGTAGTGCTGAGTTCAGACTCAACCAATTTTTGGATGATAGGTAAAGCAAACGCGGCAGTTTTACCGGTACCAGTTTGTGCACTGGCTAAAACGTCTTTACCTTTACGAACAGCTGGAATTGCTGCGCGCTGAATGGGCGTAAGAGTGTGATAGTTAAGTTCGTCCAACGCCTGGATGATTTCAGGAGCGAAACTAAAAGATTTAAAATTCATGCTGTATAACCTACGGCCACATTATCAAGGGTCGCAAATTATACAGCAAAAAAGTAGTAACAGTTAGTTATAACTTAACTAAAGTGCCTTTTAATGCAACACCGGCCATAATAGTACCCGCACCGCATTCAAATTCAGTACTACTAACAAACTCACGTTTTTTGTAATATGACTGAATATTAACAACTGCATTCATGCCTTCTTTTACTGCACGCTCTTGTAATGCTTTAAGTGCACTTAACATTACCCACTCACATGCCTCAGTATCAGACTTACCAAATGCATTGGTTTTTTTATTAGTGATTACTTCACCGTATTTGCTGCTTTCTTTTGAATAACTTTGGTCAGCAAAGTAAAGTGGAATATCCAATAATGCATTTTTTGCTTTAGTTGTTTCTAACAATTTTTGAATTGGGTATTTACTAATATCATCTCGGGCTTGAGCAGCCGATGTCATTAATGCTGTGGCAATAAGCAACGTACTTATAATCGTTTTCATTTTATCTTCCTTCTCGTGTATAAAATTTCCATGCAACGCCAAAGCCAAGCGATATATTACTATTTTGCTTAACTAAAGGACTCTGTTGCTGCTTTGTATTTGCTAGGTAATCATATTTTACAAAACCACCTAACCAATATTTTTTAGTATCAAGATTTATCCCAATGGATAAATCTGATCCTGAATATCCAGAACGGTTATTAAACTCAGCTCGTTCAGTACTACTATCAAGTAATGAAATACCATAATAATAATTTAAATAACGATCGTCAGCAAAATTAGCATTTGCTCTAATACTGGTGCTTAACTCATAATCATTCGTTATTAAAAGTGGCGTCTCGAAATACACACTCGGTCCATAATGCCAACCTACATTCGTAATAGACCCAAAATCGGTAGCCATAGCTTTTCGAGTAAAAAGCCCAAAATATAGGTGGTGTTTTGTTTGTGGAGTTCCTATTAAATAATAATTTAATGATGGTCCCAGTTCAAATACCCAATCTAAATCATCTAAGCCTTCACGTGCTGTGTTATCTTTACTGTCAACGGCAATACTTACACCTGCCGAAATGTCTAAATGCAGGTTCCCCTGCTGCCACAAGTAGCCTGTAAAGCTATTGCGGTCGATATCTAAATCATCACTTTGATAACGGATATAAGGTACGGGGAGTACATACTGTTCACTTTGATCAGAACCTAGGTAATGTGGGATGTCAGCCATAAAAATACCGCCACCCACTTCAAGCTTTGATGCACTAAACGAAAATGTACTAAATAAAATTAATAATAGGTATAACCACTTAACTTTATTCACCTTGAAACCGTTTAAAAATAAGAGATGTATTAATACCACCAAAAGCAAAGTTGTTACTCATTACAAAATTTGTATGAATCTCTCGACCTTCCTCAGTAATGTAATCAAGAGGTGCGCATTCACTGTCGATTGCTGTTAAATTAATAGTAGGTGCAAACCAGTCATCATTCATCATGTTTATACTTGCCCATGCTTCTATAGCACCACACGCACCAAGAGTGTGCCCTAGATAACTTTTTAGAGAGCTAATAGGCTTAGCACCTAATGCATTAAATGTTGCATGAGATTCTGCAATGTCACCTCTATCGGTTGATGTACCATGTGCATTAATATAACCAATTTGATCCGCTGAGATATTAGCGTCTTGCAGTGCCATTTCGATTGCAACTTGCATTGTTTCAGAAGTTGGCTGCGTTACGTGTTGCCCATCAGAGTTACAACCAAAACCAACAACTTCAGCTAATATGGTTGCACCACGTGCTTTAGCGTGTTCATACTCTTCTAAAATGAGGGTACCTGCGCCCTCACCGATAACTAATCCATCACGGTTTTTGTCAAACGGTCTAGGTGTATTTTTAGGCGTTTCATTTTTTGTACTCGTTGCATACAAAGTATCAAAAACAGCCGCTTCTGTAACACATAACTCTTCAGNTGGCTTCATAAGCATAACCAATTCCTTGTGAACCAGAAGTACACGCTGAACTTGTCGTGATCACGCGACCTTTTAAACCAAAAAAAACGCCAACGTTAACCGGTGCAGTATGAGCCATCATTTGAATATAACTCGTCGCGGTTACGCCGTTCATAGAACCACTTTCCATCATACGACCAAAAGAGACTAAAGGCTCTGTTGAACCTATTGAAGAGCCGTATGACACACCGGTAGAACCATCAGTTAAAGCTGGGTGATCCAACAATTGTGCTTGCTCTAAGGCACGCTCAGTCGCAACTGTCGACATTAGAGAAACACGCCCCATAGAACGAACCTTCTTTCGCGTATAGTTTGCTGGGCGACTAAAGCCTTCAACGGGGGCTGCTAAATTGGTATTTAAGCCATCAATATAATCCCAGCTAGGCATACGTTTAACCGCATTTTCACCTTTTATTAAAGCCGCTTTGAATACATTCCAATCATCACCTAGCGCAGTGATAGACGCCATTCCCGTTACTACTACACGTTTCATTACGCCATTCCACCATTAACTTGAATTACCTGACGGGTAATATAACTTGCACCATCAGACATTAAAAAAGCGACAGTTGCTGCCACTTCATCTACATTTCCCATACGGTTAGCGGGGATCATTTTTTTCATTTCAGCTATTGGTAAATCATCAGTCATACCGGTATCAATAAGACCAGGTGCCACGCAATTAACTGTAATCTTTCGTTTTGCAAGTTCAACAGCAAGAGCTTTCGAAGCTCCAATAATACCCGCTTTTGATGCACTATAATTAACTTGCCCGCGATTACCAGCAACACCCGAGACTGATGACATAGCGACAATACGCCCACCTTTACGATTACTTACCATTGGCATAACTAAAGGATGTAACACATTATAAAAGCCATCTAGGTTTGTGTGTATTACACTATCCCACTCTTCATCTGTCATTGCTGGAAATGCAGTGTCAGCTGTTATACCGGCATTGCATACCACGCCATAAAATGCACCATGTTGCTCTACATACCCACCTAAAATTGTTTTAGCTGATTTTCTATCTGCAACATCAAATTGCAAAATATCAACATTGACACCTAGAGCAATAATTTCAGATTTAACCTGTTGTGCCGCCTCTATCCCTGATCGACAATGCAAACTAATATCAAAGCCATCTTTAGCTAGCTGTAAAGCAATGGCTTTACCAATACCTTTACTCGAACCGGTTACTAGTACACGTCTTGACATTAAATTTGCTCCGCTAAAAATTGGCTAGGGTTTTCTGGTTGAAATACATTAATTTTGGCATCCACTAATAGCGCGTCGCCTTCTTTAATTTTGCACTCAAATGCACTTAAACCACTTTCTTCACTATATAATTTTTCAACTTCAATGGTTAAAGTGCTATTGAGAGAAAAACCAGTGCAATGCATTTTATACTTACGGCTGCTTACTAAAAATCCTACCTCTACTTTAGCACCGCTATCTACTTGGTTTGCGTTAGCATAAGCGGCAATGGTTTGTGCCATATATTCTATTCCAACATGACTTGGTACCCGCTTTAACTCAGGATCATAAAAATTACTTTGTGCAGTAATCGTAACAAGACAGCGTCCACTAATTTCGTCATAACTTTCTAAGCTATCGATTAAAATCATTGGTGCAGTGTGTGGTAATACACTTTCGATTGGGTGATGAGGGTGATTCATAGCTTATAGTCCGATTAATACACTGACGTTATTACCGCCAAATGCAAATGAGTTTGATAAACAGGTAGTTATTATAGAAGGGTGTTTAGCACCAACTGAAACAAGGTTTATTTTGGGTAAATTGGTATCTCGTTCACCATCCCATACATGAGGCGCATAATCATTGCCCCCTAATAATAACCAACATAAACCTACTTCAGTCGCGCCAGCGGCACCTAATGTATGACCAATCATACCTTTAGATGAGCTACATGGTGTTTCAATACCAAAAACATTCATTACAGCAATGGCTTCCATTTCATCATTTTTAGGCGTTGCAGTACCATGCAAATTTACATAGTCGACTTCATTTATATTGATATTGGCGGCAGCTAACGCACTTTGCATTGCCATTGCAGCTCCTTCACCTTGTGGATGAGGTGCCGACATATGATGCGCATCACTGGATTCACCAACGCCTAATAATTTAACTTTTCCCTGCTTTTGCACAATACATAAAGCAGCGGCTTCACCTATGTTTATTCCATCACGATTTTTGCTTGATGGGTTTGATATACCTGCAGATGTTGATGCTAAAGCATGAAAACCATTTACCGTCATCCCACACAGGCTATCTACACCACCTACAATTGCAGCATCGGCTAATTCACAAGCTATCATTTCTTGCGCTGTCGCAAATGCTTTAGAGCTTGATGAACATGCTGTAGATAACGTAAAAGCAACGCCTTCTAAACCCAGCTCACTTTGAATAAATTGCGCTAGGTTATCCATCTCTTGTTGCTGGTAATGATACTCACTCGGAAAAAGACCATCCCGCTGTTGAGTTTTCATTGCTTGTTCACCTTGGGCAATACCTGATGTACTTGTACCAACAATAACTGCAATTCGCTGTGCACCATATTGTTTTTTAAGCTCAGTAACGGGCTCTCTTAATTGCTCAAGTGCATGTGCTGCCAATTGATTATTTCGAGTTTGAAACTCAAGAGGTCGGTCAGTTAACTCGGGTAACTCTGCATCCACAGCGCCAACATAAATAGGACCTTCGTCAAATAAAGTATTGTTGATAACAATACCCTCTTGACTGCCTGCAAGTAAGTTACGTTTTATACTTTGATTATCACACCCTAGTGCATTTATCATGGCGTAATGGCTAATAAATAGCGGTTGTTGCATATTAATATTCTTCTAATCTTTCTATAGTTAAGCGATAATTCTGCTCGTTCTCAATAAGTTGAGTCTGTGAGGCATTATATATAACTTCACGAATTAATGTATCGCCTCGATAAAAACGACGTGTTAGTTGCCCTGCAATAGCAGCTTGTGTTACTTGGCAGTTTTTACACATATGTTGTTTAAGTAGTGCTAATGGCCAAAATGCACTTTGCATATCATAAATAATTTTTTTCCCGTCAAGGTCAACTTCTAACGAATTAGTCGTTGTTAACTGCTCCGTGAGGGTATTAAATTGCAACTGAGATAGTGGAACACCTTCAAAACTCAATGCTGCAACGTTGATCATTTCCTCAGAAAATTCAGTAGACACTAGCATTGACTGCTCAACAACACCTGAAAATTGAAATTTCTCAAGCCAGCCTTTGCCAACCATTTCATTAGGTATTGGCATTAACTCAAACAATGCAGTATCAAATTTTGGTTTATGAGTAATCTGGCAAGCATTTAAAAACACTATAAAAATGATAATAAATACCGCTTTAATACTTTTATTAAGCAACATACTTATACAACAGCAGCATCGTTATCAGCCATTTCAGAGTCACATATTTTTTCTAAAATATTGAGACCTCGTTTAGTGTTTTTAACGAACGGATTTTTTTTATCCCATGCATAACCCGCTAAAATGGAGCAGACCATTGCTTTTACATCAGGCTGACCATCTGCAAAAAAGATAACTGATTGTAAACTCGTATCATACCAAGAGTTCACAAAGTATTTGAATACAGTGATCCCTTCACGCAGTGGTATTTCATATTCATTTTTCCAATCAACAGTCTCACCTTGTAATTGTTTAACCACAAGTTCAGATGCCTGTACCGCAGAACGAAGTGCAATTGTTACCCCAGAAGAAAATACGGGATCTAAAAATTCACCTGCATTGCCCAATAACGCAAATTTATCACCATGTAACTGTTTTACATTTGCTGAGTAACCGCCAATAGTGCGAACAGGAGCAATTATTTCAGCATCAGCTAACAATGATGATAAGTTATCATCTTCATTAATAAACTTAAGTAATATTTGCTCAAGGCTCATATCTGGATTTTCTATCTGTGCGGTTTCACCCACAACGCCTACGCTCACCGTACTGTCACTAAATGGGATAAGCCAATACCACACGTCAGGAATATCTGGGTGAACTGTAATAAGTATTTTATTACGATCAAATTTAGGACAATCTATATTATCTTTAAAATGTGTAAATACGGCTTTACGAGGTGATAACTCACTCGCTTCTTCTAAATCTAATAAACGAGGAAGAACTCGACCAAATCCACTACCATCTAAAGTGAAGCGGGCTGTTATTTTACTTTGTTGCTCCGTTTTTAAATTAGTAATGTCAATGCACGTACCATTTTCGTTAGTTGTGAAGTTTGTAACACGGTTCCCAAAGCGAATTTCAGCTCCTTGATTAATTGCTTCTTGAGCTAATAAATTATCAAACTCAGCTCGTTTTACTTGATACGTTGTGCCAGGACCTTCACTAAATTTTTCTTCAAAATTAAAATTCGTATGATGACCACTTCGGTAAAATGCAGCGCCGTTTTTAAATTGGAAACCCAGTTTTTCAGCATTTTCAAATAAGGTATCGAGCATATTTGCTTGGCGTAAGTAGTCCATTGATTGTGGTAATAAGCTCTCACCAATAGAAAAACGAGGAAACTCATCTCGCTCTACTAAACATACACTTAAACCATGCTGCATTAATAAACACGCAGCAACTGTTCCTGACGGACCAGCACCAATTATAGTTACATCAAAATCAGTTGATATCATTAAATATTCCTTTTCGATACAAGAGTAAGGCGCGGGGCCATAATGAACACCATAACAACACCTATAAATACAGTGAAACCAAATTGGCTCACTGCGGGTGTTGAGCTAACAATTAAAATTGCAAATACAAATAAAGAACTTAAAGCTGAGATGAGCGTGGTTAATGTTATTTTTTCACAAAGACCATGCTCAGCATAAAATACGCAGTAGTCTAAACCCAATGCCAAAATGAGTATCCCCGCTACATAATTAAACACACTTAAGCTGTCAAAAAACCATGCACTAATAACAAGTGCTATTACCATAGCAATTGCCGGTCGGCTTACGGCAATAAACGCATTAAGCAATCCGTACCGTAGCCAAAAAACAAGCATTGCAGCACCAAGTGCAAAAATATAAATTAAAACCAAATGATGCCTAAACAAACCTACCTGCTCACTTACAGCTAATACTTTATCAACAAAAAAAACATCTTTGTAGTTATTTAAGGTCCTTTCGAGCATCTTTGGATCGTTAATACCTTGCAACTTAATAATACTGTAATAACGATTATTAATTTCGACCCATTGATCTGTAAATAAGTGGGATATTTGACTTTTTTGCCACGTCCGAAAATTTAACTGGCTTAGTTCTGTATTATTTTGCGTTTCTGATAATTCTAATAAAGCTTTTAATTGATTAAACAAACCGTCATTTTCGGCTTGCAACATTAACGCTTGCGACTTTTTCTGCATAGCAATTGAAGGCAACCACTGGCTGATACTTGAATATTTGGAAAAGGCATTATTTTGCTTTAGTTGGCTTAAGTCTTCAGCTAATTGTTCAGAGCGTTCCAATGTTTGCTGAGAAGAATCCCCCGCCACTAAAATATATGGGCTGTCCCATTGTGCATTTAATATTTCTGAAATTTTCTGTTGTTGAGTCACTAAGCTAGCTGAGCTTTTATAAAACGTACGCGGATCATCAACATTATTAACCATACTTAAAGCTACTATCGCTATAACTAAAAAACCAGCCTGCCACCAATAGTTTAAGCGTTTTTTAAGGAGTGCTTTTTGCCAATTATTAAGTTGAGTAACAAAGTGAGGAATTACGCTTGGTTTTTTTACAATAAAACCAACAATACTTGGGTAAACAAGTAATACCGTAAGCAAAGCCCCTAATAAACCAGCCATAGTAAATACGGCAATTTGCTTAAATAATACTAAAGGTGTAAATACTAAAATTAAATAACCGACTGTTGTCGTAATAAAACCCAATAAAAGTGACGAACGAATACTGAGTAAGGGGTTAAACCTGTCAACTTTACTAAAGCGTAATTCGCTCAATGCATGAAAACTATAATCAGCAGCAATACCAATTAATGTAACTGCAAATACCAACGTTAATATATTTACTTCAGTAAAAAATAAACGTAATGCACTATAACCGTAAAGCATACTTATAGAGATGACAAATAACGTACAAAAAATACTTAACGTGCTTCTATAAACAACCAAAATCAACAATAAAGTAGCAATAATGGAAATACTGCCAAATACAGTCATCTCGTTCTGAGCCGTCATACTTGCGTCAGCGGTAAAAAATGCGGCTCCGGTAACAAGATAATGTACACCGGATTTTTTTTCGTCATTTTGTCTTTTTATATCGTTAACTTTTGCAGCTATGTCTTTGGCTATATTTAAATCTAAGCCAGTATCAGAACTAACAAAATTAATAAGCACATAGTAAATTTTATCGTCAGAACGACCGTTTTTTATCTCATCTTGAGCAATAAGATAACCTTGGTAGTTTTTAAGCTTCATTGAGGGGGCGTATTGTTGATTAAAAAAATCAGCTAAACCCAAATTAGGATCAGAAGCTAATGTTGCTGCCACCCACGGCGACCCCATTTCATTTAATAAACTAAATTGATAATTAAACACAGCATCTGAATTTTTGTTTTGTAATAGCTGTTTATACTTTTCACTCAGAAATGCATATTTATAAGGTAGGTAATCCTTAACTACAGATTGCAGTTCTGGAAGTGCTCCAAAATGAATATTAACTTCAATACCATTAATATCCCTTAGCGCAAATGCAGCTTGCTCTGCGTACTTTATCGCGTTGCTACGCTTTTTATGACCAACAAGCATGACGTGTTGACGCAACAGTTGCTGCTCAACTTTATCACTCACTAATCGCACATCCTCACTTTGTTCCACCGTAAATATCTGGTTAATATCTGCCACAATAGCAAAAGGCTTAAATAGCCATAAATAACTTAAACCAGCGAGTAAAATAAGTAGTTGTAAACCCCAAAGGAGTAACTTAGTGCGTGAGTTTAACGACATCCATGTCATTTTGAGTCAGCTCCTTGCTGGTAAATACCATCATTATCTCTGTTTTATTATTCTGCTGGTCTGTTAATACTATACTGCGTTGACTTTCATCAAGTGCACACAAGTTAACATTGGTAAATAATGCAGCAACGTCTTTAAGTTTTGGTATTAAGTTATAACAACGTTCATTGTCTAAAGCGGTTATGTTCCAATCACTTTCATTAATTTGCCCACTAAGGAGCTTTGCAAGTAAACTATTTATTTGCTTATCTTGAGTAAGCGTTTCATATTCTTTTGATGTTTCTAAGCGACGATAAATCCCACTAGGCAGTAACAGCATTTCACTGCTAACCGGTGATATGGTGTGCCAGTAAACATGTTGATCATAAATAACAAATTCACCTTGCGATTTAATCGCCCGCTTTAAAAATGTAAAATGTTTAGCTTGGCTAAACTGCCCTTTACCCTGCGCTACTTTAAAGCGACTAAAGTCATTAGCTGCAGCGTGTGTACTTAAAAAAAATAAAAGTACTAAAGCCAGTTTATTCAACATAAACCATCACTTTATCGGTAAATATACTTGGCGATTCAAATTGGAGTTCTTGAGTATGTAAGTCCATCGCAACTTGTATCGTATAAGCTTTAGTCAAAACCTTATCCGTATCAAGGCATTCTATCCGGTAATCTATTTTAATCCGCATCTCAAATTCAACCAAAGAGGCGTGAATACGTATACGAGATCCAAATACAGCCGATGCAACATACTTTAATCGCATATCAACAATCGGCCACATAAAGCCTGACTCTTCCATCGCATTATAGTTATAACCAATTTTATCTAGCAATGCGCAACGGGCATCTTCTATGTATTTTACATAGTTACCATGCCACACAATTCGCATTGGGTCTAAATCATAAAATGGCACCACCATATCTATGGAGGCACTAACAATTGCTTTGGATTTTTTCATTATTTACCTTTAGCTAGTTTGATAAAGTGCCCAGCGTTGAGTTTGAATATACTCAATCGTCTGACGTAATATCATATCTGTTGGGCGATCTTCTTCTAATAAATCAAAGAAACTTGCTACATCATCAATCATTGCAGTAATTTCAGGGTTTAACGCAGAAGCATCAATTTCATTATTTAAAATACGAATTCGAACACCTTGCACAGCAGCAAGTAACGTTGCGGCAAGTACCTGTTCTGTTAATTGTAAAATACGTAAACAGTCGCGTGCAGCAATGGTCCCCATACTCACTTTATCTTGATTATGACACTCTGTAGAGCGTGAAAATACACTGGCTGGCATCGTTAATTTAAGTGCTTCAGCAGTCCAGGCAGAACAGCCAATCTGAATAGCTTTAAAACCATGGTTAATAAAGTGACGTTCACTTGAAGCTGCACTTAAATTAGATGGCAAACCATTATTCATTTTAACATCAACCATCGTCGCAATTTGTCGATCTGCTAAGTCAGCTAAATTTGCCACACAGTTTTTCATCGAGTCCATTGCCATTGCAATATGCCCACCGTAAAAATGACCGCCATGTAAAACATGCTCGCCAATACCATCAATAATAGGATTATCATTAGCACTGTTAAGTTCATTTTCAATCATATTTCTTAACCACGGTAGGCTATCTTCAAGCACACCTATAACGTGCGGAGCACATCGAATAGAGTAGCGATCTTGTAAGCGGTCTGAATTACGTGGGTGCTCAACATGGTTTAAGTCATGCTGAATACGTTTAGCAACATTTTGCTGACCGACGTGTGGCTTAACACTAAATAAAATATCATCAAAGTGATTGCTATTACCTTTGAGCGCAATACTTGCAAGTGCAGTTATACGCGTCATTAAACGACTTGCGTACTCAGAGCGGTCGAATGCCTGACATGCTAGCGCCGTCATAACNCGGCGGTGCCATTCATAATAGCCAACCCCTCTTTAGGGCGTAACGTAATTGCTTTTAAACCCTCAGCAGAAAATGCCTCTAATGAATTAACAACTTGATCTTTATAATACGTATCACGTTCACCAATTAAGCTACCAGCAACATATGACAGAGGTGTTAAATCACCACTTGCGCCTACCGATCCTTCTTGTGGAATGACAGGAATAATATCGCGGTTGATCATCTCAACTAATAATTTAAGTAAATCCCAACTTACACCAGAATAACCTTGTGACAAAGACGCCAAGCGACTTGCTAAAATAAGCTTACCTTGCTCTGGCGTAAAAAAATCACCCAAGCCACAACCATGAAAACGCGTTAGGTGTATTGGCAACTCATTAACGAGTGCTAAAGGAATTTCAACGGTGCATGAATCACCGTAACCGGTTGTTACGCCGTATATATGACCTTCTTCAGCTAATAGCTTATCTAAAAAAGCGACGGCAGAATCAATTTTTTTTGCAAAGTGACTATCACCAGAAAGCGCAACTCCGCGCTTATCTTTTACAACGCTGATAATGTCTTCAATTGTTAAACGGCCTGCACCAAATAATAGGTGACTTGATGTATTACTTTCCATTTACTACTTCTCCAGATATTTAGCTAGGCTTTGAATCTTTGTCTGTGGCTTTTGGCCAAAAATTAAAAAAATTGTACCATTGATACGGCGCTTTTTTACAATAAAACTCGAGTCGTTGTGCGAACTTAGTAGCCATTGACTGAAAATACGCTTGACGCTCTTTACGTTTAACCTTTATAGGGTCTGCAAATTTTTCAATGTACGTTTTATAACGTCCTTGCTCATTAATACAAAACATTAAAAATACAGGGCATTCCATAATATTTGCAAGAGCAAATGGACCTACCGCAAACGGAGCATCTTCTCCTAAAAACGGCACATGATGTACACTATTTGGGTTATTAACCGATGTACGGTCAGCAAAAATAATTACGGCTTCACCGTCGTCTAACTTTTGCTTTAATTTAATTGTATCATCTGGACCAAAGTTATTGATATGAATAAAATTAATGGCCGCATCTTGGTTAACTTTCTTTAAAAAATTATTAAATGAAGGTGTATGCTCATTATAAGTAATTACGTTAAGCGGTCGTTTGTTATCTCCCATGCTAAAAATAGCACGACAAATTTCCATATTACCTAAATGAGCACTAAAAATAACAGCGCCTTTAGCCTCTAGTAATTGCTGATAACCTTCTGGTGTAGCAATTTCTAAATCTTTAATATTTACTTTACCAAGCCAAGCATCAAATTTATCTAAAATTGCCATACCAAACGAGAAGTACAACTTAAAACCTTGTTTAAATCGCGCCCAACCAGTGCGTTTATCCTCACCCATACTGACATTAAGATTATCTAAATAATGCCAAATAGCTTGACGAGATAAACGACCTGTAACGTAAAAATAAAACATAACTGGTGTTAAAACTATTTTAAACAGCCACTTACCAAATACCTTGTATATAAATACCAATACTTCGATACCCAGCATAGAACCGCGTTCTTTTAATTGTGACCAATGAAATGGTTTATCAACGTCGTTATGTGGTGCTTTTTTTTGCTCTGACACGCAATAAATCCCTCTATTTAAATTTGTTTACAATTAAACGTGGTAAACGCCACAACATGCCAAAAAAGAGTCTCGTATGCATTTTTGAAATTAACACGTTATCGTCCCACACATTAAAGTGTGATACTCCATTCTCTGGGTAATGAACTTTAGTTTTGATAAATTCAACAGGCGTACCTTGCCAATAAAGCTTTACCATTACCTCTATATCAAAATCCATTTTATTGCCCAAACGAGTACTATTTATAAGCGTTATATAAGCATCTAACGGATATACACGAAAGCCACACATAGTGTCCTTTAATGCAAACGATAACGTTTCTATATAAACCCAAAAATGAGTAATAAAACGTCCATAATAACGTCCTTTTGATATTGACTCATCGTAGATAGGTTGCCCACTCACTAATGCTTTAGGGTAAAGCTTAGAGCGTGCAACAAGTTGGTCTACATCGTTTAAGTCGTGTTGACCATCAGCATCAATTTGAATTGCATGACTCCAACCTGCTTGATGCGCATGAACAAGACCCGTTTGTACAGCGGCTCCTTTGCCACCATTTTCAATGCGACGTACCAATGTAACCAAAGCAAACTCTGCATCTATTTTTTCAAGCACATTTTGTGTTTGTTCGTTGCTTCCATCATCAACCAATATAATAGGTAGATTAAAATCAACTAAAGCAGATATCGTATCGTGAATCACTAAATCGTGATTGTAATTTGGGATGACAAATCCATATTTACTCGACATTATAAAGCACTCTTATTCATCATTTAGCACTACTTTTCCTGATGCATGCTGCCCGTGCTCTGAGCTGTAACTAAAGCTAAATTTAGTATTTTTAATTTGTTTTAATAATAAATCTACTTCGTAATTTGGTTTAACTATAATCTGAAATTTTAATGCATCAACTGAAATTGCTTTTTGGCAATCTACATTCAAATATTTAGTCAAATAATGCATCACCCAATCAAGTTGAGCTACACCGGGTAAAATTGGTGCTAGCGCAAAGTGACCTTGAAAATAAAATAGATTTTCTGGTATTTTCAAACGCAAAAGCACATGTTCAGGGCTTTGTTCTATTACTTCACAAATAGGTTTATATACAAAATCAGTCAAACATTTTCTCCAATTGCATTTTTTCGAGTTTACCTTGCGTGTTATAAGGCAATGCCGACAAATAACGAAACTTACGTGGTATCACTAAAGGTTCAAAAAATACTTTTAAATGACTCTTAAGAGCCTGTGAAAACTTAAATTTACCGTGCTCTGCTAATACAGCTTCACCCTCTTGGGTTAGCACTAATACTGCGGCAATTTCACTTCGTTTGTTTTGCTGCTCACTTTCAAGAAGTAATACATAGCATTCGTTAACCAAAGTGTATTGATTTATCTTTTGTGTTATCTCATCTAATGAACAACGTTTTTCTTCAATTTTAACAATGCGATCTGCTCGACCTAATAACGAAAACTGATTGCTGTTGGTTAATTGCGCTCTATCATCTGTTTGATACCACTGACGCTGATCAACATAAGGCGATGAGATAATAAGTCTTTGTAAGTCATCCGTTTTTATTTTTATAGGCGTAAATGCTTGCCAGATTATAGACTCACTTTGTTGACGCCAAGCTATTCCGCCAGTTTCAGTACTTCCAAGCACTTCAACCGGTGCATAACCAAATTGCTCGCTTAGTAAATTAGCAGCAACTGATTGTAGTGGTCCACCAGATGAAAAACAGCAGCGTAATTTATCTTTAACAGATACTAATACGTTATCTTGAACCAATCGATGATAGTAAGCTGGGCTACTAATTAAGGTAATATCACTTTTAGCTGTATTTTCAATAAACGAAAGTAAATGCTCTGGGTATTCAAAGCTACTAAAACAAACATTTCGACCAGAGTATAGAGGCAAAAGTACTTTAAATAACAATCCATAAATGTGTTGATGCGACACAGTAGCAACCAAAGTCGTATTTACAATTTGCCCGCCAAATTGTTCTTCAAGTACATCAAGTTCTAAAACTAATTGCTTAAACGTTTTATCTACCGCTTTAGGTTGTCCACTCGAACCCGACGTAAAAAAGCGAATACGTGTAAGCTCATCAATATCAAGCTCAGCTGTAGTGCTACTTATTAAATCTGGTGTAAATGTGATGTCAGCAGATGATAAACTAGCATCACCACAAAATGCATCGGCATGGCTTAAGCATTGCGTGAGCTGGGCAGGTTGTCCATTTTGGGGCAAAACAATTGACTTTTTTGCCACTAATAAAGCAAAAAACAATACGCTAAACTGGTAGCTATCAGCATCAAAAAGCAACCACGTAATTTCAGGGTGCTTAGAAAACTTTTTAGCGTGCCCGTTAACCTGCTCACGCCAAGTTGTAAAGTCATGGTTCTCACCATAAAAATAGTTATTATTATTTGGCCACTTCATTCGATTTATTTTTTGCCTTTTGCCATTTTCTTACAATCAATTCTATGATCATTAATAACCCCATCAGCAGATACGAAATCAAGCCATTATAGGTAAGCCATACTTTTGGATTTGGGTGAAATACAGTTACAGTCGCAATAAAACCATTCAATATAAAAAACACACACCACACTTTAGTTACTGATCGTGTGTAACGCTTTCCATGTTCATCTAGGGTTTCAAATTTGCCTGCAATAATTTCAATTACACTTGGGGGTCTATATAGTGAATAAGCAAACACAGCTAAAAAGCAGCAGCTAATAACAACAGGGTAAAACTTTAACGCTAATGCTGAATTTGCAAAAGTAGCAAAAAGTAATAACCCACACCCGCATGCAGTCATAATTTTTAAATGAGGAATTGTTGCTTTACTGTCTTTAACCAACCAATGCCTTAGCAGTAAAACGGCAACAAAAACACCACCAATAATTACCGGTTCGCTGTACTGTAAGCCAAAATATACCGCAAAAGGATAAGTTAATAACAACCCAGCTAACAACGCCTTTTTCATTAAGCCTCAACAACCATTAGCTTTTCAATTGCATCAATTACATCTTGTACAGTACGAACTTGTTTAAAGTCATCAGGTTCTATTTTTTTACCTGTTTGTTCGCGTAATTTTACAACCAAATCTACGGCATCAATACTATCAAGATCTAAATCTTCATATAAACTGGCTGTGCGGGTAATATCCTCAGGCTCTATTTCAAAATATTCCTGTAAAATATCGCTAAGCATAGCAAAAATTTGGTCGCCATTTTTCATGTTTTCATTATTCATATATATATATCCAAACACTGTATCGCTTTAAAAAACGCAGTAAGTTACGCCTTTGTTGCAGCTATAAAATCACATAAAGTTTTAACCGAGTAAAAATGCTTTTTACTATCATCGGTATTTCCATCAATTTTCACATCGTATGCTTTTTTAATTGCGACACCCAACTCAAGTGCATCAATTGAATCTAAGCCTAAACCATCAACAAAAAGTGCTTCATCATCATTAATGTCTGCGGCTTCAATATCTTCTAAATCTAAAGTTTCTATAATTAGTTGTTTAACTTCAGTGCTTAAGTCACTCATATTTTAATTTTTCCTCGTTAAGATAAGCTTGTAAATCGCGTGTTAGTTTGCGTACCGAATTAGTTATCTGGTCGTCTTGTATATAAGGCGCAATCAAATAAGGTGGTAAAACACGCATCTTAAAGGTAAAACGGCGATCAGTTACCTGATACCACTTTTGTCCTTTGGTTAATGTTATTGGGTTTACGTCAATTAAGATTGGTAAAATATCGACTTGAGTTCGAAGCGCAATGTTGCCTGCCCCTCGTTTAAAATGCCAAGGTTTACCTGGTATACTTCGAGTTCCTTCAGGGAACACTATAAGGTTGTTTCCACTTGCAAAGCTTTTTTTGCATTGCCCTAAAAAGTAATCTGGCTCAGCATCATTATTGATATAACCAGTGGCTTTAACTACACCTTTTAGAAAAGGGTTTTTCCATAGATCAGCTTTAACAACACAGTCTGCATGGCGCACAATAGAAATAAGAACAACAACATCAATTAAAGATGGATGATTAGCTATTATTAACTGCCCTTTCGCCCGTTTTATTGCATCGAGCTTATCTATATCCAAGCGTAATATGCCAACTAGGCGCATATAACCAACAAAAAATTTAAATGAATAATGCACAGCAGTACGCGCAGCTTGATTTCGTTTATTTATATCACGATAAATAAGTCGTTGAATTGAAAAAATAATAACAGATAATGCCAAACCACCAGTACTAAACAGTGCAAAGGCACTGCCTGTTGCAATAATACGGTATGCTTTTATCAATTGAGTTTTCATTAGCGCGATAGTTGCCATTGATATCTTTTTGAATTTATTTCTAACTTATTATTTTTTGAAAAATAAAACTTTAAAAAATCAAGAGCTTGTAAATTAGGTGTTTCGCTTTCTTTTACTTGATGATGACCAGTGCATTTTAACTCAAAACCGTTGCTACTTTCACACGGTTCAATAAGCAACCCTACTGCTATATTGTCAGGTTTTTGTTGTACATAAGGTTGGTAATGTTCAGGTACAGCTTGGTCACTATATACATATAAAATACGCTCATAGCCACGAGTTTTTAGCTTTGCTACAGCATCTACTAATCCCATAAAAAAACTATCCTCGCCGGCGGACATAGCGCAAAGTGGAGCTTTATTTCCAGCATAAATACTAAATAAACCACCCACAGCATTATGAACCGATAATGCAAAGTTAGTTGGAGAGAGCGTATCTTTACTTGCAACATCTGCAATTAATTTAGTTGTTTTGTGTAGGTCGCCATGGCGAGAAGAAAATACACTAGGGATGTCATGCTGAAATGCTTCACTTGCCTCTAAAGCACAGTGAAGTGTCAGTTTAGCAAATGCACTTAAACGTCTTCGCTGCATTGCAGGTATCTGTTTTAATTCAGGAAGCGTTAACGTTTGTGGGTTTACTATTGTTCCGTTTGAGAATGATTGCCAATCCTCAAAATTTGTTTTCCCGTCGCCCCAAGCGATGCATTTTTTGATAATAAATTTCAATGTAATAATCCCTATTACAGCAGTGGTGACAAAAAGAGGCTAGATTCTACAGTCGCACTTGTTTTGATTCAAGGAAAACTCTCATATAACACCACGTTCGCCGAAAAAACCATCATTTTTGATTATTTTCGCCCAACATTCCCGTTGGTTTTCATCTTCTTGCCAAACTAGTAAAATAGCACATTCAATCAACCCTAAGCTCATGTCGGTTTCAGCTAGCAACTCATTTTTTCCTATTGCTTGCTTACTGCTGCCTATAAAAACATTTGGGCCATCAATCGCATAGGTATTGGCTATATAATAATTTGCAGCATTGCCAACACTTGCAACAAAACTTAATGGTTTTATAGGATTACTTTGGTCCACATCAATTAACATCGATTGCATTGAATCACTTGAAAAGTAATCGGCGCAACTATATAAACCACTATTTTCACTGAGCTCAATATTTCCTTTAGCACGGTATACTGCAAGTAACGCAATTAATGTAAAAGAGTCCATTCTACGAACCTGTAAACCTGTTTCTTGTTTTACGAGTTGCCTTAAGCTTTTTACATCTAGCTTTTTTTCAAAACTTAAATAACTACTGCCGACTTCTTTCATTCAGTACCCCTATAACGCTGAAAAACCAAAGCCGCATTATTACCGCCAAAACCAAAGTAATTAAATAATACAGTGTTCACTTGTGAAAAATCATTTCCTTTATAAAAAGGCCACATTAAATCGTTATTGTTACTTATATAATCTGGCGGGGTGTACGATTTTTTACTTAAACAATCAGCAAATAATGCAATTTCAATTGCACCACATGCGCCTAACGTGTGCCCTGTAAAAGGTTTGAAAGCAATAATAGGAGGAGGACTCTGAGTTATTTCTGATGTATTAAATAATGCAGTTAAAGCATTGCACTCTGCTTCATCATTCCCAAGCGTGGCGGTACCATGCACTTTAATTAGATCTATATTATCACTTTGGATATTTGCCTGTAATAAACAATCATTAATAACTTGTGCAATATGACTTCCGTCTTCCTGAGTCATTGTTAAACTATAAGTATCGCATGACGATGCACCACCCAGCATTTTGAGAGTACATTGCGCAGTAGGGATAGATGATAAATAAAGGGCTGCAACTCCCTCCCCTAAAATTAAACCAGAACGACCTTTAGCAAATGCAATTAATTCTGTTTTACTAATTAAATCTAATGATTTAAAGCCTTCAACGGTTAAAGGGTTATAAAATTCGCAACCTATAACCAGTGCATGTTCAATTTTTCCGGTACTTATTAAACGCGAAGCATACAAGCATGCATTAGCACTTGCTGTACATGCTGTACTAAAGGTAAATTCCAATTCATTTAAACCGTAGCGTTTTACTAACGCTTGGCTAATTTTATCTGTTTTAGATAGCCATAGCTTATCTTCATCCCCTACTTTCACAGCACTGATATCTAAAGAAGTAGATCCTAAAAACAAATTAGTTTTTGCTAAATCACTAGCTGATAAATTCAACTTTTTAAAAAGAGGATATAGAACAGCATCAAAATAACTTAAAATACTCGTAAAATCGCTACAATTTATTTCTTCTCGGAATGATTTAAATGCCACACTCTCATTTTCAATAGTGTTAACAACACTACTTATTTTATTACTTAATGGTGCCGATAGCACCTCGCTGGCATTTAAATATACATCCCGTTTATTCATTATTTAGCACGCTCTTGAATAATAAAGTCGGCAATTGTATCTATAGACTGTAAATGTTTACGCGTTTCTTTAGAGCCTTCAACTTTAATACCAAAGTTCTGTTTTAATACTAATGAGAGTTGTAAAGCATCTAACGAGTCTAAGTTGATGCGTGATTTACTTCCAAACAATAGCTCTGAGTCAATAATATCAGCGGGCTCAAAATCATCTTCTTTATCACATTCAGTAATAATTAATTGTTTTAACTGTAGTTTTAATTCGGCTAATTCCATGTCAAATTCCTCATTTTTTTATTAAATATATATAGTGCAGCAACAAAGCATAACAATGAAAAACCCCAAAGCGATGCTGTATATTGCCAAAAAGTGTGATCAACTGATTTGCTCATCAGTTGTCGTAATAGTTGAGCTGACCAAAACATTGGTGACCCATTTGCCAGCGCAGCTAAATTATCTGGCATAATTTCAAGCGGCACCATAAAGCCACTTAACGCAGCTAAAATTATATTTACTCCACCACCGACAACAATAGCTTGCTCATAACTCGACACCATACTTGCTAATAATAAAGCAAAGGCAATCGCAGTAAAACTAACTGTTATAAATGTAAATATACTAAGCAATAAACCATGCAGCGGTAGCAAAGGTACATTCAAAAAATAGGGAATTACAATACAACCAATAATCGCAAGTAAACAACCTTGTATAAGACTTACAATTACATAAGCACACGCTTTGTTATAAAAATAGCGAGCCATACTAATTGGATACGTTTTTAATCTAACCAAAGTGCCATTATTACGCTCATTAATAAAAGTGAGCGAAATAGGCAAAACAATAAAATAAATACCAAATACCCACCAGGCAGGAATACTGTTCAACGCTGGGTTGTGTAATGCTTTAGCTAGCGGCTTTTTTAATAAATAACTTACATCAGATGATGCAACAACTTGATTAATTTGCTCAGCTAACGACAAATCCTGAGATAAATCACCTGTATCAAGCATATACAAATAGAGCTTTAATTGAGACAAGCTTGCTTTGACTTTCTCTGTCATTAGTAATCGCGTTTGCGGCGCGAGTTCGTCACTTATATCTAACCGTAACTGGTTATTACCTTGGCGCATTAAAATTTGTTTATCTACACCGGGCTCTACTGTTAATCTGTTATCGGAATTATTTTTATCTATAGTAAAACCCTGTGCAATTAAAAGTGCGATTAAAATATTGCTATGCGCACTATTCTCTTGCCCGATTACACTGAGAGTAAGGTTAGCTTGTATATTTTTTTGCGACTGACTGCTTGCCATCGTCATAATAACCATAAATACAATAGGCATGAGTAATAATACAGCTAAGCTGTGTAAGTCATTTATAATTAATCTGGCTTCTTTTTTTACCGTATGGATTAACATGATGACTCCGAAAATAAGTCTCGATACAGTTGCTCTATATGGCTATTTGTAAATGTCAGTGTTTTAATATCATGACTTAAATTAGCAAGCACTGTAAAAGCTGATGCTAACTGCTCGCTATTATTCACTTTTAATTGATGCCCGCCATTTTCTAAAATGGNGAGTAGCCGATAGTGGCTTAACGGTAGTGAAGTTTAAAGATGGTTTTTGAATATTTAAAAGTTCATTTGCTACGACTTTACCATTATTTAAAAACACAACTTCATCGCATAGCAATTCAACTTCATGTAATAAATGAGAGGTATAAACCAAGGTTTTACCTTGTTGTTTTAAATCCAATAATAAATTAATTATTGCATCACGCGATAATGGATCTATGCCTACCGTTGGCTCATCTAAAAATATAATGTCTGGCTGTTTACTCAAGGCAATTGCAATATTTAAGCGACGCTTATATCCACCAGATAAAGAACCCGCCATTTTATTAATAACATCATCAAGCCCGCATGCACGTATAGCCGATTTAATATGGTTTGAATGTAAACTGCGATTTTTTTCACTTATGGACACAAAAAAAGCTAAATTATCGTGCACGCTAAGCTCATGATAAAAGGCAAAATCTTGCGGTACCAAAGCAACTTTTTGCGCGATAGCTTTTTTGGTCGTGTACTGTGAGTAAAAAGGGTAACTAATTTGACCTGTTTGAGCAGTTAAAAGACCACTCATTAATGAAATTAATGTTGATTTTCCAGCTCCATTAGGACCTAAAATTGCAGTGCAACTACCTTGAACAAGATTGAGTGATATATTATCAACACTCAATGGCATATTTGCTTTATAGCCAAAGCTCACTTGTTTTAGCGCCAACATAATAGGCATTAACTGCGTCATACCTTTCCCTGTAACATTAATTATTCCTTTATATTTTTAATTATAGTAATAGTGAACTGCGTAACCAACTATAAACCTTGTGCAACAGAAAAAGCATCGCCAATCGCTCTTTGTAAATCTAACTTTTCAGAGTTTAACGCACCACCTATATAGCTAACTGGCATTAAACTGTTTAGTTGCTGATGATACTCTGGCAACACTGACTGCTGACCACTACAAATTACAACATGATCCACATTTAATACTCGTTCTCGGTTACGTATACTTAAATGCAAACCTTGTTCATCTATTTTTTGATAATTCACAGCAGCAAGCATTTTTACTCCCTGCTGTTTTAAATGCTCTCGGTGTATCCAGCCTGTCGTTTTCCCTAAATCTGCACCATGCTTTCGCAGTTTACGTTGCAGCAAATACACTTCATTTGATATTGTTGATTTGGCAGGTTTTTCTTTTATACCACCAGCATTGCCGACGCTCAAGTCAATACCCCATTGCTCACTAAAACGTGCGTTTGAGGGGGTCATATTCAAACACCGATTTTTCATTGCAACTATGTAAGCGGCGACATCAAAACCGATTCCACCAGCACCAATTATTGCAACTTTTTCGCCAAGCTTTACTTTAGCGCTAAGCACTGTTTCATAACTAATTACATTTGGTAATTCAACGCCTTTTATTTCAGGGGTTAAACCTGTGACACCAGTAGCAATGACGCAGTGATCAAAAAGAGTTAAAGCCGCTATATTGACTGATATATTTAAGTTAACTATTACATTTAGATTTTTTAAACGGCTTTTAAAATAACGTAGCGTTTCTTTAAACTCTTCTTTTCCAGGTACATTGGCGGCAAGTAATAATTGCCCGCCTAGCTCTAATGCGCTTTCAAATAAAGTAACTCGATGACCTCGTTCTGCTGCATAAATAGCACAAGCCATTCCTGCAGCGCCACCACCCACTATAGCAACTTGTTTTACCTTATTAGCTTTAGTAACGGGCATTAGTGTTTCATTACAAGCTTGAGGATTAACAATACACGTGGCTGGTAAGTTAATAAAAATATTATCTAAACAAGCCTGATTACAACCAATGCATGTATTAATTTGATCAGAGTTACCCGCTTTCGCTTTTGCTACAAACTGACTATCGGCTAAAAAAGGCCGTGCCATTGAAATAAAGTCTGCATGCTTGTCAATCAGTAATTGTTCTGCAACCTCAGGAGTGTTAATTCTGTTACTTGTAATAACAGGCACTGTTACTGCTGCTTTTAGCCGTTGACTTAAGGATGAAAAAAACGCTCTTGGGACACTCGTTGCAATAGTCGGAATACGCGACTCGTGCCAACCAATGCCTGAATTAAGCATATCAACACCGGCATGTTCGAGCTCACGCGCCAACTGTAATACTTCATCAAAAGTACTGCCGTCTGCGACTAAATCAAGCAACGACAAACGAAATATTACAATAAAGTCGCTTCCTAGAGTTACGCGAACTTGTTTTACAATACTAACGGCTAAGCGAATACGATTTTTATAACATCCGCCCCATTGGTCATCTCGATGGTTAGTCGCTTTCACAATGAATTGATTTATTAAGTACCCTTCAGAGCCCATAATTTCGACACCATCGTACCCTGCTTCTTTAGCAAGTTTGGCGCATTGCACAAAGTCATCTATTTGTTTTTCTATTTGTCGGTGGGTTAATTCTGCTGGAGTATAAGGGCTTATAGATGCTTGAATAGCTGATGGGGCAACTTGCTTAGAATGATAACCATAACGCCCCGCATGCAATATTTGCATACAAATTTTTGTATCGTGTTTTTTTACAGCCTTAGTAATTAGCTTATGTTGTTCAACGCCATCCATAGAATCTAAAACACTGCGATTAGGCGCTAATATCCCTTCTTGGTTTGGAGAGATACCACCGGTAATAATCAAACCAACACCTGCGCTGGCACGTTCACCATAAAAAGCGGCTAAACGCTCAAACCCCTGAGGTAACTCTTCTAAATTTGTGTGCATAGAGCCCATTACCACACGATTATTTAGTGTAGTGGAACCTAACTGATAAGGCGTAAATAAATGGCTATATAGCATAAAAACAACACAAAGTGGCTCAAAACCGCGCTAGAGTAACAAGCTTTAATTATGACTGCAAAATTTACTGCAATATTTTAACATTAACGATAGAAACAGTTTGATTTACAAACAAATAAATAATAAATCTTGTTGTGTAGCAAAGTGATGGCTATGATAGTTAACAAGTTTATTATACTAATTAACTTTCAAATACAGAGCGCTATATTTAAAAAATTAACAATATAGTATTACTCTTTTTTACTCCCTCTATACAAGGAATCGTTATGTTTTCATTAAAGCCATTATTAGTGGGCCTGAGTTTAGCTGCATTATCAAGTTCTGCATTTGCATTAACAACAAGTGAGCAGATCGATTATGACCGATTGATTTCAGGCAATATTAATCAAGTAAAACAAGCTGCTCAGTCTATAGTATCTAGCAACAACAGTAACCCTGAAGTGTTAGATGTATTAGCCCAATACCTGGCTAAAAACTACTTAGCTGCGGCTGATTATCAATTAGATACAATGGCATGGGCGTGTCGAGCTTTAGGTGAGACAGGAAATGCGCGTTACCGAGATTTACTCTCTACTATAGTTAATAGCGATGCACATAAAAAAATCCGTAAATATGCAAAAAAATCATTAAAGCGCTTACCTTCTGATAGTACTGAGCAATTTGTAATTGGGTCTGTAGATTTATCAAACTTACAAAAAAATGCCCCTCAATCAAATATCCCATCGCTTAAAGGTGACGATAAAATATTGTTTGATATAGCTAGCGGAAACCTAACTGAAATTAAGTTGCTTGCGCAAAAGTACACATCTTCAGGCATACCTTCTAACAAAATAGGCGACACGCTTGCGGAATATTTTTCTCAAAATTATAAAACTAGCGAGCAACACAAGTTCGATACTCTAGCATGGGTGTGTAAAGGTTTAGCAACCGACACAACCGGACGTTATAAAACACTAATTGAAGAAGCTGAAGAAAATAGCCCTATTCGAGCAGTACGAAAGCATTGCCCTGATGATGTTGACGGTAATGGTCCATATTACAAAGCGGGTGATATTGATTTAGCTGCAATTGAGAAGCAACTCAAATAACATGTTTTATGAATTAATAACGCCGTAATTCAACGGCGTTTTTTATAATTAACATTTACTTTAATAGCTTTGCTACTTGTAAAATCAAACATACTATTTTCAGGTGATGGCAAACCCATCATTAAGTTAGGGTTATTCGAAAACCCAACAGGTTCTTTAGGAATAGAACTCGACGACACATCAAGTATACCGTTTGCATTTAGATCTTGAAAAAAACGTAAACAATAATGACCCTCAGGTAACTCTTTAATCGTTACTTTATGCTCGTAACTGGTTACTGTAAAATTTTGTGCTCGAACCTCTGGTAAATCGTCCCATGCTAGAGCTGTGTTACTACAATCAAGAACTTGAAAGTGTGATTGACCTTCAACTTGCCTAAACTTGGCGAACGAGACATCAAGAGAATAGCCTTGCTCTACAGCAAATAATTTAAAACTAAATAGTACAGTAAAAGCGAAAATAACTATTTTATACATCAGTTAATCATCCAATTTAGTGTGGTTTGAGTTTTTATATTGGGTATAATAGCCGACTATTAGGAAGTTAGAAAAGGTAAAAGGATGCACAAAGTACTCGTTATTCATTATTCTCAAACTGGTCAACTCACCAAAATTGCAGATTCAATTGTAAAACCACTGCAAAATGATGATGAAATTACGGTAGATTACCTTAATTTAAAACCTGAAAAAGAATACCCATTTCCTTGGCCTTTTTTAACCTTTTTTCATATTTTTCCTGAATGCGTAAAAATGACGCCACAACCAATGAAAGTTGTTGAGCCTGATCATAGCGATTACGACTTAATTATTTTAACGTATCAAGTATGGTTTTTATCTCCATCGCTTCCTGTTTCATCATTTATGCAGTCGCCACAAGCAAATAAACTACTCAATAATAAACCCGTTATTACCGTTATTGGTTGTCGTGGTATGTGGTTAAGCGCACAAGAAAAAATGAAACAGCTACTTAAAAATGTAAATGCTAACCTAATCGATAACGTGGTACTTAGTGACGAATGTGGCACTGGCTTTAGCTTTTTAGCAACACCACTTTGGATGTTTACAGGAAAGAAAAAGCCTGTGTCGTGGGTGCCTGCAGCGGGTATCGCTGAGAAAGAAATTATCGATGCTAGCCGCTTTGGTATCGCAATTAAAAAATCAATTAATAATCTACCTAATACCCAACAACTTCAACATTCTGTATTAAAAGGATTAGGAGCAGTTAAAGTAAATGAGAGATTTATTGCCAGTGAACGTGTTGGTCAACACAGTTTTAAGATTTGGAGTAAAATCCTAACAGCTTTGGGACCTATGCACTCAAAGCGTCGAAGTTGTGGGCTTATAATCTATGTGCTATTTTTGCTCACCTTAATTATTACTGTGGTGCCAATTACAGCAATAATAAAAAAATTAATTGCCCCTTTAACAAGAAAAAAGATTGCAAAGCAAAAAGCCTATTTTGCTGAGCCTTCTGGAGAGTAGTTTTACGTTATGGAAAATGCTGTATACATAAATAACTTACATGCTGTTTTACCAAATAGTCCTGTTAGTAATAAAGAAATGGAAGTTGTATTAGGTGAAGTTGGAGGGCAACGTTCGCGCGCTAAACCTGTTATTTTACGCAGTAACCAAATAAAAAACCGTTACTACGCTATCGATCCGAAAACTGGCGAATATAATTACACAAATGCATCACTAGCAGCTGAAGCCGTAAGAGGCTTATTTACTAGTGAGGGTACCCAATTAGAGCAACTAGATTCTTTGGTAGCGAGTACCTCTATGGCAGATCAGATCATGCCTAATCACGGTGTAATGGTCCATGGAGAGCTTAAAAACCCGAGCCTTGAAGTTATATCAACAGCAGGTATTTGCTTGTGTGGAATGACGGCTCTTAAATATGCTTACTTAAATGTTAAAGCTGGTGAAAGTGAGCACAGTGCTGTTGTTGCCAGTGAGCTTGCATCTAATGTAATGCATTCAAGAAACTTTGTCGCCGAAAGCGATTATAAAGTTGATATGCTCAATCAAAAACCTGAAATTGCTTTTGAAAAAGACTTCCTTCGTTGGATGCTATCTGACGGTGCTGGCGCAGCATTATTAAGTAATCAAGCTAACCCTACTGGTGTATCACTTCGTATTGATTGGATTGATATTGTTTCTTATGCAGATAAACTTGAAGCTTGTATGTATGCTGGGGCAGAAAAGATAGATGGAGAACTAAAAAGCTGGACCCGTTTCGATTCTAAAAAACGTGAACAACAATCCATACTTTCTGTTAAGCAAGATGTAAAACTACTTAACGAAAACATCGTCAAATTTACGGTTGAAGATGCCCTCAGTAAAATAATAAAAAAACGCGCGATAAAAGCCTGTGATTATGATTTCTTTTTACCACATTATTCATCAGGTTACTTTCGCGAACGTTTATTTGAAGGGCTAAATAATATCGACTTTCAAATCCCTTACGACAAATGGTTTACTAACTTGACAGAAAAAGGCAACACAGGCTCTGCGTCTATTTTTATTATGCTTGATGAGCTTTTCAAATCTGGAAAATTAATGAATGGTCAAAAACTATTATGTTATGTACCTGAGAGCGGCCGTTTTTCAAGTGCATTTATGCAATTAAGTGTCGTAAGCCAATAGTTTAGAGCCCATTATGAAAAAAGATGAAGTACCTCAAGATAATAGCAAAAGCTATCAAGGTCAAAACAAGTTACTTTACGCGGTAGACGACAGCGGTCATTATCATGGTGTTAAATCATCTGGCTGGGAAGTCGAAAACTTTGCAACCCAGCTAGCGGTAAATGATTTAAACGAACAAACTAGCCAAGCTCTATCAGATGCGCATTCGGGGTTAATTTCTTCGCTTGGTTATCATATGCTAGCTAGGCGCTTTGATGTGGCGACCCTTGCTGCTGCCAGTGGCTTTTTTCAATGGCAAATTAACCGTCATTTACGCCCTGCTATTTTTTTAACGCTATCTGATAAAAAAATTAGCCGCTATTGCGATACACTAAAAATTAGTCGTGACGCTTTATTCTCACTGCCCACACAATAACGAATCCTTCATGCCTGACATTATTTTACCTATTAACCACCTACAATCTTCACATTGTGAAACGGGTGTAGTTGCCACGCTTTTACAAAGTAAAGGCATTGATATGAGCGAGCCAATGGCTTTTGGTCTTGCTTCAGCACTTACTTTTGCTTACTTACCTTTTGTAAAAATTAGTGGAATGCCATTAATTGCTTATCGCATGCCCCCCAAAACAATTATTAAAAAGGTATGTAAAAAATTAGATATTGAATTAGAAACGCGTAAGTTTTCAAATGCACAAGATGGGATGCAAGCTCTCGATGACGAACTAGCTAAAGGTAACTTAGTTGGTTTACAAAGCTCGGTATATTGGCTCCCTTACTTCCCTGAAGACATGCGCTTTCACTTTAATGCACATAACTTAATTGTTTACGGAAAAAACTCTCAGGGCGAATATCTTATCAGCGACCCCGTTTTTGAGTATCCGGTAACGTGTGCTGCAGAAGATTTAAAAAATGCACGTTTTGCAAAAGGTGCACTTGCAGCAAAAGGATTAATGTACGTTATTCGTAGCACACCATCGCATATTGAGCTTAATGAAGTAATTAAGCCCGCAATCAAAAAAACAGCAAAAATGATGAATGGATTAATACTGCCTTACTTTGGTCTCAAAGGCATTCGTCATATGGCAAAACAAATACGACAGCTTGATAAAAAAACACCTAAGTATGCTCGTCTTTATTTAGCGCACATTGTACGTATGCAAGAAGAGATAGGCACTGGTGGAGCTGGTTTTCGATTTATGTATGCTAGTTTTTTAGAGCAAGCAGCCGATATATGCCAGATACCTGCACTTAACAAATGCGCTGAGCACACTACTTTAGTGGGTGATTTATGGCGCGAATTTGCAATGGATGCCGTAAAGTATTGTAAAAAGCGAGGTGATATTAGCTTAGGCGATATTGCAAAAAAACTTGAACAAGTTGCTGAAGAAGAAGCAAAACTAAGTAAAATGTTACTTTCAGCTATCGCTTAAAATATAAAAGTCACTTTTGGGTGACTTTTAATAAATAGAGTAAATCAATTACTTAATAATTAAGAAAGTAAGGCTATATTTTCTATATCTATACAACTTGCTTTACCACCGACTACATCACTTTGATTAAGCTGATTTATTAATGGCAAACCTACTTTTTGCTGCTCATTGCTAAGTGGTAAATACGGCAATCTAAATACTGGGTTTACTGCACCTGTCATCATCAACGCTGTATTAATAGCAATCGGGTTAGGCTCACAGAATAACCAGTTCATTAGTGGTTGTAACGATGTGTTTAACTTATTGTTTGGCGTATCCATTAATTCACGGAATAATCCTGGTATTAAGTTAGAAGTAACTGAAATAACACCGTGCGCTTTGTACGTATGGCGTGCATCGTGACTTTCATCGTCATTACCCGACCAACACGCAATACCTTGTTGTTCATAATGGGCAATACGTTCATTCCCGCCACATTCTTTAACGCCAATAAAGTGCTCATGCTTTGCTAATGGCTCAATAATATCAGGTGTTAAATCTTGCCCTGTGCGCCCTGCTACGTTGTAGATAAAAGCAGGTCCAATATCAAGCACACGCTTAAAGTGCTCTTTTACACCCGCAATAGACGTACGTCCGTAGTATGGGTTAATTTGCAGTGCTGCATCCATACCACTAGCAAAACCATATTTAGTCGCTTTAATCGCTTCACGGGTATTATTACTGCCTGTATTACCAACTATAATTAGCTTATCGCTATATTTGTTGGCAGTATGCGCAATAAGCATTAAATGCTCTTCCCAGTTCATTAACTGGCCTTCACCTGTTGTGCCACCTACAACAATACCGTCAACTCCTGCTGTTATTTGTAACTCAACAAGATGATCATACGTTGCGAGGTCTATTTCACCATTTGCTAAGTAAGGTGTTTTAATTGCTGTAATAAGGCTTGCTTGCTTAATTTGTTCTAGGGTGCGCATAAAAAATCATTCTTTATAAAACTTGCGCTATTTGTACCATATTTTTAGACCTATTTGGAGGTGTAAGGACGTATTTATCAATAAAATAACTTGTATTAAGGTTATTGATAATACAAAATAAACAACTGTACATATAAACAGTGTTTGTATTTTTAATATTAGGCGAGCCTTTATGCGTTTATCTCACTACTTAACAACTCACTTCTATCACACTGATGAACTATGCCAAGCATTAAGTATTGATGTAGATACGCTACAACATTGGCAAGATCAAAGTATATTCCCCAAGCCAAGTTACTGTATTAAAAGCCAACTTAGCTGTAGTTCATATTCAGGTTTGTATGAATGCGAAGAGTATGACGACTACTACCCACGGGGTTGTGTTAATTGGGGGCAAGGACTTTTAAAACAAAAAATAGAATCATCAAGCCACGCGTTTAATTATTTTGCACAGCAATATACAGCTAGCCTAACGAAGCTCGCACAGCAAGGCTTTGAGTTTAACGAAGAGTTATTTGGTTGTGAAATAGAAGAGCATCTACAACAAGTATGGCAACAGTTTTTATGCAGTAAATACGGTGTGCTTACACAAAATGGTTTAATAGACGAAATAGTTGCTGTTGATATAGGCAAGTTGGTTGTTGATGACATTACAGAACTACGAACTAAAGCCGGCTTAGATCAAGATGAGCGTACTCGCCTCCATCCCGCTATGAAGCTTTTAAACCGCGCATTAAATCACGGGGCTGATCACGAAAAACAACAAACACTGCGCACTCGGTATATAGATGCACTTATTTTGAAATACGACTTATCAATAAAATAGCTATTATCTGTTTGGTCGTGCTACTTAGTGTGGCTAATTAAGCTTTTAGATTTAAAATACGAAGCTAAAACTACTAACCTTAACATGAGGCAGTATGTAACCGCCCTCACATAGAAATCTTTGTGTTAATAAGGTTATTAAGTCTAACGTGCTAAAAATTTAACGCTAAAGGTACCTAAGTTTTCATAAGCTATATGGGTTTGCTCATTTGTATTTAGCTCAACCACACCACAATAAGACCCTGTAATAAACACTTGCCCTGCCTTTAAAGCGATCCCTTTGCCAGACAAAAAATTAATAGCCCAGTAAAGTGGAGATTGCGCAAGCCCAGCGGGGTGTTTCCCTGCTAGGTTTAGTGCTTGTTCATCTTGTTTTATATCAATATTTACAGTGCTTGAGTCATACGCTTTTGCTTTATTAATTTCTGGACCAAGGTAAACACCTTGGTTAAACAATCCATCTGCAAGTTTTTCAATATAAGTAGCCTCATACCCCTGTGAAAACCTATTTTGAATAAGTTCAAGTGCAAGATGTGCTTTACCAAATGCTGCATCCACGTCTTCATTGGTGTATGTTTTATTACCGTCTAGGTTTTTATCTAAAATAAAAGCAATTTCTGGCTCAATTACCGCCTTGTTATTTTTTGTATAAAGGCTACAGGTCTCTGTTGATTCAATAGGAGCATGAAAAAGAGGGGCTAGAATAATCGACCCATCATCTAATGGCAACATACACTTCCAGCCATACACGGTTTGATTATTTAAATAAATCATTAGCTTTTGAACTTCTAATGCATCATCAATAGAGTCTAATATTAATTCTTTAGGAAGATCTGAAACGGCAGGATTTTCTTCTCTCTGTGTTAAAAAATGTGTTGCTACTAATTTAAGTTGTATTGAATTATTCACGTTTGTCTCTTTAGAAAAATATTGATAAAACAGTAACTAAAAAATTACCGTATTTATTACCGATCTTAGCTATTAATACTATATTCGAATAGATCCATTAAGTATCAATAGATTTAAGTGAGCGTAAAAAAAGACCTAAACCACCAAATGCTAAAACTATAATTACAATCAAGTCGAACGAAGTCATAGTACGCATACTAAATCGGACACTCGATATAACACCAAATATTAATGCGGTTAACGAGCCAATAGACAGCACCCACCCTAAAATATTTTTAGAATTATAAAAAATCAGACCCACACCAAAAATAAACGGGATCATCACCATGCCGCCGGTAACGCCAAAGCCACCTAACGCATTAAAACTATAAATACGAGCACTAAGCCCAAAATTAGAGGTAACCGAAATCGCGTTAAGCAGCATATAAAAGCCACCGCACATCATAATCAAACCAATAAAAAAATGCCCTATACCACCAGAACTTCCACCTGCACCCTTCATTATTATTTTTATCCTTTATATTTTTAACTTAATCGTTTTAAATGGGAATGGCTCTACTATTAACATTGACCGCAGTATGCGTAAAATCAGTGCAAGCGAGAAAAACTTATCGCGTAATTACATGCCAAATAACATAAAACCAAGATAAAAAACCATGCAAAATTGCCCATAACACAGACTCGTTAGCACTCCATGAAATAGCAATTGCTAGGGCTGTACCAAAAGAGACTCCATATTTTACTATTTCATTTCTTGAGTTTTTCATTAATTATTCCTCATTTTTAACTTATTAGCAGCTTGATTTGCTTACTAAAGCTGAAAGCTCTTTACCATCAATATTGATACTTGCTTCTTTGCCTAGTTCAACAACTAAAGAGGGAGCCATATGTTTTCCATTAGTTTCAGGTCTGTTTTACTAAACTAATCGTAGAGTCATCAATACGCGTTACTGTAAGAGAAAAACTATACGAATTATCAACTGAAATTGATGCCTCTTCGTTTGAATTGACAACTAAAACAGGTGAGCCAATTAAGTTTTTATCACCATAACATTTGGCGTTCACTACAAAACTATCATTAGCTTGTGCAAATGAGACAAAGCCTAATAACACTACTATTGCGATTAATTTTTTCATTCTTATCTCCATATAAATTTATACCACTTTATTGGCTGTGTTTTTCAGCTAGTGATTGATGTTATATCGCTCGCTATACTTCCATGCGCCAAGGCACTTAACGGTGCCTGTAGTGTTTCTATATTTACACCAGAGAACTTTAATGTAAACAATAAATTAAATAAGCTATTTATTAGAGTGAATTGTGATACCAAAAACGACTTTTAATGATGTTATGGATTCTTTTAGATTTAGCCACACAGCGAATGAACAAAAAATAGTCCTATCTGGTTTCATTAATATATTGGAGAAATTAAGTATTTAGGCAGGCTGGGCGTAAGGATAAAAGGTGATGTAAGTTAACAGCACCTGTTTGAATATTTACTGGGTTATATGTAATTTAGCTAAATGGTATAAAAACGCTTAACCAATTGATTTATATACATCAATACTACTGTTGGTTAGAAGACCTGTAACTTGCATGCCAAAAGCTTTAAAATGAGGCTCTTCTTTATGCGCTTCAAAATGCTCGTTTGACGCCCACTGTTCGCTTACTACATAGTCTGTATGTTCAGAATCACTTTTTACCGATAACTCATAGCGTAAGCACCCTACTTCTTGGCGTGATGATTGCTGCAGATTTTCAAGTGCTGTAAGCATTACTTCAGCATCAATATTTTTGCACGACAGTACAGCTATAACCGTTAACATGTGTATTCCTTTTAAAGTTAGGGCGCAGTATGCCTACACCCTATATTAGATAGTTTAACTTTTACTTTTTAAGTCGGTTTATTAATCCCACTGAGGTGCAAAGTCAGGAGTTGCTTGACGATCGTTACAGTCTAAGCCATCAATACGTGCAATGTCTTCATCATCAAGTTTAACGGCTTTGTCGTTAAAGTTATCTTCAAGGTTTTTACGCTTGGTTGATGACGGAATTGTCGTCATACCTTTGGCGTTTTCCCACGCTAAAACAACTTGTGCAGGGCTTGCATCATGTTTTTTAGCGATGTCGATAATAGTTTGATCTTTGAGTACTTTACCTACAACAAATGGCATGTAAGCTGTTACATGAATATCATGCTGGGCGCAAAAAGCGCGCAATTTGGTATTCGTTAAATACGGGTGGACTTCTATTTGATTGGTAAATATTTCACGCGAGTCTAGGGTTTGCATTGCTTCGTTTAAATTAGCAATCGTGAAGTTAGATACACCAATATGCTTGGTTAGTCCAAGTTGTTTAGCTTTGAGTAATTCGGTGAGGTATTCGCTCATTGCCTGGTTGTTAGCAGGCGATGGCCAATGAATAAGTAATAAGTCGACCGACTCAACTTGTAGTTTTTCAAGTGACTTTTTAACACTTGGAATAAAGTCTGTTTTATTTAGTTTGTTATTCCACACTTTGGTGGTTAAAAATATTTCACTGCGTGGAATACTGCTGTCTTTAATGGCTTTACCCACTTGCTCTTCGTTGCCATAAATTTGTGCTGTATCAATATGGCGAAAACCAACTTCTAGTGCCATTTTTACTGAATTATAGGCTGTATCACCCTCTAAACGAAATGTGCCCATACCGAGCTCTGGCATCTCAATTACGCGTTTTGTCATGGCTTTGTCCTTATAAAATAAATCGGTTTTAAAATACAAACTTCTCTGAAGTTTTACGAAATACACCTTTTACTTATTGATATATCGGTCACTTAAATTTATGACCTATAACAGGTATGAGGTCATATAATTTAGTTTCAAGGGTAAGGTTTATTGATTTTTTAAAGGTGGTAGTTTATTCAAACAAGTAAACGTTAAAGTAATAACCCCGATGAATAAGTAAAAATGAAGCAACAAAAGTAGGTTGTCAGTCACTATTTGAATAGTAAAAATTTAGTGGCTATACATTCCTATTACTTATTGCTATTAAACAAGCATATTGCATAAGCCGCCAAGCTAATAAAAAATACTAAAAGTTAAGCATGAGAGCTAACACATTAGTATGTAAAGGTATTAAAAAACCAAGCTTTAAAGACTAAACCCCGAAGATTGAGCATAAAATAAGTATTGAGAATTTGTATAAAAAATTAACGAGCTCTAATGCCTAACCAATTCCATACATACGTTTTATTAGCTGCTGGAGTAAATAGCATTGGATCGTTGATAGAAGAGCACTCGATTTTAGAAACGGCACCGGCATCATTCAAGAGCTTTATCACATGTTCAGCAACGTTTTTATCTACTCCGGCAATGAGCACACAAGGTAGCGATTTATGAAGGTGAGTTTGTATTTCTTTTGCATGTTCTAAATTTAAGCAACCAATAAGCCGCAAAGATTTAACAAGTGGCAATGTGTTCCCCGATACAGATATTACACTAACTTGGTATTTATCCATGATTTAACTCCCATAGTAAATTTATACATATTTATGCATAGTAACAGAAGTATTTATCACATTGGAGATACCGTTGTATTGCAATCATGTAACTTCAGGAAACATGTTTACTAATAATTAAATTATTCAGCGCACAATGCTTTTTTATTTTTATACATTGCTGCATCTGCGCCTTGAAGCATTTCTTCAACTGTGTTTTCGGTATCATAAGGGTAATTCATTACCCCTACGCTATATTGAATTTTGTATGGTTTATTAATAGTGTTATTGGCTTGTTCAATAGCATCTGCAAATCGTTGTAGAACAGTGTTTGCCTTTTTTCCATCAGAGTCACTTAACATCGCAACAAATTCGTCCCCGCCAAGTCGTCCTATAATTTCGCAATCACGAAATGACTCAAGCATAATTTTGGCAAACGTAATAAGCACAAAATCACCTTCATGATGACCATAAACATCATTAATAAGCTTAAACTTATTTAGGTCAAACAGTATAAAAGACATCGATATTTTATTGCGCTTACATACACTTAGGCTATGTTCGGCTAAATTTAGAAAGCCACGTCGATTAGATATCATTGTTAACTGATCTATTGTAGCGAGCTGAATAGATTGTATTTCTTGCTCTACCATCGCGCCTAAATCTTTAAGTAATTGTTGATCTTCTTCTGTTAAATTTCTTGGTTTAGAATCAATAAGACACAAAGTACCAATGGTTATTCCCTGTCTAAGCTTTAAAGGATACCCCGCATAAAAACGAACTTTAGGATCATTTATAACAAAGGGATTATCGAAAAAACGCTTATCTTTTAAGGTATCCGGAATTATAAATAACTCACTTTCATTTATTGCATGCCCGCAAAATGATGTTTCACGAGGTAACTCACAAACATCAAGCCCTTGCTTTGATTTAAACCACTGACGATCTTCATCAACTAAACTTACAAGTGAAATAGACACATCAAACATACGTTTTGCTATACGGGTTACACGATCAAACCTTTCTTCATGTGAGCTATCAAGAATATTTAAAGTTCTGAGTGCATGTAAACGCGCAGCTTCATTTTTTGGAACTTCAGGTTTAGTCATAGTGATCCTGTTATTTAACGTATTTTAATAGTTTGCAGCACATCTAAAATATGCCGTAATTTATCCGCATGTAATTTTAAGTCAAATCAAGCCTATATATAATAAACTCAACACTTTCACACTAGAACATTATATAAAATTAGCAATAGTAATGTTGCATTTTAACCTAATAAGAAAATATAAAAGCGTGGTTGTAAAATTATAGCTAAGTTAAGCCATGCTCGTTGCGTTGTTTAAAAGTATTTTAGAAAAAACTTGCTATACGTTTAAATATGCTGGTACTATCCGTCGCATCGGGTTGATAGAAAGCCCTGTTTATTTGTAAGTACCACGTTGTTATTAGTAATATAATCCTTCGCGCTATCCTCAGTTAAATATGTTTTCTTCCTTGTTTATCGCCTAATTTAGGGCGCAATATAATTATTATTTAGGATACTTTTTATGTCTAATACAACAACTGGTTCAGTTAAATGGTTTAATGAAGCAAAAGGCTTTGGTTTTATTGAACAAGAGTCTGGTCCTGACGTTTTCGCTCATTTTAGTGCAATTACCAGTGACGGCTTTAAAACATTAGCTGAAGGTCAACGTGTACAGTTTACTGTTACACAAGGTCAAAAAGGCCCGCAAGCTGAAAATATCGTTTGCATCTAAATTGTTTTAATTGATGGGTTATAATTAACCCGTCAATATATATAAGTTTGAAAGAAGTTCTGTTTATTTGTACGTACCACGTTGTTATTAGTAATAATTCTTCGCGTTATCCTCAGTTAAATACTTTTTTTCCAGCTCAATCGCCTATTTATAGGCAAATTTTATTAATTTCTAGGATATCTATTATGTCTACAACTACTGGTACAGTTAAATTTTTTAATGAAGCAAAAGGTTTTGGTTTTATCGAACAAGAATCTGGTCCTGATGTTTTTGCTCATTTTAGCGCGATTTCTGGCGACGGTTTCAAAACTCTTGCTGAAGGCCAACGTGTACAGTTTTCTGTTACACAAGGTCAAAAAGGTCCACAAGCTGAAAACATCGTTTGTATCTAACATGTTTTCATTGATGGGTTAGTAATAACCCATCAATATATATAAGCTTGAAAGAAGTTCTGTTTATTTGTAAGTACCACGTTGTTATTAGTAATAATTTTTCGCGTTGTCCTCAGTTAAATAATTTTTTTCGGCTCAATCGCCTATTTTCAGGCACATTTTTATTAATTTCTAGGATATTTATTATGTCTAACACAACTACTGGTACTGTAAAATTTTTCAATGAAGCAAAAGGTTTTGGTTTTATTGAACAAGAATCTGGTCCTGATGTTTTCGCTCATTTCAGCGCAATCTCTGGCGACGGTTTCAAAACTCTAGCTGAAGGCCAACGTGTACAGTTTACTGTTACACAAGGTCAAAAAGGTCCTCAAGCTGAAAACATCGTTTCTATCTAACATGTTTTAGTTAATGTGTTTATTTACACATTAATAACTCACTTGTAGTTTATCTATAAGTGAGTTTTTTTTATGTCTTCATTTTATTGCTACTTTGTTTATATTCTTAATTTCCACTTTATATTCCAAACTTAGCTTTTAATTTCGTTAATTTATATAAGCTTTATATCAAGACCCTTCCCTCCTAAATACAATTAACTTCCCAAGTAACTTCTCAAAATGATTTTTAATACCAAATTGCTTAATTAAGTAATCTATTTGAGATAAGAATACGTTATTGATAAAAAGAAAAATTCGTTATTCCGTGATTCTCTGTAATTACTTCTGCACTGCTCTACCTTCTGTATTTATACTGTCGTAAATAAGAAGTTTTTATGTAGGTAGCGGCCAGGTTTGATGCCTAAAACTGATTAAGTGTTATTGCTGACTGGTGTAGTCATATACACAACCATGTTAAGTATTAGTTTGAATGAATTAGTTCGTTATTTAGAAAAGGATGTCAGAGACTATTTATTTCTGACTATCGATTTATTAGTGATTAGTGCTAGCTATGAGTATTATCGATGAGTTACTAGCTATTAGGCACTGCCTATGCGGCATTAACGCTAATTTATAAATGATGGTACTTCTTTTAGGCATAATTAAGAAAACAATTTAATCTTTGTATTTATTACTTACGTTAAGCAAATAAACTAAATTCTTATTTTAGTTACCCAATAAAGCTATATTAAGTAACTAATTTAAGTAACGGGTAGTTAAATTAGTTACCAAGTAAAAACAAACTGTCATATGGTTAGCTTAGTTTTGGTGTTCGTACTGACCCCGATACACTTCAAATACCTTTAGTACAGTATGTTGTTCTTTTGACAAGTTATCGAACCAATCATCAAACAGCTCGTCATTATCTTGTTCACTCAATGCCATGTAATGGGCAAGTAGCTCTACAATATCATTATTATTACAACTTAGAGGGTTAAGTTGCTGAGCTAAAACACTATGGTCGCGCTCTCTTAGGGTATCCATTACCCCTTGATCAATTTGTTCTTCTTGTTTTGTTGCGTCACTCATACGTTACCTCTGTGCTCTACTTTTAAATGCGTTTGTTAACGTTTTTAATTAACTTAAATATAGTTATAACAGCCTAAACGGCAATAGCCAGCATTTTTGATCTAAGTGCTTATTTTTTGATTTGTTTGCACAAATAGCCATCAAATTGATGCTTTTAGAAGCTTTTAAAATCATTTGCAAAGTATAAATAAATGAGTTAAATTAAATGATACAATATCACATAACATTTATATAGGTGTATCATGAAACCAAACATTCATCCTGATTACAACGAGGTAGCTTTTCACGACACAGCTGCCGATAGTTATTTCATTATTGGCTCAACTATTAAAACTAATCGTACAATTGAACTCAAGGGTAAAACTTATCCGTACGTGCCTATAGATGTGTCTAGTGACTCTCATCCTTTTTACACTGGTAAGCAAAAGTCAGTTACAACCGACGGGCGGGTTGCACAGTTCAATCGTCGCTTTAAAGGTCTTTCGTCTGGTAAAAAGGAAGCGTAACAATGAAGGTACTTAGTTCACTTAAAAGCGCAAAACAACGCCCTGGCTGTCAAATAGTAAAGCGTAAAGGTCGTGTATTCGTTATTTGTAAAAATAACCCACGTTTCAAAGCAGTTCAAGGAATGAAAAAGAAATAGTAATAAAGACACCCAGAGGCTTATAAGGCATAAACCTCTGGGTTAATTAGTTTAATAAGTAAATTATTTTACAACAACTGAAAACTCAGGAACGGCCTGAATTACTTTTTTAACAGTGCATGTATTAACAGCGGCAATTAGTGCTTTTTTATATTTATCAGGAAAACCATCTGGCAAACTGATCTCAATAGAGAATAACTTTTTCCCATTATCGTCAACATTTTCATTATTTTGTTTAAGAGTCATACCTTCGGTAGAAATATCACGTTGCTCGCAAAATTTACGAGCATAAAATCCGGCGCATAAAACCATACTTACTAAAAAGTAATCAAATGGTTCGGGATGTTCTGCATTACCACCTGCAGCAACACTTTGATCGCTTACTACTTCTAAATCGCCAAATTTTGCGCTTTGCTTTTGACCTTCTAACATTGAAACTGAAATTTCCATTGCTACTCCTTATATAACCAATGTTTTGGTTAAAATATTTACTTATTTATTAATATGGTTACGTTTACTTTTTGCTAGTAAAGAATTCTAATAGCTATATCTCTGTTATAAAAAAGTCATAGCTGTTAGTAGGAAAAATACTTGCTAAAAAATCTGATTATTTACACGTGTGATTATGAGCCGAATAATAATTCAAAAAACCCCGGTGGTTCATGTAACTCATGATACTTTTTACGTAAGTTATCTATATTTTTCAAAGATGATTTTGCTTCAGTAAGTCCCTGCTCGTTAGCTGATTTTTTAGCAAGCTCTGCTTGAGCAATCACTTTATCAAGACCTTGTAATGATTGTTCAGGCTTTTTGTAAAATTTAGCGGTTTTACTTACTTTAACCAGCTTAATAAACTCGTCTATTGCTGTATTGAACGTAGTAAGATCCGTTGCTTGTACTGCTTTTTTATAGGCAAGACCTGTATTTTTCATGTTTATTTCAAGATCAACGGGCTGATTTGAAAATGCTAATGAACTAAATAGCAGCGTAATAAATATAAATAAAAATTTCATAAACAACCTTATAAATTAAAGACAGCTAATTGTATCAATTATACAAAGGAAAGTACGATGCAAACATTGCTTTTTAACTGTAAAGGGGCTTTACAGTTAAAGTATGAATAGAAAATTATTTTATTGAGATATTATTTATCTTAATATTTCATTTGAGTATATAACAACCTTTGACCCTCTAAAACGCAACATTAACTTGAAACACAATCCCCTTTTTAGAAACAGTAAATTAAGTCATCAATTAACCCCCCATATAATTACCGTAAATTCATGAAGATAACAAAAACAAAAATAAACATAGCATTTACATGTTGATAAAAACAAAACCATAACGTTAACCATTACAATTTTAAGTCATTGTTTTAATTGAATTTTAACAAGTTATTTTATCGCTTTTATTTGTAGGTTCAACGAAAATTAATTACCCCAGTCAAATTAAGTGTTAAATCTAGGTACGTAATGTAAATTTTATAGTCAAATAACTATTAACATGAAAATTATGTTGCAAGTAATTTTAAAAACAAACGATTCATCTAGGGGATAACATGAAATCTTACAACAAAATCTCAAGCAGTATAAAAACGGCGCTGTGTTTAAGCGCTATTGGTTTATCACACACAGCTATTGCAGCAGACGCTGATACTCAAAAAATAGAACGTGTACAAGTAACAGGCTCAAAAATAAGCCGCGTAGGAGCCATTGCTCCGGCACCAGTAACTGTAATTACTGGTGAGCAATTACTTAATACAGGTGCAGTAAATATTGGTGAGGCACTAAATAAACTGCCGGCTTTAGGTAATACTTACTCGCTTGCAAACTCAGGTCGCTTTATTGGTACTGCAGGTCTAAATATTCTTGATTTACGTAATATGGGTACCGACCGTACGCTTGTACTTGTAAATGGTAAGCGCCATGTATCAAGCTCTGCAGGTTCTCAAGCTGTTGATACAAACACCATTCCTAGCGTATGGGTTGAGCGCGTAGAAATAGTAACCGGTGGTGCATCTGCTGTTTACGGTGCTGATGCTGTAACAGGTGTTGTTAACTTTATACTTAAAGATAACATTGAAGGCTTAGATTTTACCGCCACTAAAGGTGTTTCAGACTTAAGCGATTACAATAATGAGAAAGTAACGTTCTCGTACGGTTCTAATTTTGATAGTGGTCGTGGTAATGCTGCGTTTGCAGTTGAATACTCAGCTCAAGAGTCTTTAAATGCATTAGATCATCCATGGACTGATGGGTCATATTCAAGCTTACGAAACCAAGCACAAAATGATTCAAATAAAGACGATCCTAATTTTCCTGATAAAATATATACACAAAATGCAGGTTACTACGCGTTAAATAATGCGGGTGTGTTTGATTTAGGTAATGGTTTTGTTAATACCTTTAATTCTGACGGCTCTCACCGTGATATTTATACTGGTAATAATGTTGATGGTTTATTATGTGCCGATTGTGACTCATTTAATCTAGCTCAATTTGACGAGATTCAACCTAAATTTGAACGTTACAATGTAAACTTTAAAGTTAATTACGATGTGACTGACGATCTTAATGCATACTTTGAAGCTAAATACGTAAACAGTGAAGGCGAAAGTATTGGTCAACCTGCTTTCTTTTTCTTTGATCCTGACAATAGCATTAAAATTGATAATGCCTTCTTAGACCCAAGTGTAAAAGCTCTTATGGAAGCAGCTGACGACGGTAAAGGCGTTGAATCAATTAGCCTTAACCGAATGATGACTGACTTAGGTCGTCGTATCGAGAATAATACGCGCGAAACTACTCGCTTTGTAGCAGGCCTTAAAGGCACTGTGTTTAGTGATTGGGATTTAGATGCGTCTATAGTGCGTGGTCAAACTGATTTAGAGCGCGTAAATGGCGCAAACATGATAAGAGCTAACTACTTTAATGCACTCGATGCAGTTAAAGACGATAGCGGTAATATTGTTTGTCGTAGCGAAGCTGCTCAAGCACAAGGCTGTGTACCTGTAAATATTATGGGCTTTGGCGCACCTAGTGATGCAGCAATTGACTACATTAATACAGTATCAACTGGCACATCAGAAATAACTCAAACTGTAGTATCTGCGTCTCTTGCCAATGGTGCTTTATTTGAACTACCAGCAGGTTACGTTGGTGTTGCTTTTGGTGCTGAATACCGTAAAGAAGAAAGTGAAACAAAAGAACCTGATAATGCTGAAGGTACGTTCTTTAACGCTCTTGGCGAAGATCAAGGTGACTTTGATGTAAAAGAAATTTTTACAGAGGTATCTGTTCCACTACTCTCAGATATGCCATTTGTTCAAGATTTAGTATTTGATGCAGCTGTACGATATGCTGATTACAGTACAATTGGCGATGCAACTAGCTGGAAATTAGGTCTTGATTGGAGTCTAAACAACGAGTTACGTTTTCGTCTAACTCAATCAGAAGCACTAAGAGCACCTAATATTGGTGAAATTTTTGGTGCACCAAGTCAAACTTTCTATGATGTTGACGATCCTTGTCAGGCTGATAACTTAAACGACTTACAAAACAGCAGTACACGTCGTACAAACTGTGCTGCACTAGGTGTACCTACAGGGTTTGATTCAGATTATGACTCACAAACACTTGAAGGTTTAAGCAGTGGTAATCGTGAAGTTAAAGGCGAAGAGTCAACAAGTACTACAATCGGTTTAGTTTACCAACCAGAATTTATAGAAAATTCAACACTAACTATCGATTACTGGAAAATTGAAATTGAAGATGCAATTGACTATATTAGTGCACAGGATATTTTAGATCGCTGTGTAGATAGCGGCTCAGGTATTTCTAATCAATACTGTAGTTTAATTACCCGTGATGCTAATAGTGAAATATCATTAATACAAAATTCAGCACTTAACGTTGCTGGTCAAGAAGCATCTGGTATCGATTTTGAATTAGGTTACGATTTTGATGCATTAGGGGGTAGCTTTAGAACGAACCTCATAGGTACATACTTGATTGAGCGAAAAGAATTCCCGTTCCAAGATGAACCTAGTGACTATATAGAAAACGCAGGTGTTACAGGTGAAGCACAATGGCAAGCTAACTTAAATCTTGAATATAGCTACGAGAATTTATATACAACATTCAGTACGCGTTATATTGAAGAAGTAAGCTTATACACAGATCAAGAATTAAGTGATAACCCTAACCCAAATAGCTTAACTAGCTATGGTACTTACGTTATTTCAGATATGACAGTAGGTTATAACTTTGATAATGGTGTTGGCTTAAAAGTAGGCGTAGATAACTTATTCAATCGTGGGCTGCCTTTTGGTACGCGCGGAGATGGAGAAGGTTCTGCTAGCTACGATAATATAGGTCGTTTTGGCTATATTACTTTCTCATATAGTATGTAAGTTTAATTTATAGTAAAAGGCTCATAAATTGAGCCTTTTTTATGTGTGTCACTCTATTTAGTGACGATTAAATAAATTTTTTATGCATATTTTCACCCAATAAAATGAAATATATTCATATTCCGCATTGTTTATTTTAAATCCCCTAATTAACATGGATTATTTAGCGATTATAAAAAGAGCTATATTTTACACTTAATAAACTTAATTGAGTGATAAAAGATCAGCTATAACGATTAAGTTAGTTACGTATAAAAAAGTAAATAAATACACATAGCGTTAAAATAAACAATCCTGCTAAATAACGACCTAAACATATATAAAAATCCATCATAACGTTCACTTCTCAAGCAACAAGTTTAAACCCCACTTTATTAAGGGCTAATACAAAGCCAATTACAATTGCAATAATTGCATCAATAAAAACAGGTTAAAAATAAATATCCTTAATATTCATTAACATTCGTTAAATTAACGTACTTTTATTCATTATTTCACCGTGCCATAATTGCGCCTTAAATAATAAAATGAATTATAAATAGCGCTATTTATTGTGTTTTAAACACTTTATTTAGTCTATTTGGTTGCACTAAAATAACCGCTCTTGGGAAAACAATGAAACATTCTTTAATTTGTAATAGCATTAAATTTGCTCTTATTACAGCTGCTGCAACAGCTAGTAATTCTGTACTTGCTCAAGATGAGCAAGCAATAACTAAAATTGAACGCGTAGAAGTAACTGGCTCACGTATTTTACGCGAAGGCGCAATAGCACCTGCACCGGTTACAGTGATCACCGGCGAACAGCTTATGAATACTGGCGCTGTTAATATTGGTGAAGCCCTAAATAATTTACCAGCATTGGGTAATACTTACTCTTTAGCTAATTCGGGTCGCTCTATTGGTACTGCAGGTTTGAATCTGCTTGATTTACGTAATATGGGCACAGACCGAACACTTGTGCTTGTTAATGGTAAACGTCATGTGTCTAGTTCAGCTGGCTCTCAGGCAGTAGATACGAATACAATCCCAAGCGTTTGGGTTGAGCGAGTTGAAATAATTACCGGTGGTGCATCTGCTGTATACGGTGCTGATGCGGTAACTGGTGTTGTTAACTTTATTCTAAAAGATAACATTGAAGGGATGGACTTTAGCGTTACTCGTGGTTTTGCCGATCTAAGCAGCTACAATAACGAAAAAGTATCTTTCTCATACGGCTCTAATTTCGATAATGGTCGTGGTAATGCTGCATTTGCAGTGGAATATTCTGGTCAAGATTCATTAAATGCACTTGATCACCCATGGACAAGTACATCATTTAGTAGTTTACGTAATACAGCTCAAACAGACGCAAATAAAGATGATATTAATTTCCCTGATAAAATTTTAACCCCTAATGCAGGTTATTATGCGATTAATGATGCTGGTGTTTACGCATTAGAAGATGGCTTTACAAATAGCTTTAACCCTGACAGCTCATCTCGTAATTTATACTTAGGCAATAATGTAGATGGCTTACTTTGCGCTGAGTGTGACTACTTTAACCTTGGTCAGTATGAAGAAGTTCAACCAGAGTTTAAACGCTACAATGTTAACTTTAAAACAAATTACGATATTACCGACGACTTAAACGTTTACTTTGATGCTAAATACGTAAACAGCCAAGGTGAAAGCATAGGTCAACCTGCATTCTTTTTCTATGACGATGAAAATAGCATTAAAATTGATAATGCCTACTTAGCACCTGATATTAAAGCCCGTATGGAAAGCGAAGGTGTAGAGTCAATTATGATTAATCGTATGATGTCTGATTTAGGGCGTCGTATAGAAAACAACACACGTGAAACAACCCGCTTTGTTACCGGTTTAAAAGGCACTGTTTTTGAAGACTGGGAATTAGATACCTCAATAGTATACGGTCAAACAGATCTAGAGCGTGAAAACGGCGCTAACATGATTTTAGCTAACTACTTTAATGCGCTTGATGCCGTTGAAGATACAAATGGCAACATTGTGTGTCGTAGTGCTGCAGCACAAGCAGAAGGCTGTGTACCAGTAAATATTATGGGTAATGGTGCACCAACACAAGACGCTATTAATTATATTAATACAGTGTCAATTGGTACTTCTACAATTAAACAAACTGTCGTTTCTGCATCACTTGCAAACGGCGCTATTTTTAAGCTACCAGCTGGCTATGTTGGTGTTGCTTTTGGTGCTGAATACCGTAAAGAAGAAAGCGAAACAAAAGAGCCTGATAACGCAGAAGGTACGTTCTTTAATGCATTAGGCGAAGATGAAGGCTCATTTAACGTACGCGAAGTGTTTTTTGAAACATCAATGCCTATATTAACTGACCTACCATTTATTCAAGATTTAGTCTTTGATACTGCAGTGCGTCATGCTGACTACAGCACTATTGGGGAAGCAACAAGTTGGAAGTTAGGACTTGATTGGACAGTTAATGACGAACTACGTGTTCGTGTTACGCAATCTGCAGCACTTCGCGCGCCTAATATAGGCGAAGTATTTGGTGCTCCAAGCCAAACTTTCTATAATATTGATGATCCTTGTCGCTCAGAAAATCTTAACGATTTACAAAATAGCTCTACTCGTCGTGCTAATTGTGCAGCATTAAACGTCGCAACCGACTTTAACTCTGACTATGATTCGGCAAGTATCGATGGCTTACAAAGCGGTAACCGAGACGTTAAAGGTGAAGAATCAACCAGTACAACTGTGGGTATTGTTTACCAACCTGAGTTTTTAGAGAACGCTGTACTTACAATAGATTACTGGAAAATTGAACTCGATGATGCAATTGATACAATTGATGCTCAAGATATTCTTGATCGTTGTGTAGATAGCACAACCGGTGTTAATAACCAATATTGTAACCTTATTACACGCGATGCCAATGGCGAAATTTCACTAATTCAAAATTCAGTACTAAATGTTGCCGGTCAAGAAGCATCAGGTATCGATTTCGAACTAGGCTACGATTTTGACGCACTTGAAGGTAGCTTTAAAACACGCTTAATAGGTACTTACTTAATTGAACGTAAAGACTTCCCTTTCCAAGATGATCCTTCGAGTTATATTGAAGCAGCCGGTACTTCTGGTGAAGCGAAATGGCAGACAAACCTATCTGTGAACTACACGTATGATCGTTTTTTCTCTACGTTTGAAACACGCTTTTTGAGTGAAGTAGAGCTATACACAAATTTCTCACTTGATAGCAACCCTAATCCAAGCAGTCAAATGTCTTACGGTAAATATTTTATAACCGATATTACTGTTGGCTATAGCTTTGATAGCGGTGTTGCCGTTAAATTTGGTGTTGATAACGTATTTAATCGCGAGTTACCTTACGGTACGAGTGGAACAGGCGAAAAGAGCGCAAGTTACGACAACATTGGTCGTTTTGGCTATGTTAGCCTCTCATATAAACTTTAATTTAAAGTAATTAATAGTTTTTAGTTAAAAAAATGCCAGTTGATTAAACAAACTGGCATTTTTATATATACGTTAAGCTATTTTATATTACTTAACCACACACTTTGATATGGCTCCATTTCAATAGTGAGCTGCCCTTCTTCTATCAGTTTATCAGCAATTAAATCAAACCACTGCTGTGTATCTATTAAGTTTAAATCAGCTAACTTAAGTGTTTCAGGCTTATCACTAATATTGTAAACACAAAATACACTTTGTTGTCTGTCGATACTTTGGCGCCAAAAACCAAACAAACCTCCCGCTAAGTGCAGTGTAAACTGCGTTGCATTTGGATGAAATGCACTTTGCTTTTTGCGTACACCCAATAACGATTTAATACCGTTAAATACTTTGTGATGATGGCTGTATTTTTCACTGATCGCAGCTAATAGTTTAGATTCTTGCCAACGATGACGGTTAATAGCCCTGTTATGCTGTGAGTTTTCAAAACGCTCATAATCGTTTGTTGTGCCTAATAAACTATGAATATACAAACCTGGTATGCCTTCAAGCGCAAACATAATTGCATGGGCACACATAAATCGTTCAAGCCCAAACTTATCAGGCCCATTGTGCGTACCTTGTAGCGCATCAAATAATGCAATATTGAGTTCATAAGGCGTATGGGTGCCATCGTTACTAGTACGCATAGATACCCGACCACCAAACTGCATAGTGGTTGTAACTAAAGAAGCCACTTCGCTTGGCTGTAGTAACCCCTCAATTGGACGAAGCCCTACCCCATCATGCGATGCAATAAAGTTAAAATAAGCGGTGCCATTTTGTGCCGGTGGCATACTCATCATCCAATGTTTAAGGGCGGTGCTATCACCACTTAATAATGTATGTAGCAATAATGGCGGCAGTGCAAAATTATAAATAGCATGCGCTTCATTTGCGTTACCAAAATACGATAGGTTTTCTTGATTTGGGATATTTGTTTCGGTAATTATAACCACGCTTGGCTCTACGTGCTCAATAAGCGTGCGCATTAATCTAACAGCTTCGTGTGTTTGCGGTAAATTAATACAATTTGTATTTAGTTGCTTCCATAAAAAAGCAACAGCATCGAGTCTAAATAAGCGCACACCATTATCTAAATAATGGCGAATAATACCCACAAACTCTTTTAGAACATCAGGGTTTGCAAAATCAAAATCAACTTGATCGTGACTAAATGTACACCATACATGCTTTTCGCCGCTAGGCGTGTTCACAGTATGTAAAAGCGATGATGTGCGTGGACGCACTACTTGGCTTAAGTCATCATTTAAACTGGCTGTTTTAAAGTAATCTTTACCTGGGTGTAAATCGTTTAAAAAGTTTTCAAACCATATACTTCTGCTCGAACAATGATTAATAACTAGATCAGCCATTAGCTTTACGTCTTTGGCTATATTTTTAATGTCTTGCCAGTCACCTAAAGACTCGTTTACTTGCGCATAGTTCATTACCGCAAAGCCTTCATCAGAGCTGTACGGATAAAAGGGAAGTATATGCAGAGCATTAAGTTGCATATCACATTGCTCTTTTATAAACCTATGCAATGTTTTGAGCGGTGCTTCAATTGGGCTCGATACTGCAAATTCGCTATCATCATGCTTAATAATTGAGTCGCCATACGCAATTAAAACAATATCATGCTCATCCCATCTATTAGTGTGCGGTGTAGGATCGCGCAGTGGACTGCTACCTAAAATAATTTTAATAAGTTGCTGAGCAAGCTCAGTAACCGGTAAAGGTAATTCAACACCGTCATAAATTATCCGAAGATGATGCTCAACCTGTTGTAAAAATAATTCGTTAACTGTACTCACATGCGCCCCTTTTTATTTTTAATTACTTAACCTGACCTCAGGTTACTTATTTTTGGGTTAGCTATATTCTTCGTTATCAAGCTCTACCGCTTCTTTTAAGCGTTCAAGCACGTCTGGCATTGCTGATACAACACGGTTCCAACTTGGCACAAATGGCGCTTCCATCGGGTTGTCTAAAAAGTGTTGACCTGCATTCATAATATTTTGTGCAAACATTTCTACTGCTTTTTCCTCTTGATGCACATCAAGCGTTAAACCATTCATTATTGCGTCGTTGTGGTAGGTTTCTATAAAGTCTAACCCAATACGGTAATAGGTAGCTTTAAGTGAGCGAATAGTTTCACTGGTAAACGTAACACCTTGCGTTGCTAGCTTTCTAAATAATGCTTTGGTGATATCAATCGACATTTTAGATAACCCAGCACTTTGGTCGTCAAGCGATAGTTCTTGATGTTTATGATCGTAGTTATCGGCTATATCTACTTGGCATAATCGGTTATGCGAGTAGTTACGGTACATCTCGCTTAATACGCCAATTTCTAATCCCCAATCGCTTGGAATACGAATATCGTTTAGTACGTCACGTCTAAACGAAAACTCACCCGCTAATGGGTATCTAAACGAGTCCATGTATTCTAAGTAGTCGCGGTTACCTAATATTGTTTTAAATGAACGCAGTAATGGCGTAACTAATAAACGTGATACACGACCATTAATTTTTCCATTTGCTGTACGCGGGTAAAAGCCTTTGCAGAACTCGTAGTTAAAACGAGGATGCGCCACTGGGTAAATTAGCTTAGCAAGTAAGCTCCTATCGTAGGTTAAAATATCGCAATCGTGCAATGCTATAGACTCTACTTCCGCCGTTGCTAGCTTATAACCCATGCAATACCAAACGTTTCTGCCTTTACCAAGCTCTCGTGGTGCAACGCCAAGTTCTTGTAGTTCTTTATCGAGTGCTTGCAAGCGAGGACCGTCGTTCCATAATACTTTATGATTTTGATTTAGTTCTTTAAAAAAGCTGAGCGCATGACGATACTGTGCTTCATCTGCCCTGTCGAGACCAATTGTAATTTGTGATAAGTAAGGTACTTCGCGTAATTCGCTTACTATATTTTTAAGTGCAGAGCCTTCCAATTCGCTATATAGCGAAGGCAATATAAGCCCCATTGGACGCTGCTTGCTAAACCCTAATAATTCTTTTTCTAGGTCTTCAATTGGTCGGTCAGCAATATTGTGTAACGTAGTAATTACGCCATTTTGGTAAAAATCAGCCATGAGATATTTTCTCCTCAGTAATACTTAAAATACTGTTAATACACGGTAGCGATGTTATTTCTTCAATCCATCCTTGTGGAGCAGGTAATTGTGAATAACGCGCTTTATTGTGTGATAATTTAACCGGCTTTTTGCTTGCCGGATTTGCAATAATAATAGCGATATTTGCTTGCTCTAACATTTGTTTATCGTTATCGCTATCGCCCAATGCTATAACTGTGAGAGGCTTTCTAAAATGATGGGTAAACTGTTTAACTAACCACTGCTGTGCAGCGCTTTTGTCTGTATTTTTGGCAATATGAATAAAGCGGCCACCTATTTTTATATCGTAACCAAGCGCTTTAACATCTTGCACAAAGGTGTTTAGTAAGTCATCGCTGCCATACCAATAAAGTGGGTCTGAATAATCTCGTGTTTGTGCACGCTTTGCTTGTGCATCGGTTAATCCTGTAAGCTCAGATATTTGCTCGCTTGTTAAGTTACTGAACAATTTATAATGAGCTTTATACTGTGTATCAAGTGACTCTAAATCGCTCAGTAAGCTCGATAAAGGCTTAGCAAGTGCAAAACACCAGTATTCTCCTACTTTTTTACAACCAATAGGTTTTAGTTCAAAGTAGTTTTCAGGTATGTAAACTGCCGCGCCATTTTCAACAATAAAAGGTTGTTGAATACTTAACTCATTTTTTATTTCAGCTACTTCACAAAACGTTTTACTGGTATTAAATACCACAGGAATGTGAGCACTTTGCAATTGTTGTAATAACTCACTCACATTACTGGTATTGTAATCTGCGTGGTCGAGCAAAGTACCGTCAAGATCAGTAAATATAATAGGCTGCAAGGTATCGTCACTAATTAAATGCATACCGCTTATATCGCGATTGCTATCAAGCTCTATCAGTGCATTTGCTTTTGTGCTGAGGGTGTTTAAATTTTCGCGAGTGATCCGTTCAAAATGAGAAATAAACCACACCAATTGTTCACTATTCATGGTACCTGTACCGGCACCTTTTTTAGCAATTAGTTTTTGCTCTTGCTCTTGGCGCCATGTAAACACATCACCAAAACTTGGCGCTTTAAGCATAACGGTATAATCAATTTTATTAAAAATTGCCTTATACTCATTCGCCAAACAGCTGTTTATACAACGGCGCCAAACGCCCTCTTTATCATGAAGTTGCTCTAATTCGTTAAGTGGTTCACTCAATGAGAATAGCGGTTGCGGCTCGCTACCTACACACCACCCTTCTAAAATAACAATATCGACGGGCGCTGCGTTAGTTAACCACTCATTTTGAGGAGCACAATCATCCTCGTGCTTATTAAAACTCGGTAAAGGCACATTTATATCACCCGCTAATAAACGCGAAATGGTGCTATTCATTAATTCGGTATCATGTGTACCTGGTACGCCACGCGTCGCAAATAAAGGATGAACATCTTCAGCTAACTGTTTACGTTCTTGTTTAGTTAAATAAAAATCATCTATCGACAGCGCAACGCTGTTTAGTGCCGTATTTTTTGAAAACCACGTTACTAAAAAATCAGCTAGCGTGCTCTTTCCAGAACCTTGGCAGCCGTTTATAGCAACAAAAATAGGAGTTGATGTTTTTTTTGATTCGAGAATGTCATGCGCAAGCGGAACAAAGTATTGCTCACTCAAATATTGATACTTTAAAGGCAGTTGGTGCTTTGCTAAAAACGGGGTTATATCCACAATATTGGCCTCTGACATAGTAACTCCTTGCATATAATGCGTTCTGTAGGGTTAAATGCAGGTACTAGACCAATATTATTTTTGTATATTTTTTAATGAGTTAAAAAAATAGCGCATTTAAAATGCGCTATTATGGTGCAAACTAATTAGCTAATGTGCAAAATTAAGCGGTCTCAGATTCTGCTTTTGGTAATACTAAGTTAAGTATAATACCTAAAATAGCGCATAAGCTTACGCCTTCCAAACTAAATTGGCTGCCACCAATATGCATACCACCAATACCACACACTAAAATAAGCGCGACAATACTTAAATTACGCGGTGCAGTTAAATCATCACCCGACTTAACAAGTGTGTTTAAACCAACAACAGCAATAGATCCAAAAAGTAAAATCATAATACCGCCCATTACAGGCACAGGTATTGTTTGTAGCCCTGCGCCCATTTTAGCTATAAATGCCAAGGCAATAGCAATAACTGCAGTCCACATCATTACTTTTGGATTAAAGTTTTTAGTTAGCATAACCGCACCTGTTACCTCTGAATAAGTGGTATTAGGTGGTCCACCAAATAATGAAGCTGCCGATGTAGCTAAGCCATCCCCAAACAGAGTACGGTGCAAACCAGGCTTTTTCAAAAAGTCTTTATTGGTTACTTGGCTAATAGCCATCATATCGCCAATGTGTTCAATTGCAGGCGCAATAGCAACAGGCACCATAAATAAAATAGCCTGCCATTTAAATTCTGGTAACGTAAAATTAGGTACAGCTAACCACTGTGCATTCGTTACAGCGTCAAATTGTACAACACCTAAACCAAGCGATAAGCCATAACCCGCTACAACACCAGCTAATATAGGAATAAGCTTAAATACGCCCTTTCCCCATACTGCAAAAATAAGCGTAACCACTAACGAAAACATCGAAATAAAAATAGCACTGTTGTAATCAATTAATTGCAAACTGCCATCGCCACTTTTACCCATTGCCATATTTACAGCAACAGGCGCAAGCGCTAAACCAATAACCATTATTACGGGGCCTACAACCACAGGCGGTAAAATTTTATGAAGCGTTGCTACGCCTTTAAATTTTACTAATAAGCTCAACAGCATATACGCAAAACCTGCCGCCNGGTACTCCCCACATTTGTACGGCAGCAATTATAGGTGCAATAAAAGCAAATGAAGAGGCTAAAAATATAGGCACTTGACCTTTAGTCACTACCTGAAACAACAAAGTACCAAACCCTGCTGTAAACAATGCCACACTCGGATCGAGCCCAGTTAATAGCGGGACAAGTACCAACGCACCAAACGCTACAAACAGCATTTGTGCACCAGTTAAAATAGTTTTTATCGAAAAAGTGGCATTATTTTGCACTGAAAGCTCCTAAACTGTTCCAAATATCTTATCGCCTGCATCACCTAAACCAGGCACTATGTAACCTTTTTCGTTTAAGTGGCTGTCTACTGATGCGGTAAATATTTCTACGTCTGGGTGAGCTTCAAGTGTTTTTGCAACGCCCTCTGGTGCCGCTACAAGTATAATTACTTTAATTTCTTTACAGCCTGCTTTTTTAAGCATATCGATAGTGGCAATCATTGAGCCACCCGTTGCAAGCATTGGGTCAATTACTAGGCTTAAACGCTCGTCAATATTGCCTACTAACTTTTCAAAATATGGGATTGGTTCTAATGTTTCTTCATTACGTTGAAGCCCAACAACACTTACTTTAGCAGCTGGTAATAATTGCATTACGCCGTCCATCATACCAAGGCCTGCACGTAAAATTGGCACTACCGTGATTTTTTTACCTTTAATATGCTGCACATTTAATTTGTTACCATCCCAGCTGGTAATTTCGTTGTCTTCAAGTGGAAGGTTTTTGGTCGCTTCGTAGGTTAATAATGTGCCTACTTCAGAACACAATTCACGAAAGCTTTTAGTGCTTATGCCATGCGCGCGCATTAAACCTAATTTATGTTGAACAAGAGGGTGAGAAATAACGTGAATTGCCATGATATAAACCTACTGATACAAGAATTTGCAGTATTTTATATTAAAAAAGGTCATTTGACCTGTAGTTTTAAAGAGATTTTCATACATCGTGCCAAAATGTATTGTTTTGCTTGATATTTATGCAAGAGACTAACAAAACTTGTTTATTAAATGTTACTCGCTAACCAGCTATTTACCTGCTTAAGCATATAGCTATTAACTTTATAATGCTCAGGACTCCAGCCGGCCAAAAATCGATAAAAATCAGCCCAAGCAGCAGACCATAAACCAAGCCAATCATTAGCTATTTTATCTGCAGGTGCTTTTGGGTGATAAGTAGTAATAGCCGCTTTTAAATTATCAAAATAATATGCAAGGTATTCATCCGCACATTCATATAATTGTGTATCACTTAAACAACTGGTCATAAAATACATTACATCAATTATTCCGCTACCGGCACCTATATACTGAAAGTCGTACCCACGTATTTCACCACACTCACTAGTTGCAAAGTTGGCAAGTTTAGCATCGCCATGAATAAGCGTTTTATACTCACAATTTTGTAGCTGCTTATCTATTTTAAGCGCAGCGTGTTTAATATCGGACTTTTTATCATCCGCTGCTTTAAGTTTATTAAACTCATCTGGCCGTGTGCTTAAATGCCAATAATTACCTTGCTGCCATAACCCATCTGCAGGCTTATTTAAGTTAAACGCATGAAAGTGTGCAAGCCATTTTAATATAGCTTTAACATGTTGCTGCCCTGCTTGAGTAAACCCATGTTTGGTAAAGTCTTTAAACACTAGTGCGTATTCATCATCTTTATTAATAGCGCTTATACAGTCAATACTTTGCGCATGTGTTGGTAAATGCTGGCTATAAAGCTTATAAAAAGTGTATTCAACGCTATAGGAGTACTGCTTTCTTTTAAGTGCAACTTCGCTTTGTTTAATTTTAGGATGATTTATATAGCTGGGGATTTTAATCGCCTTAATAACGCATGGCTCATTATCAAGCTGGCACTGCACAATACTGCCACAGCCACTCCAAAGCGATGTTAGCGTATCGCCAATTTCAATTTGCTTAAAATGAGGTAGTAATAAAGGGATATAAAAGGTCATTGTTAACAGTTCTACTATTTATTTTAGTAATATTAATTTAAAACAAGGTCATTATTTGCTTAATGCAAAACGAATATACATTAGCAATAAAAGTAAAAATAGTGCATTGTCAATTTAACTAATTTTTAATGGATGACCAAAATCACTGCCCCACTGCACTTATCTTCAACTCAGCCTCGTCTATGTTCGTAAGACTTACCTGTAAAGTGGTCTTCACCACACAGAAAAGCACGACGCACGCAACGTGAAATTCAGTGAAATACAGTGATAATATTTTGTATCAACCAAACTTACTTGACGATTTCTTACTACAGCCACGAGTCACCTGCTTGTTTAATGTACTAGCTAAAATTTAGTCATTAACTTAAAAAAGCGGAAGTTTAGGTTGGATGTCTGGTTTATTTGAGTTTATTTAGAACCGATAGGAAAGATGCAAAGCTGATGTTAGTAAAGCCAAATTAGTTCACAAAGAGGATTAAGAAGCGCTTCGCTTTTAGAGGGTTAGAGCAGCTTTTAATAGGCAGAATTAGTGCATTTAAAGTCAGATGTATCAAATTAAGGTTTGGTCACTTTAACTTTTTTAAAAGTAGTCCTAATAGAGCCAAAACAAACACCATAGATGCTGAAATATAACCATGATAAAAATACGAATTGCCCTGCTCAAAATAAACTGCTTCTCTAAAGGTAGGATCAGCGTACATATCATAAAAACCATAAGCGAGACATGCAGAAATAAGTGCAGCAAATAGAGGAGCCAAATTAAACCGTAATGAAGCAATAAGCACTAACATACCAAGCGCAATGCTTAGTAGCCACATATTCGAAATACTCGGTACTTTATCAGATACCTCTGCATAACTTACCGAAGGTAATGAAACTAACAACAAACCAACTATTTTTTTCATTCAGTAACTTCCACTAAAATTTTAACTTTACTTGAAGTTATATAATCTAAAATTTTATCTGTCATTGTACTACCCATAACACCGCCACCGATACAGTCGCAACTAACTAGACAGTCACTCTAATTGTGATGGGTGGTGTGGGGGTTAGAGACCTCCAGCAACCCGATTAGGTGACTTTATATTTTAGTAACTGCTCATAACAATCTAGCACCTTATCCATGCCGCTGTCTTTATCGTAATTTTCGCTGGTTACGACATCATAATAAACCCTATAGAGCGGACCATTAATTCCATCAATAGTATTTATAAAATATGGGTTTCCTGATCCGATATCGCATATTGCAACTGGGATATACCCATCTTTCTTTGCAAAGGCGCCAGGGTAACAGTCGTTAAGTTCTTCATTGATCATTCTTTAGGTTGAGCTGAGGTACGAAGCCCAATAGATTGTTTTAGATATGAAAGGGTTGGGCTGCTTATCGTTAGACCAACCTATCTAGCGAATACAAGACACACCCAAAAGGTGGGGGTGTCTTTTAAAATTCTATAAATAAATACTGAGTTAAAATTATAGAATTATCAATACCTGTCCAATACGTATGTTGTTTACATGCTTAATCTGATTCAATTTTGCAAGCTTCTTCACACTAATTCCAGTTTTTGCAGAAATAAGTGACAAATTATCACCAGAACGAACAGTATAAAATTTTTGTTTAGTCTTAGTAGGCTGTTTTACCACTGTCTTTGTAACGACAACCTTCTTGGTTGGGGTACTTTTAACAACAACTTTCTTGTTATTATTCTTAACGTTCTTAGTAACAACTACTGTTTTCGTATTATTCTTACTAACGTTTTTATTTACCTTCTTGGTATAGGTAACTTCATTTTGTTGTTTATGGTTATCAGATCCGCTGTTGTTATCCGCTGATGCCACGCCTGCAAAAGTTAAAGCCAAAACCGAAAGAGCTGTTACTAAAGTTAATTTTACGTTTTTCATTTTATTTACCCTTGATTAAATTTATTGGTTTAAATTCGTTTGTTGCTTTTGTTCAAACGTTGAAAGTATTTTACATTAGATAAATGCAAACTTGGGTAGAGAAGAAGTAAAAAATAATTGGGTCAATGCATGGACTCCTTCTAAATAGAAACATAACGAGCCTGTAGATTAACCCGTATTTTTATTTTTTTATTGATACATAAACCATAGCTGAGTTCCTATTTTGGTTCAATCTATTACTGTACTTTTACGCAATATATAGAAAAGCGTTTAGTATTGTTTTAATTGGCGTTTTGGAAGCTATTACTGGTATTTGAGTGGCTTTAATTTAGGTTAAAAGGGCTTACCTTCTTAATTTATCGTGTTTTCAGCTTTTCTATATTATGGCAAGGCAATACTGTTACCGTACAATAAAGGCATTCACTTTCACCAGACCGCGTAAGGTCAATTTATTCATGCCATTATTGTACCACTACAGATCCCTGAATTTAAATTACACATAGAGACGACTGCATAATTGACATTCTAATTTCTACTTTAAAAACACATAAAAAAGCCCCGCTTATTTTTACACAAGCGGGGCTCCACACTAATTTTTTAATCAACAATAAAAGCGCCGATTGTCAGTTTTGAATTAAGTTTGTGATTTTAGTCACCGACACGACTGTAATTAATACTAAGGGGATATTAATAAAGTTTGTGATATTAACCAATTATAATCAATAAGACTCAGCCTAATATTAATTAAGATTGTGATGATAAATTGACAGCTTTAAATTTAGAATATATTAAAAACCGCTTAGATTAGATAGGTTGCTTTTATGTTATTAGTTATTTTATATTGTTAATCACGTTACATCTAATGAATAGAAAATACAAGTGCATTTTTCCTAGTCAAAAATTTACATGAATGAGATTACTGGTAGATGAAGTCGTTGCTCAAGTGTAGTTTATGAGCTAGATTTAGATATAAACAAATAATATGAATGTGGGTTTTAATGGCTGATTTAACAAATGAAATTTCTGAAGTATCCGGTGATAAAATAAGTGCTATTGCAATCAAAACATTTTTTAACATCATGGATGAATGGGAAGTCCCAGCGGCCAATCAAGCGAACTTACTTGGATTAAAAGAGGCTGAAAGCCTAGATAATTTCAAAATAAGCACTCCGGTAACTCTTACTGATGAAATCTTAAAACGTATTTCTTATATCCTAGGTATATACAAAGGTTTGGGTAATTTATTACCGACAAGAACACAAAGTAATAAATGGATTAAAAAACCTAATGTAAATTTCGGTAGTCTCTCTGCTCTTGATTATATGTCACAGGGCGAAGTCTTTAATTTACGAGAAGTTAGGGAGTATATCGATGCGCAAATAAACAATTAGAGTAATTTTAATATCTTATAGATGCAGGTACGTGCCCATACAACCATTCTGTATCATAATTGTACAACCAGTGGTATGTAGATGTAATCGCAAGCTGTATTTTTCTTCTGGTCTTCGCTTCATTATGAGCTAAATAGTGTAATAATTTTTCTCTTTCAATTTTACGTTTTTTGTAGTGACGCCTTTTAACCCTGAGCTCAACGATATCTGGATGTAATTTTAAAATCTTTTCAATAGTACCCTCATGACGTTCAAATTCCATCGCTATATTTTTAGTTGAATATCCGGCTAATAGCTTGAAAATAATCGTCTTACGCTCTGCTTGTAGCATAAAGTGCTTTTTGGCTTTTATATTTAGGCCACTTTTTTTAGCTATTTTACGGATATAATTTATAGACATCGTGGTCGTTTCGGCAATTTCATGGAGTGTGTACTTTTTCTCAATCAACTCAATAATCATTTCAGATCCACCCAATGATTGAGTAAAAGCTAAGTTAGCGCTAGAAGCTAATACGAAATCATCATAGTTCCTATCAAAGCTACGTATTTGATGGACACTTTTAAATAGATACACCATTATCAATAAATGCTTTATGGGTGTAAACGTACTATCAGAGCGATAAAAAATGGCCTCTGGAAATACCTCACTCTGTTTTGCAGAGAACACATCTGAAATCTCATCAATATTAAAAAGTGGTTCCCAGTATTGGATTAATTGCTCTCGCAATAGCGTCATCCGAACCGACCCCTTTCGCGTTACCATACCTCTATATCTCAGTGCGATTATATATAACGCTTTAAGACTATGCTGAAATGAAAATGGGGTATCATAAAGGTAGTTAATAAACTGCGTTAATTTAACGGCTTTATCACTTGCTAATACGTGCTGGCATCTAGACCAATTAGGCCAGTTTTCAAATGCGTATTTCGTTGCTAGTTGCTTCTCCAGTATACACTTATGTCTGAGGCATACATGAGCACCCGGTAATTGATGACGTATATGCCAATACGCAACACCAACCTCAGATTCATCATCTCGGGCACATTGCGGACAAAAATAGAGCACTTTCTTTTCATAGTTCTTAGTGGCTGTGAGCGACTGACAAGTGAACACCTTTTTCGATTCTGACTTGAGTAATCCTGACATCACAGACTTATATTTAGAGGGTGATAAAAATACTCTACAAGCAGGTAAAATCGTATGTTCACGAATTATATACTCAATATCGACCCCACTTAATTCGCTAAGTTTTGGTAGAAAAGATGGAAAGTCAGAAAAATATAATAGTGAGCAAGATCCAAAAAGGTGGTCGAGACTATGCATTTTATTAGTTTTACATTGCAATACGGCTAAGCGCTGAATCAAACTAAATACAGTTTCACCGTCTAACCAAGTAGGACATGTCTCCATTGTTATTTACCCCATTTCTTAAACGATCCGAAAAGCTCATTTCGCTCTTCAATACTCAGAAAAACCCAACCTAAAAGTGCATATATTACAGGTGAGTAGCATGTAGATTTATTTAAAATACACCCAAGAGTTAGCTCCTTATAATATTTAACTGCATCATAAGTAACTTTTTTGAAAGTAAATAATTTATAGGCTCCAGTTTCGTTGTATTCACTCACTAAATGCTTTTGTGCTTCGTTTCGTCGTGTGCTTAATCTACTCTTCGGAGTAAAATTATCATTAGTATTAATGATCTGATTAACACAATCAATTAAAGCTAACTTATCAACATATATTCCTTTATTTGATAAATGGTGAAGCTCTTCTAACCACGTTTCAAACGGTGTAAGTATATTTATTTTCACTGATGGGGGTAATAAAGTATTACAAACGATACATCGTTCTAAAGATTTAAATGCTTTAAGTTGCTTATATTCAGGTGTTTTAATATTGCAAAATTTACAGCAAGAATTCAGAATCAATTTATGACGCGGACAACGAATTAACCGAGGGTCCTGATGGCTATTTCTCCAGAAAGAATACCCATAATCTGAAATATCATTTCTCGCGCACATTTTACACCAACGCAATTGAAGATCAGTTACATGAAGTATTTGGCTGTCTTTTTTTATGCTGTCACAAAACTCTATCGCCTTATCTAGCACTGCTCCATAAAAGTTAAAGTGACCAAATTGTGTTGTCCTTAATAGAAACCAATTAAGGTCCAAGCCGGAGGGCAGTTCCCATACTAGTTTTTTAATAAATGAAACCTTCAAGTACTTACTCAAGCTTCTATTTTTATTGAATTTACTTTCTTTAAAAAGAGGGAAACTATTATGTACCCCCTCCCATCTCAAAATAACACTCATGTAATGCTCGTCAGGGTGAATTACGGGTATGTATTGTGACTTGGGTAGCATTACTGGTGATGCTCCGATAAACCGGCCTGTAGCTCATTTTTATGAACCTCAGCATTACAACTATTCAATTTAGCTTTTGACCGTTCTGATGCCATTTTTGCACCTCGTACAGATGAATGCATAGTTCTAGATGTATTCAGTTTTTTTGGCTTCTTATCCGAACTTTGTTGAATCATATACTCATATTCTTGAGCTTTATTTTGTCTCAACTGTGCGATAGATAGGGAAATTGCTTCAAAATGTTGTAAGTACACCTTGTCCAGTAACGAGAAATACTCACCAGTATTTACATTTTCAGGTGTGAGATTCAATTTATGAGCCGCTTCAAAAAATAAACGCAACAATCGAGCTATAATTGCATGTATGCCAAACGTTAAATAATGAACCCGATGTCTAAATTCATTCTTTTGCACTTCACTATCAGTGAATAGGTACTTGGGTAAAAATAAATCAAAAAAAGTATGATAAAATTTGCTGTTAATATCGATAGGTTCAAATTCATATACTCGCTCAGACATTAAACGCCTTACATTTTGGACTCTTGGTGAGCTTCCTTCATCATTATCATTAAAAAACAACTTAGCACCTTCAGGAGTACTCGTCATAAGCATAGGAATGCCTATTCGATTAAATAAGCTTTCAAGATGCTCTAAAGTGGCACTTTCTCCACTTTTAATGCTTTTCAAAAGGTGCTGACATTCATCGATATGAACAAATCCGATCATATGCTTTGCGCATAACTCTCTAATCGCACCAATATAAAAATCGACAGGGTTTCTTAATGCCCTATTATTATACGCATAGCTTGTCCCCAGCTGCTCATCGAGTGCTGTAAAGAAATTCAAAGCAAGCCCTTTTAAACTATTTGATGCACTAACATCTATTGAAACCCATACTAGCTGATCCATGATAAGCGGTGTCGAGTTATACTCTCTGTGTCTAATTACTTGTGGAATACAACTAAGTACTGTATTTATTACCTCCGACTTACCAACCCCCGAAACCCCCTTCGCGAATGAACATTTAGCTTTTCCTGCATGCGCTTTATTTCGCTTTGGAATGGCATATTTTTGCCCGAAGTTGCCCCGAGTTATTACGGTATTAATAAAGCACTGACCACTTTTGTCTAATGGATTTTTAGACCGATAACCCGACTTTATCTGCTGAATAAAATGAAGATAAAGGGTCCAAGCACTCGGGTGTGGCAAGTAAGCCACCTCAAGTTCTGAGAAGTAGTCCATTGCTGAGAAATTATCATAATCCCAAAGTCCAACAGGTAGCTCGGGGATCGTCTTAATAGCATTGTAAAAATCGACTTCACTTTCAATGATCGGTATGCATTCAATAAGAGGGTTGTTTTTATAAATATTTGTCTGTGCAGGTGCGTATATCGCGTTATGTATCATATGAATTTGTCCTCTGAAAATGTATCTACTTCTACTGATGGGGGATCTTGTTTAGTAAAATCGTTATTTTGATTAATAAGCTCTTTTTGAATTTCTTTATCTTTAGAAATGGCTTGAGACTCAGCGTATTCTTTTCGGCGATTATTAACGCCATTTTGATAGCTAGTTTGATCATTTCGCGGAGCATCTTTAGCTTCTTTATTCGCAGAAATAAGCATTTCTTTATCTTCGGTTTTATTAGCAAGTTTATTTGCTAATCGCTGAGAACTTAATTCCCTTTGCTGCTCTCGTAAAAACTCTCGTCGCTCATGAACTTCTACCCAACTTAAATTTTTAAACTGTTCACTTTTTTCTGACAATATAAATGGATGTATATTGCTTTTGTTATCCTCAAAAAAAATGACATTACAATTTGTCGGAGTGTAGGCCATTTTAAAAGTTAACTTTTCACCATGTTTTACTCTCAAATACCACTCTTCAGACTTTGCATAATCACCAGTGAAAATGAGTCCATTACAAGAAATACCATCCTCTTTTACAGTCACTTTAGCTTTAGGTAATAATTGATAACGAAATGAGGGTAATTGCTCTTTAGCAATAGGTATTCCCCCCGACATTTGTTCTTTTATACTAAAATTCCACATACTTCTCGGTGTTATACCAATGCCAGCTTCAGCCATATCAGCATCTAAAATTTTTGCACAGTTTTTATAAGTATTATGATGGATGATTTCACGAATAATTTTTTGGTGTACTTGCTCGATTGAATAAATAGCTTTTTGGGATGCATCCTGCTCCGTATGGTCACGCTGAGCTTCAATTCCACCTTGTTGAGTTGCAATTATGCGATCAACCGTACCAACTAAACGCTCAATAATTCCCTTTAAATCACCACGAGCTTTAGTCACAGTTTCGACCCTAGTTGGCCCGTACCGTCCATTCAAAAGTTCGTCAACTTCTTCCTCTGGGTATTCAATACCATTATCGATACGTGCTGAATAAATGTCATGATGTGATTCCCATTGGTAATCTTGAAGTGGAATGCCATATTTTGCACAGTAGGATTTTTTGTCGTCTAAAATATTGTAAAGACATTCAGCAACATTTTCCCAAACAGGCGCTTTAAAAGATAAGCTGTAACCTAATATGTAGCGTGTTTTTATACATACCGCGATACAAATAAAAAGACGGCCTGCTGAGAGTCGCTTGTGGCCTACTCGCATGTCCCTGACATGAAGCGATAACTCTGTAGAATCAATTTCCACTACATGATTAGCACCAAGAACCCCATCCGTTGATATGCCTTGACGATCAACCATATCGCGACTTGTCTTAATTTTTCCATATCGTAAAAGTAAGCGATCTATTAGTGGGATTACTTGCTTGTAATGATAAATAAATTGGTCGTATGAAATAATGTATTTTTCAAGGTTCGATAGATCACGCATTCCATTCTTATCAGGCTTTGGTAACGTGTAGTTTTCCAGCTCTAGTGAATATAAGCAGTATTCATAATAAATCTCAGTAAAAAGGAGCTGGCCACTTCTCGTGTTTGTACCAAATAACTTCGCAACTTTCTTTATGATGCGTTTTTCTTTAGCGGTTATAGCTTTATGCCTTGATAGTGTATTTCGACCATCAGCGCCACCACGGCCGCGTTTAATAACTTTCTCCTCCGTATTATGTTGATAATTACAGCCGCTATTCATTAAGCCAATCGGTAACAACGCATTTGTATTTCTGCCTAGTGTAATAAACTGATTTAAATAACGTATTAGTGCTGTAGGGGATGAATATTTTTTAGTCGGATCTTCATCTCGCAACTCAGCTAAGCGCTTTTCTAATAACTCAGTCGCGTTATATTGAAAAAGATACCGCTTCACACTTTCATCTTCTATCAGAAAACCAAGTTTATTTAATGCAAGATCTCGCTTTTTGAACCAAGTAATTCGCTTTTCTTCACTCAGCACTTCCGTTGGATTTCTAAGAAGCTTTGGTGGTATGAAACGTTTGACTCCGCCGTTTAACTGCACTAAATCAAATATTTCATTAGCTTCATCAAATGAATAAACCTTAGGCTTTGTTATCTGATAAGCTTTTTTCTTTATACCTTTATCAATGAGAGTATTTTTATTAACATCAATTCCTAGCGCTTCGCTCATATTAACAATAGCAACTCGCTTCATCTGGAGTTCAACGCAAACAACAACAAAAACATCGGATATACAGACCTTTCTAAGTCTGTGTAATGATTCAGGCTTTGGTCGAAGCTCTGTATTTAAATAAAACACTCACTACCTCCCACTAGGTCTAAGTTCAAAGCTTCGTTTAAACGGATACGCTTAGCTCTTTGTATTTTGAGAAACCCTTTTAATACGGCATTTTTAAAAAATATTTCGGCTTCAATTTGGGTATAGCGATACTTATTTGACAATGATTTCAATATATTGCGAAGTGGAGACCATGGCTCTAACTGATGTTGCATAATTAAGTTATGCGTAAATAACTGAAGTGCATTTTCATCGATAGCACTATCATAATGAATTTCACAAAATAACAATGAAGCCAGCCAAGCCTTACTATCTTTTTCTTCATTCAAACCAAAATCACAACGAGTAATAACACGATAAGGGATTTTCTTTCGTGCCCAAAAAGCTTGTTCTATCTGTAATTTTTTATATGTACGTGACGTCTTTTTTCCATCAAAAACTGGCTTATATGAATAGGCTGTTCTGTATAGTTCCCCATCATCATTAAACGATGTCACTAAAAAGTCAGTCGTCATTACATGATGAATAGCCTTTTTGAAATCATAAGGATGCACAATATCTAACTGCTTTGCGATATTGAATGTCTCTACTGGATTTAATGCATATTGTTCTTCGACACTGAATACATTTTGTGTCCAGATAAGGTGCTTATAAGCAAGTAATTCTCCGTCACTCAGCAACGTAACTAATCGATTTTGCTTTTTACAAAAAAGCTGATGTTTTCGCCCGAGTGAATGAGTGGATTGAGTCCGTATGAAAGATTCATAAGGTTTATGCGAGGAAGTGGTTTCCTTCCATTTGATAAATTTTTTCCTATCTACGTCACGAAGCCATAATTGGCCTTTAGGCGAGTGTTTTTTAGTTTTCTCAGGTTTTGTCATGTTTTCACCAACTTTAAAATCTTAATTGGTAAAAGTTATAGTGCCCAAATTTTGTTTGTACAAGCAAACGAGGATTTATTTAACCTACTGATTTTTATCTTTTTTTGCAATGAATAGAGAGTAGTTTTTTACTTTTTTAGTAAATTTCATTAGAATGCATAAAAACAACTGGTATTCCATACAGTTATAAAAATATCTTTTTTTGTAACTAATTGAAATATCTTTATTTTGATAACTTTTAGTTGTAAAAGAGAGCTTTTAATGCGAACAAAATATAAGCAACATCATCATAAGTGATATTGCCTTATAACTTTTTGTTTCGTAATTACGAAACATTATGATAAATCAATATTTAAAAGACATTCGTGGCCAACTAGAGCTACTTGACGGAAAAGCTAAATACTCTCAGTCGGCTGTTGCGCGAGCCTTAGATTGCAATCGCAGCTATATAAGCCGAGTCGAGAGCGGCAAAGAAAAACAACTATCACGTGCTTTTCTTCAAAAAATCGCCCAGTATTATTGTATAAACGAAACCAAGGTATTAATGCTTGGTGGTTACATTCCTGAGGTAATGAGTAAAAAGGTATATGAACTTGATGATATATCGGGGCTATTAGAAGAACTAATATATCTCGATGAAGAAAAGTTAGGCTTTATAAAAGTAGGTCTGAGTGACCCTGATAGTTTATTAGCCCTTATATTAGAGATGCAATCAAAACCCTTGCTTGAGGGTGTTTATCGAATACTCGCTAACTTTAATGCCAAAGAATTAAAAAACCTTAAAGACGATCTCGAAAATTATGGTCCCACTTCCCTAGAACATAAGTAATTTGACTTCGATAGCACCTTAGCTTGGGAGATATTTCATTATAAAATAAATCTCTTTTGCCTTTAGGTAGAACTCTGAATCTCCCCGAGGATAATAACCTTTGATGACTACACTTGTTCCCGTCAATTCAATACTAGAAGATGTAAGAGGGCTCAATATTGCTTTGGATAAGCGATAAAACTGGGAGTTAGCTCCAAATTTTGCAGCAGCGTAATGAATAATCGCTTCAATATCGTCCATATCTGAAACGTGATTTTTTACTTCTAATCCTGGATACTGGTAACTATTTAGCCTTGCTGTCATCACTTCATACAACGATGCCGCGAGTTTATCAGTAAAACGCTTGTTTATATCTAAAGGGGTACGATACCACTTAGTCCCAGCTCGATGCGCTTTTATGCTTAAAGTATAAATAGGTTTAGGATTTGAAAAACGTAGTTTAATGAAATTTTTCTTACTCATTAAAGCATCTAAACTAGCTATATCTTCTGTTGCAGCTTGATAGTTAAGTGCTAACTCAAATGCAGTATGACTGTTTTTTGGTATGATGAATATTTGCCCCCACCACGTAATTACAATATTGCAGCCCTTTACCTTAAATGCCTTAAACAAGCTGCGTAACAACACTAAGCTAGGCTGCCAGTCCTCAATAGGCACATCAACTCCACTTACTGGAGAACAATGATAATCAAGAACCACTCTGCGCTTTTTAGCTTGTTTGATTTCTGATAGCAAAGTTTGAATATTCATACAGACTCACGCTCAGCCATAATCTTTATGCTAAAAGACTGATGTCGCTTACCAACCTTTCCTTGTTTTGTAATGCCTGTGCCACTAAATGTAATTTCTTTATTGTAGTAATAAGCATGTTCAAACCGTAAGCTAGCGGTTCTATTTTTAGTATCAATATGAGTAATTAAGTCACCATAAACCACACCAAAAATACGCTTTATGACTCTTAATACTATTTGCTCAATCTCAAGTTCAAGCCGTTCAGTTTGTACACTTAGCGTGTTCGACTCTTCATTCAAATCAGATAACAGTTCATCACGTTCTGTCGTTAGCATATTGGTACACCTATTATCTAAATCACGAATCGGCGAAACTATATTCTCAAGCTGCCAGTATAAGTCGGAGGTTTTTTCAAATCTTCCTTGTTTAGCTTCAAGTTCACGAAGTAACGATAAAACTAATGGCACACGTTTTTTATTTAATATAACGCTTTTAATATTCCGCTCAGGTAGCGCTATATCGTTAATATCTACATATGGGGTAATGAAGTGAGGCTCTTTATTTGGGGGGAACAGCCCTGAAAAGGCAATTTTTGTATTAGTTACATGTAGGTATGAAGTCATTGAATGATGATACCGATTGGTTAGCTCATAAAACCAATTGACCTCAGTTGTTCTAACAACCACCTCATAAAGATTATTTTCTTCTAGCAGTTTGCGAGCATTAAGCATTTTATTAATGAGTGTTTCTGCAAATTCAACCAAGCAATAAGTAGGCAAAGTCAATCTGTAGTGCTCATTACGTTGTTCTTTATTAAGTAACTTTACCGCTAAACAAATAACTTGATGAGACATATAAATTCCTCTCAGCTCTTTAACAAAGCGTAGCTGAAATAGAAAATGTTCATTACAAATTATTATTATATTTATCTGTTTTTTTCTTTATTCAATGTCGCTACGCCAATAAAGCTAGTAATTACCACTCAATAAGATGCTTATTTGGCTTTGAGCATTGCTCACAAAACGATAAATTTTCATAACGGGTTAACGTAACACTATAATTTTCACGGCAATGGTTACAGCACGTACTAACTTTTAGCGTACTTACAAAACCTGTAAGAATTATTTTCTCTGGTTCTACTGCTTCACTATCATTAAGTTGTTCAAACTCTTTATCTTCACAATCCACATCAGCGTTTTCAATGCCTGTTAACTCATACAAAAAATGTACTGCTTTTTTTGCATCATCTACGGCTTTAAATAAGTAATGAAAATCATCTTTTAAATGCTTTATCCAAGACTTCAAATAAGCAGCATGATCCGTTCTTGGTGTAATTGTATTTTCAAGCCGTGTACATATTATTGCAGCACCAAGTTCAGCAACAAGCTCTTCATATGCATACTGCTCGGTACTATTATTAGCTAAGTCGCGTTTCATTCTAGTGTCATGCCCACTCCAATGAATTAACTCATGGATAGCAGTAGCATAATAATTATGCTTTTTATTTCCATGATAACTATCTACAAAGTTACTGGGGGATGGCAGGTATATTTTATCTTCGTATACTCTATAAAATGCATCAGTATTACCATGAGTAATATTTGCTTTGCATCTGACTATGAATTTATCAGCACTTGGATCTTCTGGCATATCATCTGTAAATAAGTCAGGGTGTGCTGGGTTGTAATTATTCACTTGGTCAGCGTTGAATACCGTATAGGGCTTAAAATAAATAATATAATCCACATCATTGGGTTTATTTTTTTTTGCGTAAATAGGACGAAATAGGCGCGTTCCCTTTGAGCGAATTTTTACCTTAGCTCTTTTTTTATTCCATTGGTTGAGTGTAGCCCACTCATCCGATTGAAATGTATTCTCAAGGGTAGATAGCCAAAGTAGTGTTGCGTTCATTCCACTAAAAATGTGGTGTGTAATAGCATTTTTAGGTTCTAAAAAGCCACTATGCCAAGGTGCAACCCATTCCCCCAAATTCTCCTGCATTTGCTCAATCAGCTTATCAACAACACTTCTTACATGCGCGTCTACCTCTTCCCTTTTCATAATTTAATTCCGTTTATAAAAGACGCCATTTTAATCAACCGATTTTAGTCAAACAATCAGAAGTCCACACCTTAGTTTTACTACAGATAGGTTAGCTACCTTGGTATTGATTCAAATATCCCAATATAAATTGACGGTTAAACATATGAAATACTATTTAAGCATTCAGGCAATCTGGCTTGCTAATAGAAGCTGTTGAATTCAAAAACTATAAGTAAAACTCAACAACTCCTGAAAATATTTATTGAATATTTATAAAAGTTACTTCAAAAGCTTTCAATGGCCTATGTTTTTGTATTCTATTAGATAAGCTAAACACATCATTTACATCATACTGTTGAAATATATCTAAGCCGCGATCTAGTGATATTTTCCATCCAGTGTTGGTAACAATATGGCGTGCATGTTGACTTCCAGTTGTATCAAATGAATAATCGAACTTAATACCTACTGTAAACATCGAACTTTGGATTTTTTCAAAGTACTCACGTTGTTGCTCACCTTTAAATTCATCTTCAACGGTTATCAGGCTAACTATAACTTCATCCTCTTCGGCTTTTTGTTTAATGATAGTTTCAAGTAATTCCATCAAATTTTTGGCCTGATAAAATAAGCGAATATAAGGGTCGGTAATTGTTATGTGTTTCGCGCCTTTGAGGTATGGACCAAACAAATTGTCGTAGCTGACGCCCCGTTGATTCTCTGCAAAAGTTAAGTGATGCTCTTTTAACTCGCATTCATCATAAGACGCTTTTTCAACAGCAACTGAAATCAATGGTTCTCGTTGTTTAACAACTACAGGCTCAGGCATACCTATGTCTGTAACTTCCCCAACGGTCTTATTGAAATAGTTCGGATACTGGAGCTCTTCAAGTGTACTGACAGGCGCTTCTTTTCCCACTTTATTGCTATAAGAAAAGTTAACATCTGCATAAGTACTGTCAATTCTAAATAACTGGTCTTTGACTCGTTTACGACCTTCCATTGAAAATTTCAAAATCTCTTCAATTTCAGTTTCAGTTGCGCCTCCTTGAGGGAACAATATTTTCATTAAGCCAGAAAATGTTTTATGAACAGCGTCTCTATCACGCGTTGATATCTGCGATGATATTTTAAAATATTCGCTATAGTGATCTGAGTAATCTTGGTTTCTTAGATGGCGTAGTACTTCTGCCAAATAATCAACAACAAAGCCATAACCGTCAGAGAACATTTCGCCTCGTATTATATCGACTTCCCAACCCGGTATATAAAAATGCAATCGGTCTAAAAATGCTGAGTCGTAGAACTTTTCTGGTAAAGCATCAAACAAATCTGAGTGCTTTAACATATAAGGCACACTGTGTTCAGTATTGCCAATAAACGCCATTGATGCATCTGCTCCCAGCATTTCAACACCACGAGAGAAAGACTTGTTCGCCATATAGTTTTTCATAATGTCTACAAGAGCTTTATCCACTTTCTTTTGCTTACCGGCAAATTCATCAAATGCAACGGTGTCCCAATATCCCACTAAACCTAACTTACCGGAGGAATTATTCACAAAAAGTTTAGGTACAGTCACTTCACCACCAGAAATTAAAATACCGTGTGGTGAAAATTCAGAATAAATGTGAGATTTACCCGTACCTTTAGGTCCTAGCTCAATCAAGTTAAAATTGCGCTCACAAAAAGGGATCAAGCGCACTAGCTGCATTAGCTTACTTCTACGCCCAAAAAACTCAGGATTAAAACCGATGCTTTGTACTAGAACATCAATCCATTCGTCTAAATTAAACTTACGACGGGCATCAATATAACCGTCGTAGTCAAAATGAGACATTTGAATTGGCTTAATGGTGCTTAATATCCACGGGCTAGCATCTTTTTCTTCTGTGTGATCATATTCAACATCGGCAATCACCCAAACACCACCTACTAACAACTTAGGGTGTTTTTTAACAGTGCCTGAATCTATCAGAACCTTTTTAATACCTAGGTTAGAAAACTCAGTTTCATAAACATCTTTTTTATCATTTAAAGAAACACTGACCTTATCAATAACTTTATGGCGACCTTTTTCACGAATGGTTGAACGAATCAAACCAGCCTCATTACGATGTACGTAATGCTTAGCCAAAATTTCCTTAACCGTTTGAATGCCGGATTCAATACTTGCTTCGTCATTAGTTGCACAGTATTGGCCTAGTAAATACTCAAGTACGTATGAGGGAACGATGGCATTCCCTTTTACTGTCTTTACTAAATCTTTTCGAACAACAAGACCAGCAAATACATCGCAAATTTTACGGTTAAGATCACTCATTTTTATGCCTTAAAGTTAAGCTTAAAAAATCCTTTTTTTAAACTATTTATTATTGTCTACTGTATTAAAAGTATACTAAAAGTCGAAATCTGAAGTAAATGAACGACGAATGGAATAACGTAATTGCTTATATTCTTGATATTGATTTGAGCCACTAACTGGCTCTTCAAGTTTCAATATTACTTCTTGATTATTAGCAGATTCTGCTTCCTGATTAAGCAAGAAACGAAGTTTCATCTCCCGTTCACGGGCATTTTCAGAAGTTAAATCCATTATCACAGTATGACTATCTGAAATTAGCTTGCCTGATTCGGTATAGATACCAACACGTAATGATCTAGGTTGTGCTTTATCTGTAACTGCTTCTGCTTGGTATAAGGTAACTGATAATTGCCCAGAAGTAATTACACTTGAGCCACCACGTAATATATCAACATCAACCATTCTGGTGTCGCTAGAACGCTTTTTATTGATTTTTATAACCGGAACTATAACTTCTTGAAGCGATGCACCACCGTGAACAAAGCGGCTACCAGAGCCACTTAATCGTAGTCTTTGAATTCCTTTAGGAATAACCGCATGCACATCACCTATTAAGCCAAGCTCTTTTGAGCTAAAGGCTTTTAATGACTGACCAGATATTAAGCCCTTACCAAGTACAAAACGTCTATCGTTGTAGAGAATTTCACCCTCTACGTCTTTTGCTAAATAATCGCTTTCTTCCAACTTACTATTTTGATAAATAAAGCCATGATCTGCGGTAATCAATAAGTTGCTTGCATTAGCATTAGTTAACTTTTTAATAAGCTTTAATAAGTCATCAAATGTCTTTTCGGTGGCCTCGAAAGCTTCACCTTCTGACTGCATTTTATCGCCAGCATGGTCAATCCGGTTATGATAAATATAAAGTACATCGTTCGATTTTAATAGTTCACGGCTATCAGACTGCGTCATCTCAATTAACGACTTAGCCTGTACCGCACTAGATCTATCACCATGAATCGTCTTTAATATTTTATCCCTGTTATCCGTACCTTGGGTTGAGAGTTCGCCCATAAAAACAGTACCCGTTTTATTATCCGCTAACTGTAATGGATATTCTCTTGATTGAGGTAATAACGATGCCATTCCTAACTGGGTATAACTCGGCATAGCTGATAATGCATGTTCAAGTTCGGCTTCAAAACGATCTTCTTGCCTAATGCGACTTACCATTTCTTCACCTGCTTCATAACGAAAGGCATCAGAAATAATCACACACACTTTTTTATTTTTATCTAAATACTTAGTTTTAACCCAATGGCTATAAAAATCACTTTGTGATTTAACTTCTGGCACTGTCCAAGTTGTCATAGCATCTACATGTTGTTGCCATGCATTACTTAATGTTTGAACATAACTATTTGTATATAAATTCTCAATCTGCTCTGTTAACGAGCTTAACAATGTCGGTTGAGCAGATACTTTAAGTGCATGGACATATTGGCGGTATAACTGATCAAGCTTATACCAATGCTTCGTATATCGTTGAACACCTTCTGACGCAGTCGACATATCAAATTTTGAAGCATCTAGTAATGCAAAAAACTGGCTAGCGAAATCAACCGCATCATATAAAAAAGCAAAATCATTGTACCAATGACCCTGTCTTCGTTGACGACACCAAACTGCTACCTCACCTTGTGATACAGTTCGGTTTGCAACACCACTTACTAGTTCATGGATTACTTTTTGATCAATAACTCTAAAGTAATCCAGTTCAAGTACATCTTTTAAACTTCTGTGTTGTAAGTCATTTTCTATATTCATTATCTTCGAACACTGTGCAGACAACCATTCAAACGTATTTTGATGAGTACGGCTATCTTTCCACCGTTTAAAGAAGACTAAAGCGCTATTACTCATATTTTTCTTTGTTGCTGATTCAGGTTCTACTGTCGTTCCTTGCAGTCCTGTTGGTAATTCAGCTAAATAGCAAAATTTGAATAATTCAAAAACAAAGTCTTTGATTGAAGGATTGTCACTTTGGTAACCATATTGATTAGTAACCTGTTGCCATAAAAAACTATCTAACTTGCACTGTTCAATTAGCCGATAAGCATCGTTATTTCCCATATCAGCCATTAACAATTCAAGAATCACATCTAAACGTGCATCTCCTTTCTGTGTTGCTCCAGCAGCTACAAACAACATTTTCGATCGTATTTGGCTCAAGGTATCATCAGGAACTATTAAACTTTTAAGTACTTGCTTACGTTTTTCTGCCAATACTTTTGCTTCGTTCGTGTCACCAATTGAATCAAAAAATGCTGAATGCGACTCAACTAACTCTGTAAACTCACTGGGTAACTCTAGCTCACTTAGCCAGATGGCAACTTGGTCGGTTCTAAAAACTATATGAGCAAGTTCTACATCTAATAGCCAGTTTTTTATAGGCTCTGGTTGCTTATCTTCTTTGTATAATAAGAATTGTGCTTTTGGTGACTCACGTAGTAGTTTGTGTTTAATTGAAAACTCATTATTAGCAATTTCTATCTTTTCTATATTGTCTAGGGACAAAGATTCAAAGGCATCGCGAAGCTCTTTCTTCTCGTCGTACCAAAAAACAATACGGTTAGTATCAAATAATCTGCTTAATGCTTTTTCTATTCTATTTTCTGTCATCAAATTTCCTAAACCGTTTTAACGTGATTGCTCATTAATTAACAAACTAATATTTACGTTAAAACTAAGATAAGCCCGCTACTTTTTTCAGTGCTTTACCAAATAATGGGTAGTTATGTTTAACACCATCATCTAAATCAATTTCAATGTTATTACCTGCAAGTGGATACAGCACTTCACGCTCGTAATCATTAACTTCTTCAAGCACTTTATCAATTTTCGCAATGGCCTTAATCGCTTGCGTTATATCTTTTTGACTCGCTGATACACTAATTTCAACTTGCTCGTAACTTTCTTTACGTGCTTCCAACTTAGTTCTGAACTCACGTAAATAATCATTGAGTACTATACTCGCTGTATCAGAATGATATCGGTGCATATAAATTAGTGCATTAAATGAACCTTTAGGGCTTGAGAACAACCAATAGATAGGACGTTTTTTATATCGCTTAACATGATCCGCATAGAAATCTTTGACAAAATACTTTTTAATATCTTTACCTATGGCTTCTTCAATAAATGCTAAATTTTCAGCAAAGTGCTCTTCCCCAAAAGCTACTTTTAAAAAGGATTTAAAACGTTCTGTAATATCGTCTTCAAACCAATCACCATCGAAATCTATAATTGGAATAACGTTGTCTTCATCGGGCATTAGTGATGGTAAAGGAACTTTATTAAGATAACTCTGTAAAGTATCACCTTGATTGGCAAGGACAATCCCTTCCTTATCTAAAGAGAAGCGTCCAAATAAACAACCAACTGCATACTGAGCAAATTCTCTAACCAAATCATTTTTAAATAATAATTTATGCTCCTCACATGTTTTATCTGCACCATATCTATAGTATGGATTACATGTCAACGTGATGTCTCGCATATTTATTTCGCTACTAATTTTTTCTAGAGAATGACTATTTATTGTTGCCTTATTATTCAACCCTTCTAACTGTTTCATTAATTTAATTTTTTCTTGGCAGGTCTCAACAAAACTAATATATCTATCCTCAATTAGATTTTTATTACTTGTTATAGTAAATAATGGGTTTCGTTTAAAATCCCAAGATGATTCATAAGAATCCCAATCCCATTTAGCAATATCAATTAGATTAGTTGCAATTTCATCAGGTGAAATATCGTCAACACATTTAGCAAACACAGGAATTCTGGCTATATCTCCAGCGACATAGTTTAATGTTGGAGTTAAAGCTTGTAGTATATTGCTAGCAAATGAGGAATTCATTTGCAAAAGAACTTGTTTAATATTTTCATTAGGAAACATACATGACCCGCCAGAACTAAAAAGAAAGCCACATGGAGTATACCTAAAACTAGCAGGTCCAGATGTGATTGAACCCCAAGTAATATTTTCTTTGAAGTAAAAATCCTCAGATCGGATTTCTTTTGTATAACTGCCTCCGTTATACTTTTCAATAATATAATTTTTCAGTTCTTTTCCGTCATTTTCCCAATTAATTACACTATCATTGAAACCATACCACTTTCTATATCCTCCCCCTTTATTGATAGGGAACCATGTTCGATCAGAATCTATACTTTCTTGTCTAGTTGTGGTGTTGAATTGAATTCGATCAAATGAAACTTCTGACCAGTTTTTAATAAATTTTGCGTCATTTAATGTTACTAAGCCTTTTCTAACTGATGCCTTTTCACCAATCGATTCAGAACGATTAAAAACATCATAGATATCAGCATTTAGCCAGTAAGCGATTGGAGAACCCTTGATTGATTTAAAGTCACTATTATGTTTTTTATACATCCAACCACAGTTTGGGTTTTTAATTGCTTCTAAAGCTTTTGGCATTTGGTTAGCTGCACCTTTAAAGTCTGATAACCTTATAAAGGTACTTTTAGGCTTATATGACGATTTTTGTAATGTGAACGTACAAATGGGAACAGTAGCACCATCAAACCCAGAGTATTGGAGTTGTATTAAAGATGTAATACCGCACTTTTCAATAATATAATTTCTTAATTTTTCAAAAGAAGAAATAAACATCCACACAAAAGGCGTCATAAAACCTAATTGCCCTTTAGGCAAAGTCATTTCAGTATTACGGACGATAAAAGCGGAGAATAGATCTGATTTAACATCAGGATAATTATCTTTTAACCATTTTGCCATTCTAGGGTTCATCCCCTTCCCTCCTAAATATGGAGGGTTTGCGATCGAAATATGATACCTAGGGCTTAAATATTCGGTTTGTTTCAATATTTTTAAAACTGTCTTATGGGTATCAACTAAAAGCATATCAACATGTTCATTTTTAGCTTCAATAATAGCCAAGGTATCATCAACGTTTGTTAAAGTAGGTTGTATCAATGAACCAAAATTATCAGCCTCTTCGAACTCAGTTAGCGTCTTTCTTAAATCCTGTGTAAACAGATCTCGGCCAATAAAATCCATATATTCTTCAAGCGAATCATCATCTACTTTTACTTTTTCTAAACGGCAAATATTTGGCTTAATAGGATTGCGGAAGAAACGACGACGATTATTACTGTCATCATTTGGATTACCCTTAAGCGCTTTCATGCTTAATGCAAAGGCAGCGAGTTCGGAAGCTCGTTCATCAATTTCAATACCGTATAGGTTTTTAGTTAATATCAATTCAGGTATATCAACCGGATCATAGTTAGCATCTAGGTAAATAGCATAAAGCAAGTCATAGGCATAAGTGAGCATATGGCCTGAACCACAAGCGCTATCACACACTTTTAGTTCTTCTGGATTGGCAACATGTAGGAAATCTGTTTCTTCCTCAACAGGCTTTATGTAGTATTCCATTTGCTCAATAACTTTGGAATTGGGGTTATTGAGCATCCATAAACGACCTAATGAATTTTCAACCAAATATTTAACGATCCAGTGAGGCGTAAATAATTGCGTAGCCGCAGGGATATTCTCAGGCGTAATTTTTTTACTTTTCCTCAAACCTTCAAATACCAGATCTTTTTTCTCTGAAATATAGAACTGATATAACCAACCAATCGATTCAACCGACTCACAATTTTCAGGAGTCATCGCTTCACGGGTGTAAGCAAGAATAGAGTTACCGGATAACAAATCATCAGGCATGAGTAATTCAGTGTAATCTTCAATGCGCTGAAACAAGAATGGCATTAGACGATAGTAATCATTACATACTGCAACAATCATTAATCGATAGGCTTCTGCTTGACCGTCACGACTAGGCACAGAGCCACTTAACAGCCCTTGAATTTGTTCACGTGTTTTATCATTAAAAACAGCATCATCTAAATGACCAGCTTTTGCTTCTGCCAATATCTCAGGTTGAAACTGCCCCGAAATAGGTGATAACACCATAATACGGTTGTATTGATTTACATCCATAAATCTAAGCGCACAAAAGCGGTTAAACCATGTGTAAGCCACTTGTTCGATAAGTTGCTCTTCACCTTCTTTCTTATTTGAAAACTGGTTTAGTTTTTGTTCTAAATCTTTAACCGCTTTAGGATGTTCTCGACGAGCTGCGCTTTCATCAGCTAATACTAGCTTTAATTTATTTTGCACTTGCTCGATTAAACTACGACGAGCAAATTGAGCGAATTTTTTTAATTTGGATGTATCCATTATTTATTTCTCATTTCTTATGGTGCAATTCTAGTAACAGGCCATTTAGGAAAACATTGGTTCCAACGATCTACATTCAGAACTTGGCAGCTTTTAGCTAAGGATATATTCCATCTTATATTTTTACTTCCCACAGGAAGCTCTTGTTTTAAAGACTTTGAAAATTTAGAGTTTAAGGCGTTATCAAAAGTGAGTAAGCATATATAATGTATTGGTTTATCAACCTTTCCTTCTGCATGTCTATATAAGTATGAGTCTCTAAACTTATACTTGAGATACTCTTTAAGCCATTTAAAGTGTTTTCTTTTTTGCTCTAATTCCATTTGAGATAATGAATTATTAATATCATATTCAGAAGCACGTTCATCGTTATACTCTTTAATTTCAACGTATATATAAGCTTCTTCAAATTCAGCTACAACATCAACCCCCTTCATTGGCATGCCGTGAAAAGTAGACTTTTTTGTATCTTTTTCATCAAAAACAAATGCATTTATAGCACTATCAAATTCGAATCGAAATCCGTCACTTTCTACAGGAATCATTTGCCCAATCCTCCCATATCATTAACGATTTCTTGTTCGATTAAATTACCAAATGCCTCATCGATAGCATTTGGTGTCAAATCAAGGTATTCTTCGGTGGTAATCACTTCAACTGAATCATCTGTTTCATTTCGATATAAGGAATGATATTTAATGTGATCCCCTTTATTTTCATTGATAAGTAGATCAAACCATTTCAACAATACGTAATCATGTGTAGCAATAATAATTTGCTGACCATTACGAGATAGATCCAACATGCATTGAACAAGAAGTTTCATTAAAATCGGATTCATATTTGACTCAGGTTCATCCCAAAGCAAGACATTAGTTTTACCTTTTACTAAAGCACCTGTATCAATAAGACGCTGTAACAGCCCTATTTTTCGATAACCTTCCGCTGTCATCGTAACTGAAGTTTCTGACAACTTTTCCCTTTTGAAAATAAGCTGTTTAAAATCTGCATAAACTTTTGCACTTTGCCCAGTAGAAATGTCAGGATTGGTTTTCTCTACAAATGTCCCTTTAACAAAGGCATGATCAGTACCATTAATTTCAAACTTTCCGCCAATAGCTTTTACTAGCATTGGTATAATGTCACCTAAACGAGGATCATTATTTACTGCATCAGTTAAATCAGCATCAGGTTCAGTTAAAAGCATGTGACATAAGTCTATAACTGAATCATCAAACAAAGCACTTAAGGCTTCCTTTGATACTGTATTTGCTTGAATAGCAGGTAACAAAGATAAAACTTCTTTAGTAGGTAACAGTACAGGTAGGCCGATATCGATAAATTCAGACTCCTTTTTTGCTTTTTCGGTTCTAGAACCAAATTCAATTGCAGAAGTCTGGCCTGATGAATCAGTTATGGTCGCCTTTGCTTTCCCTTTACCACCTCTAAAATATATTCCAGATAACTTTCCAGAACTTGGTTTATATAAACCTAATAGTTTTTCAGTAATATCTTGATTTGATGACAGAGCGTAAATAGCCTTTAATAACTGTGTTTTACCGCAGCTATTTTCACCTATAATAATGTTTATCCCCGGTGTAAATTGAAGTTCTAATTTCTTAAACGCGGCAAAGTTCTCTAATGATATGTCTGTTATCATAACTGTATGTGCTTCCCTTCTTTAATAGCAGCTAGTAATACCTTTTTGTATTCTTCTACATAGCCTTCTACATCACTTTCACTAGCAAGCCATGGTTTAGGGTAATCAACACGTATTTGCTTTGCGGATACACTTTTAATTTCTGGTTTGTTTTTTGATAAAGTTGGCTCTTGAACTTTTGGTGAAGGATCAACAGTCTTACCACCAAACAAACCTGCTTGAGGCTCAGGTGAAGCTTGTGTTGGCTCTGGCATAGGAATTGGATCAAGAGCTGGTTGTGACCATGTCATTAATTTCTGAACTTGAGCCGAATAAATATGATCTTCAAATCGTCTCGCATCATCACGTAACATCGCAATTAATGCTTGTTGCTTTAATTTATCAACAGCACGCGTAAATTCGGTAAGCAGTTGATCTTTCTTATCTTGTCCTAACGACTTGTATTCATCAAAACCGACTAGCTTATCTTGCAGATTTTTAACTAGTTCAATGGCTTTTTTACGCTCTAAGTTTACTTGCTCTATAATTTTATTTTCTAGCGCATCTGTATCACTTTTAAGTTGTTGTATAGCGCTACCTTTAAAAATAGTTGCGCTAACTAAAGCATCTTTTATTTGCTGATACTCCGCTCCTTCAACGTACTCTATATTTGCCTTTTGCTCTGTTACCACTTGTTTAGCTTTATCAAAGGTAGATTTTTGCGGACCTCTCATAAATTTAACAATGGGGTCTATCATCTTTTCTTTATAGTCGAACCAAGTATCTTCATTTTGGGTAAGTTCGGTCATAAACCATGTATAAGGTTTTGTTTTGAATTCTTGAAGCTTGGTTACAATATCGGTTAATACTCGCAAAAATGGATACTGCTCTGATTGTGACTGTAACTTATCAAGCTCAGTCGCCTGTTCTGCAAAGGACTCTTGCAGCTCTTTGGCAATAGCTTTCGCTTCTGTCGCATGAGCAACCTTTTCAAAGTAGTCACGATAAAACTCTTTTACACCGCGTATTTGTGAAGGTGTAAACTCCACTTGTGGATCAAGTATCAAGTTACCATGCGTCGCCATATTTCTTAACGCACGAACTAAGTCTTTATCATCAAGTAAGTTAGTGGATTCACGAACTTCGATCTTACCGCCTGCACATAAGTATGCGAGGTTACAAAGTATGGCGGCATAAGACCAACCATTCGGTTTACTTTCAAACTTTTCAAGTAACGATTTAACCGTGGTACGGATTCCACCTCGACTATTACTTTGAATGAATGAAAACATCTCCTGCTGAGCTTCAGGAAGTTGAGTGTTATTACCGAGTAAGCCTTGTCCTGCTTTTTTAATAATATCGGCAATATCATTTTCACTGTAAGTAATATCACGCAGCATTTTTAGGTTTGGGTAAGTGTGTTTGATTAACTCACCAAACGCTTTGACCATTTTGTTTTGGCCATCTTCGCCACTTAATTCAATTTCTGCACCTGCGACAAAGTATTTTGCCGTACCAACGAGTTTAGACGTTAGTGCTTTAAGCTGGTTTAAGCGATCAACGTTTTGTATACCTTTTTCAGTGAGAATACGTTTTATACTGTCTTGTTGTGTTGCTTTAGTTTCGTGAGCAACATATTTTTCAGTTCGTTTGTAAAGAAGTAAATCGGTTACTAATCGGACACTTTCTGGCAGCACTATACGTAATTCGTCATTAAATAACGTATCTGATTTATGTTTTTCAAATGCATCACGATGGTCATGAAATGAGGTGATAACATTAATTGCCAATTCATTCTCACGACCCGATATTTTATCGTCTAATTTACGACTAAACGGATAATCTTGGTTGTTTTCTACCCAACGAATCTTTCTATTTTTAAGTACACCGTCATAAATCAACTTCTCAAGTTCAGAAGCTATAACATCAGAGTCAATCTCTACATTTTTGATCTCTTTTTCGATGTCTTGCTCTTCATCTGTTAAGTACTCAAACAAGTCGCCATTACGTTGAATGTAAGTTTCTTTTTCAAGTAAGTTTAGTGCTTGTTCTACTTCTAGTTTTAATGAAGGAATATCACGCTTAAAACTATCATGCATTAGTACACATAAATTTCTTACTGTGGGTTTAAATTCTTTCACGTATTTTACTAAGAACAGTGCTTTTAATAGTCGTATTGCAAACTTGTTATCTAATTGAAGTTCAGCTTTTAATATCGACTGTTGGTTTGCTGTTTTAAGTGCAGTACGAATACCTTCAAACATTAAATCAAACGTCGCTAGTTCACCAAGGTTGTGATCTTTTATAGCTATAGCTACTTCTTGGAAAACACCTAACATTGAACGTTCACCAACCGAACTATGCTTACCTTCAAACGCACTATGCGTTGAGAGGTTTTGGATAGCAGACTGAAAAAGCCCAAATTGATACGGGATAAACGGATAGCTTTGTAAAAAATGTTCTTTATCTTTGAAGTTTCGGTATGACTGTGAACCATCAGCGAAATCAAACAAGGTTTTAAAGTTATTTTCTTGCTGATGATATAATTCTGTTAACTGTGGAATAAACTCTTCTTTTTTCTCAAGCAAACGTTTTTGAATTACTTCTGCAACGTCTTGACTGGTGAGCTTCATTCGATTTTTAAAGCGAGCTTGAATTTTTGTAAAATCGCTTTCATTACTTTGATCAGCTTCGCCAATCACTTTCGACATATCTTCTTGAGCTGTGACAATAACCCAAGCTTGTCCCTTACACTTAGAGGCTAAACTTTCAGCGACCGTTTGAAGGTTCGTCATCAGCTTAATGTTACCAGCAATATATTGCCCAACCTCATCCACAAAGAAGTTTAATCTAAAACCCTCTTCTTGCTTTTCAATATAGCTTTGTACTTGCTCAGCAAAGTCTTCAATTGAAAGCCTGTAATCTTCACGGTATTTATCTAGAATACTGGTAACAGATTGCCCTGATACTTGGTTATAAGCTTTATCAACATCAGCGGCCATGCGTTTTGCTCTTGCACGACCTTTTATCCAGCTCATTCCGCTGATAGATTCAAATGTATTGGTAAAATGGCCTAACAAGCCATCGTCTTTCAGTTCTCTCTCAAATTGCGCTATGTAAGCTTGTTTACCATAAAAACCACAATGCTCATCGAAAACTTTTACAAAAACAGCGACCAAGGCATCAAGTTCAGTTTTACTGATTACATCAGCTTTTTGATCGATATTAAATAGGATGCTTTTTGAAGGAATAGCAACAGCACGCTTAAGATCATTTGCAAAGATTCCTCCTTCATTTAGTGGACGCTTCTCTAAGAAAATATCTAACGGGCTTATATCCTCAATAGGTGTATTTTCTAAAAGTAAGGCGAGCATTTTTAATAAGTGGGACTTACCAGAACCAAAGAAACCAGATACCCATACACCGTTAGCACCAGCGTAATTTAGGTATGCATCCAAAAAGATATCGAGTCGTTTGGCGACTTCATCTGTAATAACGTATTCATCTAATTCTAGATATAAAGCAACATCGTCATCCGCTTTAATAACACCTTCAATTGGTCTGTCTACTTTCTTTGCAAATAATTGAGATAATTTCATGATATGCAGCTTATTCCTTATATAGCGCGATCTAAAATATTAAAAGCTCTGTAATATTTATCGTCTTCTAAAGTTCCAAATAAAACTAAAGAAGTCCCTTTTTCAACTGAGTGCTTATATTGCCCGGGGTAAAACATTAGTGTTGGCTTTTCTTTAGCTTTAATTTGTAGATTTTCAAGGAGGTTGCTTGATCTAATATACGGATAAACCTCGCCAACCCCTGTGATGATTAAAATATCAAAAGTATTCTCAGACATTTTTTTTACAACTGCGGGAATAAGAATCGTTTTAGTATCAATAATACCTTGAATTTCTTCTTTAAATTCCTGCTTAGATATAGAGGCTTCATTTTCTAATAGCCATTCCCAATCATCTTCTTCTTTACATAGCTCTATAACTAGGTCATATAAATTGACTTCCAACACTTTAACTTGGGCATCGATTAGATAGTTTGTTATTTGCTTTATTAGCAAATTAATATCATTTTGAAGTGACGGTTCGAAGGGGCAAATATGAAAAGGTATATCCCCGTTCAATCCTTCCATGTTTCGAAATGGCTCGCTAGCAAGAACATCAGTCAAATGCGTGTACGCATCACGGAAATTAGCCTTGGTTAGAACACTATTAAACTTTCCAGCCATATTAACTATACTCCCCCGGAAAAATAACAAGATCATCAGCATTATTTTGCTTTATAAGCTCTCGAAGTTTGGGAGATATATTTTGATGTAAAATTTCTTTTTCTTTAGTAATTAAATCGCATTCAACTAGCATTTTGAACATAATTTGCTGGGCTTTATATCTGGATTGTTCAGTGATTTTGTCAAGATTAGAATGCCACTCAGCTTTTGCATTTAAAAAAGCAATATAGTCTTCTGTGAATAGTTGAAAACGACTCCTGTTAAAATATTCTGATAAGACTTCAATCGCAAACTGATACGTAAATAAATATTGGCGGCAAATAGATAACCAAACTAAATGCTTAACGTCAGCGTCAGACTTAGTCATTAACACTAACTCATCGTCTGTTAAGTTCATAAGTCGTTTGGACACTTCACCATATATTGTTTTTAAGGTACTTTCTGTTCTAGCTTGTAAAAGGTTGTTACTTAGTACTTCTTCACGAACCTGAGTCCAATCCTTAAATTTATTATATTCCTCTGCAATAATTAAATTCTCATGGATCATTGCTGGCCTAAGTGTAAGAGACATCTTCTTTTTAATACTGCTCATAGACTGCTACCATCAGATGATTCAGAAGCATTTCCACTCCTTATCCAATCATCAACTTCATTCGCTTTAAATTTCCAAAACCTACCGACCCTGTGCGCAGGTAAACCTTTTTTCTCTCGCCATGCATATACGGTGTCTTTACTTACACCAAGGTGAGTTGCTATTTCTTCAACGGATAGCCATCTTTCGGTCATATTAAAACCATATTAGTAGTCAATATATTACTAAGGCTAATATGCCATATTACTCAGGTAGTGTACATCTGATTTGATGTGATTTGGTAGGGTTGACGGGGGGAAGGAACGCTTTCGTGTATACTTTAAACAAATAACTCAATTAAACTTTAAGCTCCAATTATAATGTAGATTAAAGCTAATAATTCTAATTTTTTAAATAACTTTTAGTGCGACTAACAAAGTAAAATACTAAATTTATTAGCTGACACAAAAAAAGAGCCTTTCGGCTCTTTTTTACACTGTCAGCATTTCATCACAAACTTAATTAAAATCACAAACTTTATTAAGCTAACACAAACTTAATTCCATACTGACACCGATACTGCGGGCGCTTTGCATCATTGAATTAAATTTTATTGATTAACTACGCTTTTAAGCGGATTAATTGGCTGTGCGTTATCGTCTAGTAGGTTCATATCGAAATCGAACTCATCTACACGAATCGCTTTTTCACGTTTGATGTTGTAATCAATTAACTGAACGTGTTCAGCTTGCGTGATTACGTTTGCTGCTAGTGCGTTATCAAGCGTGATGTTAAAGCGTATACCTGGTTTAATTACTTTAGCACGTAGTGCTTTTTTAACTTTAGCCAGCTCGCCAAGTGATGCCATTTTAGCTTTGTAAGCTTGCTCATTAATATGGTGACCATCGCCCACTACTGGCTTAACTAAATGCGTGATTTGCGCTTTAAACGCGGTATCTAGCTGAGCTTGCTTAGCTAGTTCGCGGATTAAATCGTCGCTAATTTTTGGCATTTTAGTTGAGTAGTTCATTGTAATGAAACGAATAAACTTACGTGTACCGCTTGCAGGGAAGTTATCTAAAAACTTATGCAATGCTTCTTCAGCACTTTGTAGTGCAAAACGAGTCGCGTAATGGAAATACGGCGCTGCTTGCTCACGGTCACTACTTGATACTTTTTGCTCGTAGTATTTAATTGATGCCATAGCTGCATATAAAAAGCTCATTACATCGCCTAAACGTGCCGATAGCATTTCTGCTTGCTTTAATTTACCGCCAAGTACCAGTAACGAAAAGTCTGCGTACACTGCAAGTTTTGCAGATAATTTATGTACTGCTTTTTCGTAGTCGCGTACTTCTGGTAATTCAGAATTAGCACTTGCTGTAAATGGTAAAACACCTAGGCGGAAAGCACGTAAGCTGTTTGCTGTGCTGTAGCCGATTGTTTTACGTAAAATACCGTTAAATTCTTTGTCAGCGCCTTTGTCTTCACTGTGAATTGACTCAACCATAGATTGTAAATATGGGTGACAACGCATAACACCTTGACCAAAAATCATTAAGTTACGTGTAAGAATGTTTGCGCCTTCTACCGTAATGGCAATTGGCTGAGCAACATAACCACTTGCTAATGTATTTTGTGGACCATTTTGAATCGCTTTACCTGCTTGAATATCCATTGCTGAATCAAGCACGTCGCGACCAAGCTCTGTCATGTGGTATTTAGCGATTGCGGTTACTACTGATGGTTTTAAGCCCATGCCTAAGCCTTCAGTTGTAAGTACGCGCATTGCTTCTTGTAGGTATGTTTTACCTGCAATGTCAGCTAGTTTTTCTTGAATACCTTCAAACTGGCCAATGGCTAAACCGAACTGTTCACGCACTGCTGCGTATTCAGATGCTGATTTAAATGCAACTTGTGCTGTACTAACACCTAGTGCAGGTAATGAAATACCACGGCCAGCACCTAAACAGCTAACCAGCATTTGCCAACCACGGCCGATATTTTTTTGCCCGCCAATAACAAAGTCCATTGGTACAAATACTTTGTTACCACGTGTAGTACCGTTGTAAAAACGAATACCCATTGGGTCGTGACGATTACCAAGCTCTACACCTGGGTGCTCTTTTGGAATTAGTGCACAGGTAATACCTAAGCTTTCTTTACCACCTAATAAACCATCAGGGTCCATTACTTTAAAGGCTAAACCAAGTACAGTAGCAATAGGTGCAAGCGTTATGTAGCGTTTGTCCCATGTGATCTCAAGGCCAAGTACTTCTTCGCCTTTATACATGCCTTTAGTAACTGTACCAATGTCTGGAATGCCACCTGCATCAGAACCCGCTTCTGGGCTTGTTAATGCAAAACATGGAATGTCTGTACCATTTGCTAAGCGTGGTAAGTAATGTGCTTGTTGTTCTTGCGTACCAAAGTGAAGTAATAACTCACCTGGGCCTAACGAGTTAGGAACCATTACGGTTACCGCAACTGCTGAGCTTTTAGTCGCAATTGTGCCTACAATAGTAGAGTTTGCATAAGGGCTAAACTCTAAACCACCAAACGACTTAGGAATAATAAGCGAGAAAAAACGCTCTTTTTTCAAAAACTCTAAAATATCATTTGGTAAATGAATGCCGTTTTGAATAACTGAATCGTCAATCATGCCCAGTAGTTCTTTTACTGGACCGTCTAAAAATGCTTGCTCGTCTGCACTTAGCTTAGCGGCAGG
>NZ_AUTQ01000153.1 GCF_000498095.1 Pseudoalteromonas sp. TB64
CTGATAAGCCAATACCGCCTAAACCAAATATAGCCACGGTGTCGCCAGCTTTTACTTTAGCTGTATTTGTTACTGCGCCCATACCGGTAGTAACGCCACAGCCTAATAAACAAATTTCCTCTAAAGAGGCTTCTTTGTTTACTTTAGCAAGTGAGATTTCTGGCAATACTGTGTACTCAGAAAACGTAGATGTGCCCATGTAATGATAAATTGGCTGACCGTCTTTAAAAAAGCGTGTTGTGCCGTCTGGCATTAAGCCTTTACCTTGTGTTTCGCGTACAGCTGAACACAAATTTGTTTTACCTGAGGTACACATTTTACACACGCCACATTCAGCTGTGTATAAAGGAATAACGTGATCGCCCACTTCAACACTTGTTACGCCCTCGCCAATAGCGTAAACAACACCAGCGCCTTCGTGACCTAAAATTGCAGGGAATATGCCCTCAGGATCTTGACCCGATAAAGTAAATGCATCGGTATGACAAACACCAGTAGCGGTAATTTTTACCATTACTTCGCCTTTTTTAGGCATCATTACATCAACTTCTTCAACGCTAAGTGGTTGATTAGGACCCCACGCAATAGCCGCTTTTGATTTAATAAATTCAGACATGTATTTTCCTTTAACGGGTTATTCAAAAAGTAATTGTAGACCCAATGTGCTTGGGTGATGGGCTTATTGTATTTGTTTCTCAAATAATGATAATCTCGATTTTATTAAAACACTTTTACAGTATGGTAATAATGGCGCGTTGGGATGGAATAGATGAGTTTATAGCGGTAGGTGAAGAAGGTAGCTTTACTGCGGCTGCAAAAACACTTGGCCTTTCGGTGGCGCATATTAGTCGCCATGTTACAGCGCTTGAGCAGCGTTTAAATACTCAGCTTTTAACTCGCACAACCCGCAAAGTGGTGTTAACTAAAGAGGGCGAAGTGTATTTACACCAAATCAAACATGTTCAACACGCTATGGATGAGGCAACACAAGGGCTTGCTCAACAACAAAGCTCCCCAAAGGGAAAAATAAAGCTTACTGCACCGGTTATGTACGGAGAGAGCTTTATTATGCCCATTGTGCATGATTTTATGAACGATCACCCCGACGTAGAAGTAATTGCTACATTGAGTAACGAGCAAGAAAACCTGTTGGAGGGCGGTTTTGATTTAGCAATAAGACTTGGGCATTTAAAAGATTCAAGTTTAAAAGCACGTAGATTAAGCGCACGTCGCTTTATTATGTGTGCTTCACCACAATATTTAACTCGATTTGGCGAACCGCATACTTTAGGTGAATTAAATAATCATCAATGTTTGATTGGTAACAGCAGCTATTGGCGGGTAAATGAAAACGCGAAGGACAAACATATAAAAGTAGCAGGGCGGCTACAATGTAATAGTGGTTGGGCGCTGGTGGATGGTGCTAAAAAAGGCTTGGGTATTATTCAGCTACCTGATTACTACATAGAAAGCGAAATTAAAATGGGGGAATTAGTGCCAATTTTAACGGCCTATCAGCCTCAACAAGAAGGAGTGTGGGGCGTATATCCACCAAGGCAGTTTGTGGCAACTAATGTTCGGGTATTGCTCGATTATTTAGTTGCAGGTCTTAAAGCTTAAGGATGAGTTAATGATCAAATAAGTATTGCTTTAAATATAGCCAAGTATCAGATTTTTAAATTATTTCTTACATTTTACGCCATACCCAAAGGCACTTTTTTCGTGCTACTATTGCCCAATACTTTTACGATAAGTGTTAAAAATAATATGTTTCAACCGGTTAGCTTATTTATAGGGCTTAGATATAGCCGTTCCTCAAAAGGAAATGCGTTTATATCATTTATTTCGTTTTTTTCTATTGCCGGTATCGCTATTGGTTTAATGGCATTATTTACCGTAAGCAGCGTAATGAATGGTTTTGAAAATAGCTTAAAAACCAATATGCTTGGGCTTATTCCCCATGTTGAAGTTCAAGCTGATAAACACACTGCCACACAAATGAGCACGTTAAAAACCGACCTTGAGCAATCTCCTTATGTTGACCATGTCAGTTTATACCGCCACGGTGAAGCTATTTTGCAAACCAATAAAGATTTGCACGGGGTTTTACTGCAAGGTCTTTATGATGACAATGGGTCTTTATATAAAATTACCGATAAAATCGTACAAGGTAATTGGCAAACCGTTCTTAATAAAAACTACAGCATTGCTATAAGCCGTTACTTAAGCCGTAAATTAGGTGTAAGCATTGGCGATAAATTACGTGTAATTATGCCTAATGCCTCAACCTATACTCCTCTTGGTCGCGTGCCAAGCCAACGCTTATTTAAAGTAGCAGCTATATACGAAACGGGTTCTGAAATAGACATGGGGCTTGCTTTTACAAGCGGAGCTTCGCTGCAAAGAGTACTAAAGCTAGATAAAAATACCGCCCCTAATTTAAGTATATCGCTGCATGAACCCTTTGCACTCGACGAGTTTATTGAAGCTAGCCAACGCATATTAAAAAGTTATAACTACAGCGACTGGCGTAGTAGCCAAGGTACTTTGTTTGCAGCTGTTGCAATGGAAAAACGCATTATGACCATGCTATTAGGTTTAATTGTGCTGGTGGCTGTGTTTAATATTGTATCTGCATTAACCATGATGGTAAGCGAAAAGCAAGGTGAGGTAGCAATATTACAAACGTTAGGTTTAACGCCATCACAAGTGCAAAAAGTGTTTATGGTGCAAGGACTTTATAACGGTGTAATTGGCACTGCAATTGGGGCTTTTTTAGGTGTTATGTTTAGTTTATATATTAATGAGCTACTTGCTTTTGTTGGCTTAAACTTACTTGCGGGGATAGAACTTCCCGTAAAATTTGATATTTTAAGCCTTGTTATTATAGCACTGGGCAGTATAGCAATGAGCTTTTTAGCGACCTTATATCCTGCGCGAAAAGCCGCAAAAGTAAAACCAGCAGAGGTATTACGTTATGAATGATTTAGTTATTAGCTGTAAAAATCTAAGTAAAATTTATCAAGATGGCAGCAATCAAGTAGAAGTATTAAAAGGCGTCGATTTAGCTTTACAGCAAGGCGAAATGCTTGCCATTGTTGGTAGCTCAGGTTCGGGTAAAAGCACGCTTTTACACATACTGGGTACATTAGATACCGCAAGTTCTGGTAGCGCTAAAATTAAAAACCAAGACGTAGCAAAGCTCTCGCGTACAGAGCAAGCTGCTTTTAGAAACAAAAATTTAGGCTTTATATATCAATTCCATCACCTATTAATGGAATTTAGTGCAGTTGAAAACGTAGCAATGCCGCTATTAATTAAAGGTTTAAGTGCCAAAGACGCAAATGCACAAGCGCTCGATATGCTTGAAAAAGTAGGGCTTGCTCATCGTAGTTCGCATAAACCTTCGGCGCTTTCGGGTGGTGAACGTCAACGTGTTGCTATTGCTCGCGCACTTGTTACTAAACCTGCATTAGTACTTGCTGATGAACCAACGGGTAATTTAGATAAACAAAATGCGATTAAAATTTACGATTTAATTAACGAGCTTAACCAAAGCTTAAATACCAGTTTTGTAGTGGTGACACACGATTTAGAACTTGCCGATAAGCTAGGTAAAATAGCTTATTTAGACGATGGTAAACTAGCTATTAAAGAGTCGCAGCATGTTGCTTAGTGCATTTTTAAGTAAACGCTTTAGAGCCTATTCAGGTCATAAAGATGAAAAAAATGGCTTTGTTAGTTTTATCGCTAAAGCCTCTACTATTGGTATTTTATTAGGCGTAGCTGTTTTAATTGTGGCGCTGTCGGTTATTAATGGCTTTGAGCAACAACTAGTACACAGATTATTAAGCGTTGTGCCGCAAGTTGAATATGTAGCACCAAACAGACCTATTGCAAATTGGTCTCAAAAAATCGAGAACTTACAAGCGCAACCTCATGTTACAGGCGCGGCTCCATTTATTGCCGTTAATGGTATGGCGCAATATAAAAGCCAGTTAAAAGCGATTGAAATTAGAGGGGTTGAGCCATCGTTAGAAAGCAATGTATCGGCTGTAAACCAGTTTACAAGTGGTAAACTAGTGAGCCAGCTAGGTATCGATGATGTGATTTTAGGTAAGCAAATAGTTAAACAGTTAGATGCAAAAGTCGGCGATAACGTCACTTTACTGATCCCGCAAATAGGTCAAAAAGGTCAGTCGCTATTGGCACCCAAGCGAGTAACACTTACTCTTGCTGGTGTTATAGAAATGGGAGGACCGATAGACAGTAGCGCTGCGTTTATTCATTTAAGTAAAGCCCAACAAACACTCGGCTATGATGAAACCCAAGTTACAGGATTACGATTAAGTGTTGATGATGTTTTCTCGGCCCACCAAATAGCCTTAGACATAGGCCAAACTATTAATGACTATGTTTATATTTCTAGTTGGTTTAGGACGCAAGGCAGTTTATATCAAGATATTCAAATGGTGCGCACCATTGTTTATATTGTTGTATTTTTAATAATTGCTGTAGCGAGTTTTAATATTGTGTCGTCCTTGGTGATGGAAGTACGTGAAAAACAAGGTACTATCGCAATTTTAAAAACCATGGGTGCAAAAGACAGTACCATTTTAGCCACTTTTGTAATGCAGGGTTTAACTCAAGCATTTGTAGGTGTTGCCTTAGGTACACTTATTGGTGTTGTTTTGGCCCTTAATATAAGTGAGTTATTCACTTGGCTTAGCTTACTGTTTGGTTCGAATCCGCTGGAAGGTGTGTACTTTATAGAGTTTTTACCCAGTAAATTAGCACTTGAAGATATTGGCATTACGGTTATTGTTACTTTTGTATTAGCAATATTTGCCACTATTTATCCTGCTTTGCAAGCTACTCGTGTAGATCCCGCTAAAGTGCTTGGTAATTAAGCCCAAGCACTTAAATAAAAATTAATAGGGTGGTATTAGTAAATCTGTTAAACTAGGTGCTTATTTAAAATTAAGCAATAACTGCTTGGTTGCTATACCTCACTTTGGGATTTACTTTGACTAATAACGATATTTTACGCCGCATTCGCTATACTTTTAATTTAACTGATACCGCTACGGTTAATGTTTTTGCAGCCGCAGAACTTACAGTTACAACTGAGCAAGTAATTGCATGGTTGACTAAAGAAGGTGAAGAAGCTTTTACCCCAATCAGTGATACCGAGTTTGCTAGTTTTTTAAATGGGTTTATTAATACTAAACGTGGCAAGCGCGAAGGCGAGCAACCAGAGCCAGAGAAAAAGCTAAACAACAACATCATATTTATGAAGCTACGTATCGCTTTAAATATGAAGGCAGAAGATGTTATTGCCACACTTGCACTTGTTGATTTTGATTTAAGTAAGCATGAGTTAAGCGCATTTTCTCGTAAAGTTGATAACAAGCATTACCGTGTTTGTAACGATCAAATATTACGTCTATTTTTAACTGGCGTACAAAAGCAAGTTCGCCCAGAAGAATCTGCGGAATAACCAGCTTTTAGTTAATAGGCTTTGTATACGCGCAATGCACAGTACAAAGCCTTAATTACTATCTGTTCTAAATTTTAACAAGTACCTTTACACTTACAGAACTCCTTAGTCCTCTTATTTTAAAACAGTCACTTTTGCCTTCAATGAATTTAAATTCACTTTAATTAAATAAAAAATAAATATTGTTAATTCTTCTGATCAAAAATAATTCAAGTAATAGACGTTAAATATCGTGTTGTACCATGCTAAAGTAACAGTTAATTAAATTAACTTAAGACTTTACAGCATGAATCATAAACTTGATCACGTTTACTTCAATATCTGATAAATACTTTTATTATTAACACGGAAGAATAATTATGAATTATATCCATAGCACTATCGCGCAATTAAAAAATAGTAGCCCTGCACAATGCGAGTTTTATCAAGCTGTTGAAGAAGTACTTGAATCACTCGAACCTATCTTAGAAAACTCAGGCAAATATAAAAAAAATGCCATTATTCAACGCTTAGTTGAACCCGAACGCCAAATTATGTTTAGAGTCCCTTGGGTTGATGACGAAGGTAATATCCAAGTAAATAAAGGCTACAGAATTGAGTTTAACTCTGCGCTTGGCCCTTATAAAGGGGGTCTGCGTTTTCACCCTAGTGTAAATGCCAGCATAATTAAATTTTTAGGATTTGAGCAAATATTTAAAAATGCCTTAACGGGTTTACCAATCGGTGGCGGTAAAGGCGGCGCTAATTTTGATCCTAAAGGGCGCTCTGATGCTGAGATAATGCGTTTTTGCCAATCATTTATGAGTGAGCTTTATCGCCATATTGGTCCTACAACTGACGTACCCGCTGGAGACATTGGTGTAGGAGCGCGTGAGATTGGTTACTTGTTTGGTCAGTACAAACGTTTGACTGGTCGCTATGAGGGCGTATTAACAGGTAAAAGCTTATTGTGGGGTGGATCGCTAGTGCGTAAAGAAGCAACCGGCTATGGCGCCGTTTATTTTGCACAGTACATGCTACAAGCACGCGGCGACAGCCTACAAGGTAAGCGCTGTTTAGTGTCGGGTGCGGGTAATGTTGCTATTTATGCTATGGAAAAATTATATCAAATGGGGGCAACACCCATAAGTTGTAGCGACTCTCGCGGTACTGTTTATCATGAGTCGGGTATAGATTTGAGCCTTATAAAGCGTTTAAAAGAGCAATCACGCGATTGTTTGAGTGTATATAAACAAACTCATGTTGATGCGATTTATATTAGCCAAAGTGATTACCCTAAAGACGGGCATGCTGTTTGGCGTTTTAATGCTGACGCTGCCTTTCCATGCGCAACACAAAATGAATTAACACAGGCGGATGCAAACGCATTATTAACGGGTGGTTGTGTATTGGTAAGCGAAGGGGCAAATATGCCCTCAACAAAAGAGGCTATTGATTGCTTTATTGCTGCAAAAATTGCGTATGGACCAGGAAAAGCCGCTAATGCTGGCGGTGTTGCAACGAGTCAATTAGAAATGGCGCAAAATGCGAGTATGCAAAGTTGGACCTTTGAAGAGGTTGATGAAAAGCTAAAACAAATTATGAAAAATATATTTGTTACAGCTAACGACACCGCAATAGAATTTGGTGAGCCAGGAAATCTTTTATTAGGCGCTAATATTGCAGGTTTTAGGCGCGTTGCTGATGCAATGATTGAGCAGGGTGTTGTTTAATTATCAGCCTAACCATTAATTAACTATCATTTTAAAAAGTAAGTTTAAATAACAAACTTAACCTATTTATTTTGTATTGATCTGAATGAAATTTTAAAACTNTGGCTAGTTTTAAATATTAACGCCATTAGTGCACTATAAGGCTATAAAGCGAGGCTATAACAGCGTAGGATCAGGTTACTTTCGAATGAAAAATAGGTTTGCACTTAGGTGCATTAACACAAAAATTTATGCAACTAACTGCAAAACCATCACTTCCTAATGCGTTACTTATTTCTATTAGCACACCGCAGTTTAAAGGTGACGAGGCGATAGAGTCGCTTGCTGAACTTGCCCGTTTGGTTACTACTTTAGGATTTAAAGTAGTAGGCACACAATCACAAAAGCAAAGTTCTACCCAAAAAGTTAATGTATTGGGCTCGGGTAAACTTACCGAAATAGCACACCTCACAGGTAATAAAGGCTCTGCTGCAGAAGAGCAAGAAGTTGATTCACTCGATGAAGATTCGCTTCCAGAGGTATCTTCTGAAATTCCATCAGATGAACTTGATTTTGCGTGTGCTGATGTAGTTGTATTTGACTGTGATTTAACTCCTTCTCAGCTTCGAAATGTAGAGAATCAGTTAGGTGTTGAGGTATTTGACCGCACCGGTATTATTATTGAAATATTTAGCCGCCATGCGCGTACTAAAACGGCAAAATTACAAGTTGAAATAGCTCGCCTTAATTATGTAGCGCCACGGCTTCGTGAAACATCAACCGGTGATAAAGAACGCCAAATGGGTAAAGGTGCAGGTGAAACTACACTGGAGCTAAATCGCCGTAAGGTTCGCGACCAATTAGCAGAGCTAAAGCGTGAGCTTGTAAGTGTTCAAGATGTAATGATGGACAGGCGAACTCAGCGCTCAGAGCTTTTCTCAGTGGCTTTAATTGGTTACACCAATGCTGGTAAGTCATCAATGATGCGTGCAATTACAGGCAGCGACGTAGAGGGTGAAAACAAGTTATTTGCAACACTAGATACCACTGTTCGAGCATTGTATCCAATTACGCAGCCTCGTATTTTGGTGTCAGACACCGTTGGTTTTATTAAAAAATTACCACATGATTTGGTTGCCTCATTCCACTCAACATTAGCTGAAGCGCATGATGCGTCTTTACTTTTGTATGTTGTTGATGCTTCAGATTCATCTTTTCGCTCACAGCTTGATGTAGTGCATAAAGTACTAGCAGAAGTTGGGGTTGAGGGTAGTAAAAAACTATTGGTGTTAAATAAGTCTGATCAATTAAGTATTGAGCAACAGCAAGCGCTAATGGATGAATTTCCTGATGCAATGATGACATCTACTCGTAATCCAGATGATATTAGTAAACTCCATAAATATATTGTTGGTATAGCGCAAGACGATATGGTTGAAGATGAAATTATTATTCCTTACACAGCAAAAGGTATAGTAGGTGAAATTAGATCGAGTATGAGTGTTATTAAAGAAGAGTATGAATATAGCCATATAAAGCTAACAGTACGCTCTAATATCATTGATTTAGAAAGACTAAAGAAACGCATGCTTGATTTATAATAATATTAAGGCGAGTTGAATTTTCAAGATTAAACCTCGAAAGATAAACAGTGCCTAAGCTATATCCGTAATAAAATTAGTGCAGTGATTAATGTTGTGCTAATTTTATTTTGAATGAGGTGTTTAATGCACAAGCGTAAATGGCGTGGTATTAAAGAGCGCTACAGAGCATTGCATTCGTAGTCTAGGAATTCCCGCTTCCATAAATACATTCCCTTGCTGTACAAACCCATTTTTTTTGAAGCGTTCTACTTCGTTTAAAATACAATTAATACTTACTTTTTCTATGCCTTGGCTTGCTGCTAATTCAACAATAAAGTTGAGTAATGATTTATAAACACACCGATTACGATGCTCAGGTAGGACAGCTATTCGACCAATTAATCCATCTACACATAACCTACCAGTAGCAATAGGTGTTTGAGTTTCGTCGGTAACCAGTACATGCAGCGCAAATTCATCGAGGCTATCAAACTCAATGTGTTTAGGAATGTGTAACTCGTATACAAAAACCTTTTCTCGGATTTGTTGTAATAAGTCTTTTTGTGTATCCCAATCTACTTTTTTAACTTGATAGCCCATGGCAAACTCCTGTTGTAGCAATCAGCCTTGATCAGTATTAAACCAAATTCCCTCATTTACCAGTGTAGTAAAAGTTTGTAGAAAAACGAGACTTGGCTTTATTAAACTTAATTCTGAACTTTCAAACTCGCCATGATCGGTAAGTAATTTAACGGCATTTAAATCGCTAAGCAATAAGCTATAGTTTTCACCGTTTACACTTAATAGTAATTCATCTTCAAACAATTGATAAATAGCACGCGTGCCACCTAAACGTTCCAATACGATAGTGCTATTGTTTAATGCATTGGTTATTTGCTCAGTTGTAAATGGGTCTTCAGTTGGTGCTAAATCCATTTCGTGCTTAGGCTGGCTTAATGTAGTGCCTAACCATTGTTTAAATAATGTGTCGTTTTCAAGCAACCTTTGCATTAAGGTTTTAATTTTATTTACTTCAGTGCTATTGAGTTCACCTTTTGACTTTCTAAGCATTAGGTTGTGATCGGTATAGCGCTCTTGTCCGGTTTCGGTATCAATAATATGATCGGCAAAACTTGAAAGTAAATCTTGTTGATTTGGGGCTCTAAAACCAACAGAGTAGTTTAGTGCATTTTCTAATGCGTAACCTTCATGCGGGCATCCAGGTGGAATATATAAAATATCACCAGGCTCTAAAATGCAATCTATTACGGCTTCAAATGCTTCAACCTGAAGTAGTTTTTTATTTTGAGCAAACTGTTTAAGCGTCGGATCGGGCAGACCTACGCGCCAGTGGCGTTTGCCTTCACCTTGAATAATAAATACATCGTACTGATCTAAATGCGGACCAACACCACCGCTTGGAGTTGAATAGCTGATCATTAAGTCATCTATTCGCCAGTTGGGAATAAATCTAAATGGTTCTAATAATTGCGCGGCTTCAGGATGCCAATGATCAACAGCTTGCACTAATAAGGTGGCATTTTCGTCTGTTAACTTCTCAAAGTCTTCAAATGGACCTTGGTACGTATCCCATTCGTTATTGTGATTAGTTACAATTCGCGACTCAATACTTTCTTCCATTGCCAGACCGGCAAGTTCGTTAGCATCAAGAGGGTCCTGAAAATCACTAAAACCTTGTTTTATTAAAAGCGGTTTTTTTTGCCAAAAATGACTTAAAAATTCTTGCTCAGATAAATTATTTATTTTTAATTGATACATACTAAAGCTCATAAATTAGTGCAATTAATTTTAAAACAAAAAAAGCGAAAGGATACCTTTCGCTTTTTCATTTATTTAATTCAGTTTTTAAACTAAATCATCAATAAACTCAACAGCGCGACCAATGTAGTTAGCAGGTGTTAGTTTTTTCATTTCTACTTTAGCATCTTCAGGAAGGTCTAAACCATCGATGAAATCAGCCATTATTTCTTTATTTACACGTTTGCCACGTGTTAAATCTTTAAGTTTTTCGTATGGCTTTTCGATGCCATATTTACGCATAACCGTTTGAATTGGCTCGGCTAGTAATTCCCAGTTTTGATCAAGCTCGTCAGCTAGGCGTTGCTCGTTTACTTCAAGCTTGCTTACACCTTTAAGAGTTGATTGATATGCAATAAGAGCATAACCCATACCAACACCTAGGTTACGTAATACCGTTGAATCAGTAAGGTCACGCTGCCAGCGAGAAACTGGTAATTTTTGTGCAAGATGAGCAAAAATAGCGTTTGCTAATCCTAAGTTACCTTCTGAGTTTTCAAAATCAATTGGGTTAACTTTATGTGGCATTGTAGATGAGCCAATTTCGCCAGCAATAGTTTTTTGCTTAAAGTGATTAAGGGCGATGTAACCCCACATGTCACGGTCAAAATCTAACAATATAGTGTTAAAACGTGCAATTGCGTCAAACAACTCTGCAATATAGTCATGCGGTTCAATTTGTGTAGTAAATGGGTTTAGTGTTAAACCTAAGCTTGATACAAATTTATCTGCATGTGTATGCCAGTCGTAATCTGGGTATGCGCTAAGGTGAGCGTTGTAGTTACCAACAGCACCGTTAACTTTACCTAGCATTTCTACTTGTGCAATTTGGTCACGTTGACGTTTTAAACGCATGTATACGTTAGCAAACTCTTTACCCATAGTAGATGGTGTAGCAGGTTGCCCGTGTGTACGAGTCATCATTGGAATTGTTTTGTATTCAATTGCTTTAGCTTTAATTGCGCTTAAAAGTTCATCGCAATAAGGAAGTAAAACGTTTTTACGCGCTTCGCTTAGCATTAAACCATGAGATAGGTTATTAATATCTTCTGAGGTACAAGCAAAGTGAATAAATTCGTTAATTGCGTGAAGCTCACTGTTATCGGCTACTTTTTCTTTTAGTAGGTATTCAACCGCTTTAACATCGTGATTTGTAGTGCGTTCAATATCTTTAACGCGTTGCGCATCAGCTTCACTGAAGTTATCTACAATGGCGTTAAGTAGTGCATTTGCTTGCTCGCTAAATGCTGGCACTTCTTTGATATCGCTTGCTGCAGCTAACGCTTGCAACCAACGCACTTCAACGGTTACGCGGTATTTGATTAAGCCAAATTCGCTGAAAATACTGCGTAGTTCAGTGGTTTTGCTGCCGTAGCGACCATCCACTGGAGAGATAGCCGTTAACGCTGAAAGCTCCATAATAACTCCTAAATTTTAGTTTGAACGATAGTTAAATTTTTGATTTAGCAATGGCGAGTATTTTTCTTTTTGCAAAGAAAAAATGACGGCGTTTACCGCCCATTTGACGCCATAAAACTGCACTTCTAATGCCGGCTAGTAATAACGCACGGATTTTATTTTGAGTGAGCTGCTGTTTTAATAACTCGGGTTTACCATAAACCTGTATTCGGTGCCCAAGGGGGCTCAGCACCGACGAGTATATATCTGCTAAACCGGCAACAACGGTGTCATCGGTAATAGCAAAGTGATCTAAACGACGATGAATATCATCAATTCGTTTACCTAATTCGTTTAAGCTTTTATCGTTTGCACTTAGCGCACGCTCAAGCTGCATTAAACCACCTACGTATTTTACTATTTCAACATCTTTTTGAGCGCCAGCAGTTAACTGAGCCATTAATGTTTTATAGCCATCACGTAGGTTGTCAGTACCTTGGTAAACATCTTCTGGCGATGCCGGTGATGTTTGAATAATGCTTGAAAATAATACTTCTAAGTCGTGCTCATTATTACTGCCATACTGCGCAATTTTTTGAACTTGCTTAGCTACTTGGCACATAGCGGCAAGCGCCATGACTTGGTGTTCGTTCATTACTTGATCACCGAGTCAATAATACCACCACCTAAGCACACATCTTCTGCATAAAATACGGCAGATTGACCAGGCGTAACTGCTTTTTGTGGCTC
>NZ_AUTQ01000154.1 GCF_000498095.1 Pseudoalteromonas sp. TB64
ACTGCCTGAGGATCGCTCCAATAAAGCAACAAGCTGGTAAATGCACTAAATAAAAACGACAGAGCTACGCCAGCTAATAGCATTGATTCTACCTGTGCACTTTGCTGCCTACCTGCAATAAGTATTAATAAACTCATAGCGAGTAAGCTGCCCAATAGTGCTGCTGCCGATAACATAAAGCCTGCGCTAATGCCTGCTAATGCCATAAGTAACACCACACCAAATGAGGCGCCCGACGATATACCAAATAAGTAAGGATCGGCTANGCTAGAGGGTTACGCGTTACCGTTTGTAAAATAAGCCCCGCAATTGCTAAGCCAGAGCCTGCTAAAAAGGCGAGTAATGTGCGTGGCATTCTTAGCTCGTAAATAATACGCGAATTAAAAGACGCATCATTTGAGAGTAAAAAACTATTAAGTACGTCTTGAAGTGAGGTCTCTGCTGCGCCAAAACTAAGTGCTGCAAATAAGCTAAATAAAGCAGCTACAACACTTATAAATAGCGCAAATGATTGGCGAGTATTAACTGCGCTCATATTATTTGTAGCCATAAAAGTAAGTGATATGAGGGATGCTATTTCCCGACTTCGATATTTGCGGGTGGTTATTTACTTGGGCGCAAACACCAAAAACGTCGCCTAGCATGTTTTCGGTTAATACCTCACTTGGCGTGCCTGTATGTGTAATTTCACCGTTTTTAATAACCACTAGTTCATCGCACATTGCAGAGGCTAAGTTTAAATCGTGAAACGATGCAAATACCGTTACACCCAATGATTTAGCAAGCTCCATAACCTGTATTTGGTATTTAACATCTAAATGGCTGGTTGGTTCGTCCATAATTAATAGTTGAGGTTGCTGCACAATAGCACGAGCAATAAGCGCTCTTTGTTTTTCACCGCCTGAGAGCGATTCAAAACTTTGATCAATATGATCCACTAACCCTACGGTGTTGATAGCTTGGATGATTTTTTGTTTATCAATATTGGTTATTGAGCTAAATAGCGATTTATGAGGCGTTAGCCCAAGTGCAATAACATCAAATACGCTTAAGTTAAATTGCGAAGGGGTTTCTTGTAAAACAACCGCTACTTTTTTTGCGTACTCATCGCTTTTTAGCTGCCAAATGTCGGTGTTGTTAAATTCTACAACGCCATCACTGGGTTTATTAAAACGATATAAACAACGCAATAAGCTCGATTTACCTGCGCCATTAGGTCCAATTAAACCAACAAATTTACTTGTGGTTATTTTAAGGTTTATTTTTTTGAGGATCGTTTTATTGCCAATACACCACGATACGTTTTTAACGTTTAGTAATGGTGTATTTAATAGCGTTTGAGTGTGCAATAGTCAGTCCTAGGCTAGGTTAAACTCACTAAAAATGCGATAAAAATACTAATGCACTACAAGAAAAAATGAGTAAACCCGCTCGTTAAAAAAATTCATACCAATTGTATTAAATTAGTGATTTATTATAGCGACAGATAAATAGCTTAATAACAAGGCGGAAATTATGACATATAGTTGTTATATATGAATAATTTTTAACGAAGTTAGTAAGTTATTTAATTCGCTAGAAAGATCATGTTTTTAATAAAATTGGTATTATACCATTTGTATCTGACTTACAGCTCAGCTGCTTACAGTTGCGGGAACAGTCGAGGACTCGCACCTCATTCCAAATGAATCTCTATTATGGGCGGCTAAGTAAATAATTTAAAGCAAAAAAAACCGCACTCAAAAGAGCGCGGTTAAAAAGGGAGTGTTCTAACTAATCGTTAAAACTTGTATTCAATACCCAAGCCTACGTAGTCTTGGTCAACGTTGTTGTCCATATCGAAGCTTGAGTAAAAACCAAATACTTTAATGTTTTTATTTAATTTGTGGTCAAGACCAACTGAAATTGCTGACTTATCGTCGCTGTCGTCAAAGTCCATATCTTGGTATTGCACTTTAAATGTGTTGTTACCCATGCTGTAAGCAGCATTTAGCAAGTAACCATCCGCTTCTGCGCTGCCATCTACTGCTTCTTGTGTTTGGTACATTGCACCCAATTTAAAGTTTTCGATTTTACCTTGGATTGATGCACGCACTACGTCGTAGCCATTTACTTCACTATCGGCTGNCCGCCATTGAATAACCGTTATCAGCGTCTACATCATCTTCAGCTACAAAAGTAGCAAGTACCTTAAAGCCTTCGTATGAGTTTGATGAGTAGCTAACTGTGTTTCCTAAGCGGTTTTCACCTTTAAATACATTTTTAATATCGCCTTCAAGGTCGTTAAATAAATCTAACTTACCTTGAGATTGCTTAAGCGCAGTATCGTTACGACCAATTACAACCTGACCAAACGCACCTTTTAAACCAACATATTGGTTACGCGCAGAAATATTGTCGTCGTTATCGCCTTTTGAATCAGCATCAGACACATCAACTTGAAACTCAAACTTATATACCGCTTCTAAACTATCATTTATTTTTTCAGAACCTTTAACACCAAGACGAGATGCATTACTTTTTATCTCGGTAAAAGACCCTTCGCCATCATCAGATGATTGCACTGTTACATTCGCTTTACCGTAAATGTCTACGTCGGCAAGTGCATTAAAAGATAAACCACTTAATAGTGCTAAGCATAAGCTCGATTTTACAAATTTCATGTTATTTCCTTGGATAATCACAAAAGACTAATTTTCAAAACTGCTGCATTTTGTCATTCCTAAATGACATTAATATTACAGCGGAAATATTAATGTCTTTTTTTGTTAATAAAAATGCATTAAATGTGAAATCAAAATAACATGAATATTTAATCAGCAACCTTACTGACCTTGTTTTAACGATAAGCTAGGCGTCATTTGCGATAGTAAATTAACTAACGTTTCTATTAGCTCTTTTTGCTCGTTGTCTCTGTGATACGCAATAAATACATCCCGTGAGGTGTTTTCTACATCTTTAACATGAAACAACTCACCTTTTTCTAAATGCCCTTCTACCAATACTTGAGGTATGAATGCACTTCCACCACATTGCAGTATTAAATCAAGCGCAATACGCCCTGTACTGGTTCTAAAGTAAGGGGGTGTTTTACCAGTAAACTGACGTGCATGCCAAAGAGAAAAAGTAGTTCCCCAATCAACATACACGTATTGATTATCAAAAAAGTTTTCGTTAGTTGCCGTGTCGTATCCGCTTACTGGAATAATTGGCAACTCACAAATTCGCTCTACTACTAATTCATCTACTTTTGGTGGATCAAACAATATTGCTAAATCGAGCGTACGCTCTAATAAAAGTCGAGTGCTCTCTTGTTGCGCTTTAACTTCAGCAACCAACGACACGCCCGGCATCGCCGATACAATATTAGTAATACCAAACTGTAAAAAAGCATCCCAAATATTAGGTGTTCCTGCTAAGCTAATTTGCTTATGCATATTATCAGCAAGTGCAACATCGACTTTGGCGCGCTGCATGCCCGTAATAATCATTTGTGCGTGCGGCAATAAACGCTCGCCAGGTGCGGTAAGTTGAATATTATTGCGCTGACGAATGAATAGATTAACACCAAGTCCTTGCTCTAATTGGCGAATTCTAAAGCTCACTGCAGACTGCGTAATATAAAGGTTTTCGGCTGCTTTACCAAAGTGACGCGTACGCACTACTTCAACAAATGTTTTTAATAAATCGATATCCAATTTTTTATCCTCACGATAAAAATAACTTGTTTAATAAATTGCCAAACTTGCATCATACTCCAGCTAATTAATAGGGTATGAGGATAAAGCTATGAGCAATAACATTTCATTACTACGCCAAGCATTTGTTAGCCAACGTCAATTTTATGATGATCAGAATTTTCCACGTGGTTTTAGCCGCAGCGGAAACTTCACCTTATTAGAAGCCAGTATATTAGAACAACACGGTGTTGTTTTAAGAGGCTTATACAGTAAAACAATTGAGCCGCAAAACGAACATCAAGAACAGTTTGTAGCAGTAGTAACTGGCTCACAAGAACCAACAAACCCAATAGAACGAGCTTGGGTTAAATACTTAAAGCTAACGACCTGTAAAACTAAGTTTCATACTTTATTTGGTCGCTCAAAAATGTCAGGGCCAGCACCGATTAGCCAAGATTATTATTCAGAAGCGGATAATCTGTAAGTACTTAAGTTATTTGCTTTTTTGCGTTTTAACAGTTACAACTTGTATAAGCAAATATTTTTGCAAAATATAAACAAGGTTGTTACGTGACGCGAAAAATACTAATAGTTGAAGATACACCTGCAATGGCGCGAGTGCAAAAGCACATCGCGCTTAAAGCAGGCTATGAAGTTGATGTAGCAGAGTCATTAGCACAAACAAAAGAGCTTATAAGTAAAAACAGTTATTTTTGCGCTGTAGTCGACTTTATTTTACCTGATGCCCCTTTAGGTGAAGCAATTCCTTGTACTGTTATGGCAGACATTTCTACTATTGTAATGACTGGCAATATAGACAAACAAACGCGCGACACAGTAGAAAAATATCCAATCATTGATTACATCATTAAAGAAAACAAACAAGCGTACCAGTATCTAGAAAGACAATTACTTAGACTAACTCGCAACGAAAATGTAAAAGTGCTTGTTGTTGACGACTCAGCATCTACACGTACCTACATATGCAGTTTGCTTGCACGCCATAAATATCAAATTCTACAAGCTGCAGATGGTGTAGAAGCACTCGCCGCACTTGAAGCCTCACCTGATATATCGGTAATTATTACTGATAACGAAATGCCAAACATGAATGGTGATGAACTATGCACCGAAATTCGTCGTTTATATGACAACGATGAAAAGGCAATTATTGGTGTTTCTGCTGCAGACTCATCTGATTTATCAACTTTATTTTTAAAAAATGGCGCAAACGACTACCTTCGTAAACCTTTTAACAATGAAGAGTTTTATTGTCGCCTAAGCCAGAACGTCGATATGCTAGAACTTATGGCTACAATAAAACGCCAAGCAAACACCGATTATTTAACTAATTTACCTAATCGTCGTTACTTTTTTGAAGAGACGGGTAAATCACTCCAAAAAATTAAAGGTGAGCAAGGATGTGGGTCGTTAGCCATGCTTGATATTGATCATTTTAAAGTGATTAATGACACACACGGACATGATGTAGGCGACGAAGTATTAAAAGGGCTTTCTATTTGCTTTAGTAAATATTTTAAAAAGTATTTAGTAGCGCGTTTAGGTGGTGAAGAATTTGCAGTGTACTTTGCCGACACTGATAAACAAGAAGCGCTAAAAAGGCTTGAAGGTTTTAGGTACTTTATAGAAGCAAATAGCCAAGAGTTTAGTAAAGCTAAAATTAAGTTTACACTTTCTATTGGCTTTGCTTTTGGACCTGTTTATCAAATTGATGAATTATTAAAACAGGCCGATTTAAAGCTTTACGACGCGAAAGAATCAGGTCGCAATAAAGTAGTTAGCTAACAGATCTATTAGTTATACTTCTGCGGCTGTAATAGCCGCTTTTTTACGTTTGCGTGATTGATGGTAAGAGTCCCAACTAAAAATAGCTAAGGCACTCCAAATACACGCAAACGTTACTACACGCTCTGCATCAAACACTTCACCATAAAATACTACCGCAAGTATAAACATTAAGCTTGGTCCAATGTACTGAAAAAAGCCAAGTGTAGTGTACTTCAAACGCTTAGCAGCACCAGTAAAGCAAAGCAGCGGCAATGTAGTTACAATTCCGGCACTAATTAGTAATGCATTAGTATGCCAATCATTAGCAGGCAAACTTGATGTTGTTGTAGGCACCATTAACCACCAATAAATAAGCGCAACCGGCAATAATATAAGTGCTTCGAGTAATATCCCAGGCAGAGCTTCTACGGGTAGCTTTTTACGTAATAAGCCATAAAGTGCAAATGAAACCGCTAACGAAAAAGCCACTACCGGAAACGAGCCAAAACTAATTAATTGTAATACAACACCTGTAAAAGCAAGCGCTACAGCAACACCCTGAAATTTACGTAAGCGTTCACCTAAAAATAGCATGCCCAATAATACATTTAAAAGAGGGTTTATATAGTAGCCTAAGCTGGCATCAAGCATGTGGTTGTTATTTATAGCCCATATAAATAAACCCCAATTAAACCCTAACAACGAAGACGTTATAACAAGCATGAGTAAAAGTTTAGGCTGAACAATGATGCGTTTAACTTTATCCCAATAATTTAAAATACTCACCACTAATACTAAAAATACAACCGACCAAATAACCCTGTGCATTAATATTTCAAAGGCAGAAACATGCTGAATCAACTTAAAATATATTGGCGCAAGACCCCACATAAAAAAAGCAAGACAAGCAAAAATAGCACCTTTACGCTGCTCGGTATCAATCGACATAATAAACACTTAGTGATTTAAAAGGTCGCTAGTTTACTTGCCATAGGTGTTTTATCCAACTAAATACGTGCCTGTACCAAAAGCAATTTGAACTGATTGATCATTATGTAATTCCATTCGACAAACACACACTTTATTACCTGAGCGAATAAGTGTAGCGCTTGCTGTAAAGCTCTCTCCTTTCCCTGGGCGCAAATAATCAGTACGTAAGTCAATCGTGCCTAACGTGGCAAGTCTTGTTTGTACACTTGTAATATCTAAATCTGTTAGTTTATCTATTACGCTTGCAGCCGCTAACATACCACCAACGTTATCAAGTACTGCTGAAATAACACCACCATGAAGTATTTTTTGGGCGGGGTTTCCTATTAAAATATCTTGCCACGGGAACGTAATTTTTGCCTGCTCAGGGCTAAGTGACTCTACCGATATTTTTAAAAACTGATTAAACGGCATACCGTTTACAAACATTGCACCTACTTGCTCAATTAACATTTCTTTATTCATTATTATTCTCTATGTTTGAATTAGTAATATGAGTAAAACACAGCTCGGATAAAACTACGAGGTTCATGTTAAATCATTTATTAATACCAATTTTATTAAAAACATCATCATTCTATCGCATTGAACAGCTCACTCACTGCGTTAAAAATTATTCATATAGAACAACTATATGCCATAATTTTTGTGTTGTTATTGAGCTGTTTTCTTGGTGCTATAATAAGTCACCAATTTAATGCGATTGGTATAAGCAACTCAGCTAAAGACATCCTGCTAAAAAACCACTAAAATACCGGCGATGAATACATTAACAACACCACCAAGTACGCTTGTGCGTAAACCCGAAACTGTCCTCAAACAAGTGTTTGGCTACAGCGAATTTCGCGATGGTCAAAAAACAGTTATCGATGCAGCCANCTGGCGGCGGGAAATCGGTTTGCTATCAAATACCTGCTTTAGTGCTTGAAGGCGTAACTATTGTTATCTCTCCGCTCATATCGCTAATGCAAGATCAGGTAAGTCAACTTCAAGCACTTGGGGTAAAAGCCGCTTACGTTAATAACAGCCTAGCGCGCGAAGAACAGCAGTTGGTGTACCAGCAGCTTCATCAAGGACTAATTAAGCTTTTATATGTGGCACCTGAAAAAGTACTTCAGCGAGAGTTTTTAGAACGTTTATCACATTTAAATGTAAGCTTATTTGCCATCGACGAGGCACACTGTGTATCGCATTGGGGTCACGACTTCAGACCTCATTACTTTCGCTTAAACGAACTAAAGCAACGCTTTGCGCATGTTCCAATGATGGCACTTACCGCCACNAGTTAAAGCTACAGCAGCCTTATATTCATACTGGCAGCTTTGATAGGCCTAATATTCGCTACACCATTGAAGAAAAATTCAAACCAATGGTGCAACTACTTCGCTACCTAAAAGAACAAAAAAGCCAAAGTGGTATTATTTATTGCACCAGCCGAAAACGTGTAGACGATATAGCTGAAAAAATTGCTGATGCAGGTATTAACGCAGCTGCCTACCATGCAGGTATGAGTAATGAGCAACGCCAATTTGTACAAACAGGTTTTGCTCGCGACGACATACAAATAGTGGTTGCCACAGTTGCCTTTGGTATGGGGATTAATAAACCCAATGTGCGCTTTGTATTGCATTACGACATTCCAAAAAGTATCGAGTCGTACTATCAAGAAACAGGGCGTGCTGGGCGAGATGGACTTGCCGCAGAAGCCATAATGTATTTTGATCCAGCTGATATTGGTCGCGTTAGGCGCTTTTTTGAAGACATAGACGACGAACAACGCCGCCGTGTAGAAGAACAACGCTTTAACGCAATGGCAAGTTTTGCAGAAGCACAAACGTGTCGCCGCCAAATTTTGCTTAACTATTTTAGTGAGTATCAGCGCGAACCTTGTGGTAACTGCGATATTTGTCTAAATCCACCTAAAAGCTTTGACGGTACATTGGTTGCCCAACAAGCGCTTTCTTGTGTGTATAGAGCTGACCAACGCTTTGGTCTTGGTTACATTGTTGAATTACTTCGCGGTGCAAACACTAGCCGCATACGAGATAACAATCACCACGAACTAAGTACATACGGTATAGGCAAAGATAAAAGCAGTGAGTTTTGGCTCAGTATTTTACGCCAACTTATTCACCAAGGCTTATTAAGCCAAGATATTACTCAAGGTGCTTCACTTAGATTAACCGAAGCTGCACGTGCAATTTTAAAAGGCGAGTACGCACTGCAATTAGCCGAACCACGCTTGCAATCTAAGCATGTTTATCAAGATAAATTAGCCCAATTTAATTACGATAAAAAACTGTTTGCTCGCTTACGGGCGCTGCGAAAAGAGCTTGCCGATGCTGACGATGTTCCACCTTATGTTGTATTTAACGATAAAACATTAGCCGAAATGGCGCAGATTATGCCAACAAACGACAGTGAGTTTTTAAAAGTGTCTGGGGTTGGCTTTACTAAATTAAATAAATACGGCGGCGCATTTTTAACTGCAATTCGCAATTATCTAGCTACAAATTAAGAATATTATGACCCAAATAGAATACGACCATATCCATAAATGCATTGTAGTTACACCTGTTGAACCTCCACATGATGATGACTTTGAGCTATGGAGTACATTATTTTTACATTCAGCTGATGTGACTATTAATGAGTATTCTGGCGGCGCTGATCGTCATCAGGTTCGCTTTACTTACAATCAGCAAAGCTTTAATTTAAATTACGAGCATTACAGTCAAAGTATTTGGATTAATGGCGAGGGCGTTGATGCTGATCACTTACTTGCTGCACTAGCCTACTATTTAAGCTAGTTTGTTTTTTCTGATTTATTAACGTTATTTTATTTTCAAACTCCATACTTTTTGCTTACATTTAAATAACAATGATGTAAGCTGATATTACAGTAGTAAATTGCTACGTAGCAGTAAAGGGTTTGAATGGTCAATAATAAGTGGATTACGCAATTTTATATAGCCTTAAGTTTTTTAGGTTTATTTATATTTATGTCCAGTGCATTTGCGCAAGAACAACCTACGACCTTAGATAATTGCCTCGTTGAAAAATCAAAACAATCAACCAATCAAAATTTACGCCGTCAACTAGACGACGAAACCATTCTTGTCGCCGCTAAACCCAACGCCAAAATTGCCAATATAACTCTTGAACAACTCAACGTATTTAATACCGAAATTGAAGAAGAAAATAACGCCCTATTTCGCTTTGCTAATCGTGCGCATATTCAAACAGAACCTGATGTAATAAATAACCTATTATTATTTGCCGCAGGCGATAAATACGATGCGAGAAAGCTATCTGAATCAGAGCGTCTTTTACGTAAAGAAAGTTATTTATATGATGCTGAAATTAGTGCAACCGAAAACTGTGACGGCGACGTGAATGTAAAAGTAGTTACCCGCGACTTATGGACTTTATTACCAGAGATAAGCTTTAGTCGCAGTGGCGGTGAAAATAAATCGAGTATTGGCTTTAGAGAATCGAACTTATTTGGCTGGGGGAAACGCTTATCCTTTTCACGTACTACAGACAGCGATCGTAATGGTTATTTATTTGTGTATGACGACCCAAATATTTTTTCTACGCGTTACCGAGGTCGATTAGAGTATGCTGATAACAGCGATGGCAAGCGTCATTTACTTGAGCTCACCTACCCATTTTACGCAATAGATACTCCTTTTAGCTATGGCATATTAAGCTACTCTGAGCAACGCGAAGAATCGTTATATCAACGTGGTGAAGAGTTTAGCGAGTTTGATCAAACCACCGATTTAAATAGTGTATTTATTGGTCACTCTAAAGCTTTGAGTAATAATTGGACCCAACGTCTTACATTAGGTTATGTAGATCAACAAGACACTTTTAATGCAATAGACACCACCTTTGCGCCTTTAGCCGAAAATAGAAGCTTGAGCTACCCTTATGTGAGCGGGCATTGGTTTGAAGATAACTATATAAAAGTACGTAACTTCGACAGCATCCATCGAACAGAAGATTTAAACCTTGGCTGGAATGTCAAAGCGTTACTGGGTTACTCAGATGAATCGTTAAGTAATGATGATACCCGTGCGGTTTACTCATTTAACTTTAAAAAAGCACATTTTAGTGGCGATAATACATTATGGCGATTTAGTACTGATATTGATGGTTACTGGAATAAAGAAGACAAAAAACTCGAAAACTTTAAAGCAACGAGTCAAATTCAATATTATTTAAATACCAGCATTGATCAGTCTTGGTATGTAAAAGCGCGTGTGCAATATGCTAAAAACTTAACTGCCGATCAACAACTTACTTTAGGTGGAGAAACTGGCTTGCGCGGTTACCCAATGGATTATCAACATGGCGACCGTAGCTTTTTATTCAGCCTAGAAAAACGCTATTACTGGGAATACGATTTGCTACAGTTATTTAAAGTGGGTGCGGCTGGATTTGTTGATGTTGGTAGAGCATGGTTTAACGACCAAGATAACGGCGAAAATGACCATGTACTTAAAAATGTTGGTATAGGTTTGCGCCTAGCACCGAGTCGTGCAAATGCAGGCACCATGATCCATATAGATATTGCCGCCCCACTTGATAGCTACGAAGATGTAGATTCTGTTCAATGGCTAGTAAGTGTAAAAAAATCTTTTTAAATAACCAAAACGCTAATTAAATAGCTATTTCGTATCAGACTAAAACGTTAAACTAATCACTTAATTATTGCTTATAACTCATGTGAGAATATATTTTGGAACCGTTAGAGATTTTAGATTTTTTTGGTGCGCAATATAAATTGATTGTAACCATAATTGCCTTGCTACTTTATCCGTTGCTACTAAAACTTACTAAAAAGCTTCTCGAAAAAACCATAAAAGGTAAAGTTGATTTACACCATAAATCGCGCGCAGAGCTGCTGCTTAAAATAATACTTGCCTGTGTGATGTTATGTTTAGTACTGGTATTTTGGGGTATTGAGCTACGCGGGTTGCTAGTACTGGGCTCATCGTTGTTTGCCATGCTAGGCGTTGCACTTTTTGCGGCATGGTCGCTATTAAGTAACTTAACCGCGTTTTTGCTTATGTTTATCCAAAATGATTGTAGAGTTGGGTATTGGGTTCGTATTATTGATGGTGCTAATAATATCGAAGGTCGTATTGTAGAAATGGGCTTAATGAATGTAGTTCTTGAACATATAGACGGGCACCGTGTTATTTATCCTAATAACCTTTTTGTTACTCGCCCCGTCATGGTTTTAAATAAAGAACCTAAACCAACAAAAGCACCAACGATAAAACGTATTATTGGACCTAAAAAATCTTAAATTAAAATAAACATACAAAAAAGCCGTTTTAGTAATTACTAAAACGGCTTTTTTACAACAGTATTAAAATTAATTATTTAGTTCGGCTGTTTTAAGCTCGTCATCTAAATCATTTATTTCGTCAATAAAGTTCTCTAGTTGCTGCTCTACTAAACTATTGTCATTTGCAAAGTAAGCAAGGTGGAATACGGCATCACCTTCATTTACTAATGGCATAGTTTGCTGACCAATAACAATACCGCCTTTAGGAGATAAAAGCTCCAGTTCAGAGTCACCCAGAGGGCTGCTTATATAAGCAAGCACTTGCCCTTTAGTTACATGCTCACCGAGGGATACTTGTGCACGCACAATGCCATCAACTTCAGCACGAATCCAACTAGTTGAACCTGCAATAATAGGATCTGGTAACTTTTTAGGACGCTTGCCACGAATCATTTTTAAATGACGCATAACATAATCAACGCCTTGCACACCGGCTGCTATTGCGATTGGATCAAAACGCAATGCTTCGCCTGCTTCATAAGTTATAACTGGTATACCTAAGTTTGCAGCTTCACTTCGTAACGAACCGTTTCGTAGTGACGCATCGATTACTGCTGGCGTGCCAAATGCTTTAGCCATGTCGGCTGTTGCTTCATCAGCTAAGTTAGCGCGAATTTGCGGTAAGTTAGTTCGATGAATAGCACCGGTATGTAAATCAATTATGTGCGTGCAATGTACCGCCACTTGATTGAAAAACATATAAGCCATGCGCCCAGCTAACGAGCCACGCTCAGACCCAGGAAAACTACGGTTCATATCGCGTCTATCGGGTAAGTATCGTGACTTATGAATAAAGCCAAATACATTCACAATAGGTACCGCTATTAACGTGCCACGTAATTGGCTAGGATCTATTTTAGCAAGCAACTGACGCACAACTTCTACGCCGTTTAATTCATCACCATGAATAGCCGCACAGACCATTAGCACTGGTCCTTCCATTACACCATTAACCACTTCGATAGGAATATTAAGTGGTGAGTGGGTGTAAAGCTTAGCAGCTTCCAAGGCAAGAGTTTTACGCTCACCTACGCCAATACTTTCACCTAATAAGGTAAAAGGACGGTTAATTTTAACCTTTGCCACGTGTTGCTGTTCCTTTACTTGAAGCATTTTTTTCGATGAAATCAATCACCATGCCCGCAATATCTTTACCTGTTGCTATTTCAATGCCCTCTAAACCTGGTGATGAATTTACTTCCATCACAAGAGGACCACGAGATGAGCGAAGTAAATCTACGCCAGCTACGTTTAGACCCATTGATTTAGCGGCTGCTACTGCTGTTTTACGCTCCTCTGGTGTAATACGAACTAATGTAGCGCTACCACCACGGTGAAGATTAGAGCGGAACTCACCTTCTTGTGCTTGGCGCTTCATTGCTGCAATTACTTTATCGCCCAATACGAAACAACGTATATCAGCACCGCCAGCTTCTTTAATGTATTCCTGAACCATAATGTTAGCTTTTAAGCCCATAAATGCTTCAATAACGCTTTCTGCCGCTTTACGCGTTTCAGCAAGTACTACACCAATACCTTGCGTACCTTCTAGTAATTTAATTACTACTGGTGCGCCGCCAACCATTTCTAATAAGTCTTTTACGTCATCTGGTTTGCTAGCAAAACCGGTTACTGGCATGCCCACGCCTTTGCGTGATAAAAGCTGTAATGAACGTAATTTATCGCGCGAACGAGAAATAGCCACCGATTCGTTTACAGGGTAAACACCCATCATTTCAAACTGGCGTAATACAGAACAGCCATAAAATGTAACCGATGCACCAATGCGTGGAATAATTGCATCGAACCCTTTTAAGTTCTCACCGCGGTAATGAATTTCTGGTTGTTCTGAGTTTATATTCATATAACAGCGTAATGCATCAACCACTTTAACTTCGTGTCCACGTGCTTCTGCAGCTTCAATTAAACGACGTGTTGAATACAAATTTTTGTTGCGAGATAAAATACCAATTTTCATAGTTAAAACCTTAACTAAATTGTGTAGCATCGACTCTTCGGGCATGTATTACACACCCAAAAACTCAATACTTTTATAATAAATGAGATAAAGCCGGATCAACGGTTATGCGATTTTCCATGGCTGTACGCCCTAATAACATTCTAAACTTCATTGTTGCACGGCTCGCCAATGTAATTTCTATTGGCCAACTATCATTGCCTGCATGCAATGTTGTTTCTATAAAGTAACGTAATTCTTTTTGCCCGCTAGAGCTAGTTACATACTTCTTTTTTTTAACCTTTGCATTGCAAGTAATTTGAGTTTGCTCATCTTCTTGCAATGGCTGGGCTGTAAATTTAACCCATTTTTCTCCGTCAACTTCGTACTCTTCAATATTAATTGCATGAATACATGAAGTGCGGGCGCCGGTATCAATTTTAGCTTTTATTCGACTGATGCCAAGCTCTGGTAAACTTAGCCACTCACGCCAACCAACTGTTATTTTTGCTGTCATAAATGTGCCCTTATTAAAAAAGTGACTTATACGCTACCGGTCAAAAAAGACCAACGAAATAAATTTATCTAGTCGATAAGTCGATTTGATTGATCTTTATAGCCAACTAGTTTAACAATGCGCACCTTACTGTAAGGTTAAATACAATTAATAATTTGTATGCGTTTATCAACTTACTGAGGACTTTAAGTAAAAACATCATCCATTTAAAATATAGCTAACCTATATTACTTAAGTAGGTACACTATAGTTAACAGTATTAAAAATACACTATTATGAGAAATTAATATGATTAATGGCTTACTTCATGCTCTTGTGCTTGACGAAAATGGCGGCGCTCGCGCCATAGAAAACAGCGATGAATTACATAACTGGAAGCCTCAACAAGGTAAGTTATGGGTACATATGGATTATAGCCAGGCAGAAGTTGTAGCTTGGTTGAAAGATTGTGATTTTTTAACGGATTACGAACTTGAGTCGTTAACGGCAGACGAAACTCGCCCTCGTATTACCCCTGCTACCAACGGTCATATGCTCTTTTTACGTGGTATTAATTTAAACCCAGCGCAAAGCCCCGAAGACATGGTTTCAATTCGATTTTTTATTAATCAAGATATTGTGATCACAACGCGTAAACGTCGCTTATTATCAATACAAGATATTCTTACTTCATTTAACAGTAATACAGGTCCTTGTAGCATATCAGAGCTAGTGTGCTCTATTGCGCAAAAGCTTACATCACGCATGCAAGGCGTTATTAATTCGCTTGATGAAACTCTTGACGAATTTGAAGAGGAAATAGACGAGCCAAGTAAACCTTTTGATAACCAAGGTTTATCACAATTACGTCGTCAAACAATTGCGCTTAAACGCTATTTAAAACCACAAAAAGAAGCGCTAAGCAGTATGGTTAACCATCATTACCCATGGATTGATGAAGACGATAAAGCAAAGTTAAATGAAACCACAAACTTACTTATTCGTTATCTTGAAGAATTAGATAGCTCAATTGAACGCGCACAAATTATTCAACAAACCATCACCAACCAAGTATCTGAGCAACTAAATCAGCGCATGTATGTAATGTCGGTAGTTGCTGCTTTATTTTTACCATTAGGCTTTTTAACAGGTTTATTAGGTGTGAACGTAGGCGGTATACCAGGAACAGAAAGCCCCTATGCATTTAGTGCCTTCGTGATATTTTTAATTGTACTTACCGGCGGTATTGGAGTGTACTTTAAAAATAAAAACTGGCTTTAGATGCTACCAAATCCTTTTTTATCGAAGAGGGTTTTATAAGGCAATTAACTCTTAGCATCTGCGTTTTCACTTATTTATTACAGTAATGTGATTTTATAAAGTAGCGCAGGTGTATTTACCAAGGCAACTAATTACAAACCTCGCGTTACAATTAAATTATTTGATTTTAATGACTTTTTCAACGAATTTTTTAATCATTTTTATTCAAAAAAACGACTCTGCCTCTCTATTTTTTTGTACTCTTCATTTTGATAATCTTAAACATTATCAACCAAAATATGATAGATATTAAAAAATAAACCAACGCTCTGAAGTCTTTCAAATATTGTTTGTAAATTGAAATTAAATAGGTAAAAAACAAGCATTACAAACACGCTTATTTATAGTTATTCTTTTTAATCACTACTCCCAAATACAATTAATAGTATGTAAGCAAACTATATCTGTGAGTAACTTTGTACTGTATTCACAATCACCTTTAATTAAAACACTATAATAAAAAAGGTCACTCAGTTTTACACTAAAGTGACCTTATAAATAATTAAGTAATCAAATGACTAGTTAGTTTTTCTTATGTAGCTAACATTTGTCATAGTAACTTTAGACTTAGTAATACCTAAATCTTTAAAACACTCTTTGAATGAGTCTGAGTTACCTGATTCACCACAATCATCTAGTGTATATGGGTCTTGCGATTGTAGGTAGTTACCAAATTTGAAGTAAGACTCTGAGTCATCTTCTACTGGAATACCAAAAGTAGTCCCTAGTGCAGTTACATCTACGTCTCCGTAATTGTTCACTACTTTTAGATTAAATGAACCACCGCTAGTAATAGTACCTAGTGCATGCTTTTCTTCGTTACCATTGGTGTTACGTAAACGAACATAAACGTCAAAAACTCCGTTACCCGCTACGCTATCATCAAAACCTGATTCATCAGTATCTGAAACATATACTTTCGAAATTGTACCGGTATCGCTAGCATGGTGCTGAGAAATAATCGTTTTACCACCATCCGACATTTCAACTTTTACAGTTGCTTCAAAAACTTCATAGGTTTCGGTCATTGCAACACGTGCACTTTCTTTAACCTTATATTCATGACGCCAGCCATTTCCATTTGGAGTGATATGACGTGCTTCTAAAGGAACAAATTCTAAAGTGTCACTATTTACTAATGGGTTAGGATTGTCGCCTTCAAGGTCGAAAATACTGCCATCAGTGATATTGCTTGCTATGCCAGAACCGTTATCAGTACCGCCACCAGTATCACCGCCGCCAGTGTCACCACCACCTGAACCACCATTGCTTAGAGCAAAGTCATCAAAACGAACATCACTTGAGCTGTTATTGTGCTTAGCAAAAACTTGTAATGAGTTAGTATTCGCTGAGGTAAATGTTTTAGTCACTTTAGTCCATGAAGAAACATCAAATTTTTCGCTTTGAAATAAGCCGTTTAGATCATTAACGCCAATTTCACCTTTACCAAGTACATATGCACTTAACGTGTATTCAGTGTTTTTATCTATATTTACAACTTGGTGCACACGACCAGGACTACCTTGAATTTTTAACGAACTAGAACCTTTGTAAGCACTATCTGAAATAGCGGCTGGTTCTACTTCATTCCAGTTGCTCCAACCATCTTCAAAACCAGAGTTTTCAATAGTTGCTGCCTGTACGAAACTTGAACTAGCAGTCATAGCTGCAAGTATAAATAGGGATTTTTGGTTAATCATTATGTTATTTCTCCGAACCTGTACATGAAAACAATCTACTACTTGGCTAAGTAAAAAATCACTTGAACCTAGATCACTGCCTGTAAACAAGCTTTAAATTGTGTATTGTATATTGTGTAATTGGTAATAATAAAATCAAAACAAAGCTCCAGACTTGAGTTGAAAGAATGTATTACCAATTGAAGTTACCAGCTGGTCGAAACACAAGGTATATTTCTTGTTAATACTTTGCAACATTTAATTTAATAAGAAATAAGTACTAGTTACATTTACTTTCTTGTATGGATAATAGGTAAAAATGCAGTATAAACAACAAATAAGGTAGAAATTATGAGCAAAAAAGACATAAAACCTAAATAAGGAACAGCGTGAAAATAATAAATAAGTACTAACAATAAATTGTAATTGGTAGACCAAAAAACGAACATTTATTAAAAATCAAAAAATCGGTAAAAATGTAAATGAAAAAATTGTTTATTTTGTTTTTGGTAATAAAGCTTACGTTCAGCTTTGGTTACTAAATTACACTATTGGTTAACCAATAAGCATTAAGTAAATTCATCTTTTATGAAGAATTATTTACATATCGGCTTTTAGTTGCGCAATAATATAATTATGCAAAGTTGAATCGGCACTTAAAAAGCATCAAATAAATGTATCTTCAGTAAAAAACAGGTATAAAACGGCGGGAGTAAATATACCTAAAAGCGTGCCGCCTTTCAGGGTTAAAGTTTGTTCAATCTAGGAGATATTTGTAGTGGTACAATTTAAACGCAGTGTGGGATTTATAATCTAATAAGCTCGGTAACGGCTTCTTTGTTGCCTCACCGCTCTTCACCTATTTAAGAATCAGTAAAAAAACTAAAGCATCAACATCCTACTCACCTCTTTAACTACATCTATGCAGGCAATAAAGAGCTAATTTCTGCTAGAAATAGCCTTTGGGCATCGTATATTTCACCCCTATGTGTCGTTATCACCTATTTACAGAGAGAGTTATCACTACATAACACCACATTAAATAGCCCCCCTACATTACTTAGAAAACAGAGCTGTAAATTTAACCTCGATAGATAACCGTACTTCAGCAAACTTACGATGTTTATATAAGTAGCTTAATTGATGGGATAAATTTTTCTCAAACAAAAAAGGCGAACATTTTTCAATGTTCGCCTTTTAATAAACGCTAGTTGCTAATTACTCTTGAAAGTAAGTGCCCCAACCGTCGTATTCTACTTCGCACTCTACAGCTAGTTGAGCTAGCTTATCAACGTCTTCCATAATAACGTCTACATCAAGCTCAGCTTCAACAACTATGTCAAAGCTCCAAATTTTACTACCGTCTTCAAGCTCAAGTTCTGCTGGCTCTTCAACATCGTAACCCAATTTAAAAGCAGCAAGAGCAGCTTGCTCTAATTTAGGAAAGTCTTCACATACAAAGTGATGTTCTACTTCGTATAATATTTCAGGATCAGACCCATCTTCAAGTAATGAAGATACGATGTCTTCACTTATTTCACGCCAATTTTCCATTATTTTTCTCTCACTTGAGCATCTAATTCAGTTATTTTAGCAGCCATAATACTGTGTACACTTTTGGCGTGCTCTCGCGCACTAATACTTTCATCAAGTGATATAGGCGCTAACATTTCGATGTAAATTGTACCATTATCCCAGCGGTTTAGCTTAATGGTTTTATGCGAAGTGCTCATACACACTGGCACTATTGGTACATCTGCACTCATAGCGGTATGAAAAGCCCCTGTTTTAAAAGGCAATAAACCGCGCCCGTAGCTACGGGTACCTTCGGCAAATACCCAAACAGATAAGCCATTTTGCTTTATTTTATCAGCTGCTTTTGAAATTGTACCAGCCGCTTTTGAACGATTTGCTCGATCAATTAAAATATTACCTGAAAGCCAATAAAGCTGACCAAAAAATGGGATCCACTTTAAACTCTTTTTACCTAAACTCACGCAGTTTTTTGGCACCATTGCTGGCACTGTAAATAAATCGTAGCTATTTTGATGGTTAGCAACATAAACAGCAGGACCAATATCAGCAGCATCTTTATGACGTGTTAGAACTAATTTAACACCAATCATTTTAGCCATTGAGCCAAACCAACCCGCTATAATATGTACATTATTACGGTGAAATGGTCTTACTAACGAAAGCAATAAGCCAAAAAAACAGCTTAACAATATAAATAGCAGCATAATAAAAATACGAATAACAGCTAGCAAATGAACATCTCCTAAAATCTATTATAAGTATTATAGCGTTATTTTGTGACACAAACGAGATAATAGCGCACAAGTGTACGCTGAAATTTTTAATTTTTTATTTGAAAACAAAAACGGCCTGCAAATGCAGGCCGTTTCTAATTATACAAAAAAGTATTTGGCTACTCTTCAATAATGGTTTCTATTGGCTCATCATCTTGAGGTGTTAACTCAACAACGGCTTCGTCAACACGCTGTAACCCGCGCGGTAGCTTATTACCTCTACGACCTCGCTCACCATGATAGTGTTCTAGATCACTTGGTTTAAGGGTTAGTTTTCGCTTACCAGCATGCAATGTTACGCTACTGCCTTGTGGTACAACAGCAAGCACTTTTACAAACTCTTCGCGAGCTTGCACTTTAGCACCTGGAATAGAGATTATTTTATTACCTTTACCTTTGCCTAACTTTGGTAAGTCACGCAGCGGGAATAAAAGCATTCTGCCTTCGTTAGAAATAGCCATACAATAATCGCTAGCTACGTCGTTAACTCTAATAGGAGAAAGTAATATTCCACCCTTAGGTACACTTACTAACGCTTTACCGTTTTTATTTTTACTAACTAAGTCTTTAAAGTCGGTAATAAAGCCGTAACCCGCATCTGACGCCATAAGCAATACTTGCTCATCTTCACTCATTACCACGTGCTCAAAATTAGCACCTGCTGTTAAGTTAAATCGGCCAGTCATTGGCTCNGCCTTGGCTGCGCGCCGAAGGTAGGCTATGCGCATCGGTTGCAAACGCGCGTCCTGCTGAATCTAAAAATACCGCAGGTTGATTACTCTTACCACGAGCAGAGGCTCTAAAGCCGTCACCCGAGCGATAATTTAAACCTTGTACATCTAAGTCATGACCTTTACCAACGCGTGCCCAGCCTTTGTCTGATAGCACAACAGTGACTGACTCTGATGGAATTAAGTCTTTTTCGTTGAGTGCTTTAGCTTCTGAGCGCTCAATCACTGGCGAGCGACGATCGTCACCGTACATTTCAGCGGCTTCTTGGATTTCTTTTTTAAGCAGTGTCGACATACGACGTTCTGAACCAAGAATTTGCGCTAATTTATCACGCTCTTTGGCTAGTTCATCTTGCTCACCGCGAATTTTAAATTCTTCAAGCTTGGCTAAATGACGAAGTTTTAATTCTAAAATTGCTTCTGCTTGCGTATCAGTTAAATCAAAGCGCTCCATTAATACAGGCTTTGGTTTATCTTCGCTGCGGATGATTTCAATTACTTCATCAATATTTAAAAAGGCGGCTAATAAGCCCTCTAAAATATGCAAACGCGCTAATACTTTATCTAAACGGTACTGCAAACGACGACGCACTGTTTCACGTCTAAATATTAGCCATTCACTTAAAATACAGCGTAAATCTTTAACCTGCGGACGACCATCTAGCCCCAGCATATTTAAGTTTACGCGGTAATTTTTTTCTAAATCGGTGGTTGCAAATAAGTGCGCCATTAATGGCTCAGCTTTAATACGATTTGAGCGCGGAATAATTACAATACGTGTTGGATTTTCGTGATCTGACTCGTCACGTAAATCGGCAATCATTGGTAATTTTTTAGCGTTCATTTGCGCTGCAATTTGCTCAAGTACTTTACCACCAGAACATTGATGCGGCAGTGCCGTAATAACAATATCGCCATGCTCTTCAGTGTATACCGCGCGCATTTTGATAGACCCACGACCGGTTTTATATATTTTATGAATATCGGCTTTTGGGGTAATTATTTCAGCATCGGTTGGGTAATCTGGCGCATGTACAAGCTCAAGTAATTCTTCAAGCTCTGTTTTTGGTTTATCAAGTAATAAACAACATGCACTGGCTACTTCACGTACGTTATGCGGCGGAATATCGGTTGCCATACCTACGGCAATACCGGTTATACCGTTAAGTAAAATATGCGGTAAACGAGAAGGCAGTACAACAGGTTCATCCATTGTGCCATCAAAATTTGGTGTCCAATCTACAGTGCCTTGACCAAGCTCTTTAAGCAGTATTTCAGAAAACTTTGATAAACGCGCTTCGGTATAACGCATTGCTGCAAACGATTTAGGATCATCTGCCGCCCCCCAGTTTCCTTGCCCGTCTACCAAAGGGTAGCGATAAGAAAATGGCTGCGCCATTAATACCATTGCTTCGTAACAAGCGCTGTCGCCATGTGGATGATATTTACCGAGTACGTCACCCACTGTACGGGCTGATTTTTTGTACTTAGCATTTGCCGATAAACCCAGTTCACTCATCGCATAAATAATACGACGCTGTACTGGTTTTAAGCCATCACCTACATGCGGTAAAGCACGATCCATAATTACGTACATGGAGTAGTTTAAATAGGCGTCTTCTGTAAAACGCCCCATTGTTTGTTGTTCAATTCCTTGCATTAGCAAGGTATCTGTATCACTCATTAAAGCTTACCTAGTTTTTCTTATAGCTTACACGGTAGATTACATTGGCGTAATCATCGCTTACCAATAGACTGCCATCGCCTAACTCTGCAAATGCAACAGGGCGTCCAAATGTTGTTTCGTCTTTCATAAAACCAGTAATAAATAGTGTATATTTAGTTACGCGACCTACTTCAATTGTTGCCAGCCCTACTTTATAACCTGACTTTTTAGAACGATTCCATGAGCCATGTTCAGCAACAAATAACTGCTGCTTATAACTTGCTGGAAATTGCTTACCGTTATAAAAATGAATGCCCAGTGGTGCTACATGTGCAGGGAGTGCAAGTGCCGGCGACGTGTAATCGGCAATATTTTTGCCTGCACCAAATTCAGGATCGATAATCGCACCGGCGTGTACATACGGAAAGCCAAAATGCTCACCTTCTTTAGTTGCACGATTTAATTCATCCGGCGGAATATCATCGCCCATCATGTCGCGACCATTATCAGTAAACCATAGGGCTTGAGTGGCAGGATGAAAATCAAAACCAACTGAGTTTCTTACCCCTTGCGCTATGGTTTTTATTTGCTTTGTTTCTACATTTAACGCAAAAATTCGACCAAAGCGTTCATCCTCAGCACAAATATTACATGGCACACCAACTGGAATTATTAACTCACCCGTTGGCGCAAAACGTAAAAACTTCCAACCATGATGACGCTCAGACGGCAATGCGTTATAAACAACATCAAACTTTGGATCTTTTAATTGGGTATCAATATTTTTAAAGCGAATTATACGGTGTACTTCACCTACATATAAATCACCATCTTTAATGGCGATACCTGAGGGCATATTTAACCCCTCAGCAACCAACATTTTTTTATCTGCTACGCCGTCGCTATTATGATCAATAAGTGCATATACATTACCCGCCTTGCGAGAACCTACATATACAATACCTTTTTTTGAAACTGCTATTTGACGGGCATTTTCTACATTATCTGCAAATAAACTAATTTCAAATCCGGCTGGAACTGTAAGCTTATCGAGTATATTTTTCGCCATTACAGGGCTACTAACTAATCCAAGCAGTAGCAGTGTATTAAGTAACCTTTTCATATGCCTCTCCTAGGTTTCAGCGCTTACGCTGGCTAAACTTGTGCTTTGTTACCATGATCTTCTAACCATTGACGACGATCTGGCGATCGTTTTTTAGCAAGTAGCATATCCATCATTTCCATGGTTTCTACTTCATCTTCTAAAGTAAGCTGTACTAAACGTCGTGTATTAGGGTCCATAGTCGTTTCGCGCAACTGCAGCGGATTCATTTCGCCTAGACCTTTGAATCGTTGAACGTTTACTTTACCGCGTTTTTTCTCAGCTTCAATACGCGCTAAAATTGCCGTTTTCTCTTGCTCATCTAGAGCGTAGTAAACTTCTTTGCCAATATCGATTCTAAATAAAGGTGGCATTGCAACATACACATGACCTGTTTTTACTAACTCAGGAAAGTGACGTACAAACAGTGCACACAATAACGTCGCAATGTGTAATCCATCCGAGTCAGCATCGGCTAATATACAAATTTTATTGTAGCGTAATGCCGACATATCCGTTGATTCTGGATCAATACCCAATGCCACTGAAATATCGTGTACTTCTTGTGATGCCAGTATTTGACCTGACTCAACTTCCCACGTATTTAAAATTTTACCACGTAGCGGCATGATAGCCTGAAATTCACGGTCTCTTGCTTGTTTAGCAGAGCCACCAGCAGAATCACCTTCCACTAAAAACAATTCGGTACGGTCGTTGTCTGCCGCACTACAATCGGTAAGTTTACCTGGTAAAGCAGGACCTGCAGTAACACGTTTACGCACTACTTTTTTAGCTGCACGCAAGCGAGTTTGCGCATTTGAAATACATAACTCAGCTAATAACTCTGCGGTATCGGTATGTTCATTTAACCATAAACTAAACGAGTCTTTTACAACCCCCGATACAAATGCAGAACACGAGCGTGATGATAGTTTTTCTTTTGTTTGGCCTGCAAATTGAGGGTCTTGCATTTTAACCGACAACACATAACTACAACGATCCCAAATATCATCAGGAGTCAGTTTCACACCACGTGGGAGTAAGTTTCTAAACTCACAAAATTCACGCATTGCTTCAAGCAAGCCTTGGCGTAAACCATTTACGTGTGTACCACCTTGTGCGGTAGGAATAAGGTTTACGTAGCTTTCAGCTATTGATTCACCACCTTCAGGTAGCCATACAACAGCCCAATCAGCGCCTTCAATTGAGCTTTTAAATTCGCCAACAAATGGGTCTTGCGGTAGGGTTTCAAAACCTTTAATTGCTTCAACTAAATAATCTTTTAAGCCTGTTTCGTAAAACCATTCTTGGGTTTCTTTTGTTTGTTTGTTAACAAACTTAATACGCAGCCCAGGACATAAAACCGCTTTGGCTTTTAATAAATGGTTAAGTTTAGTAATTGAATAATTTGGTGAATCAAAGTAGCTAACATCAGCCCAAAAACGAACCGTAGTACCGGTGTTACGCTTACCGACTGTACCAATTACGTTTAAGTCTTCTACTTTATCGCCGCTTTCAAATGCCATTCTAAATTGCTGAGCGTCGCGTCTTACTGTTACTTCTACACGCGTAGATAACGCATTTACAACCGAAATACCTACCCCGTGCAAACCACCAGAAAACTGATAGTTTTTATTAGAAAACTTACCACCGGCGTGTAATTTAGTGAAGATCAGCTCAACCCCAGGTATCCCCTCTTCCGGATGGATATCAATAGGCATACCACGACCATCATCACTAACTTCGAGTGAGTTATCTTCGTGTAAAATCACGTCAATACGCGTGGCGTGACCGGCCATGGCTTCATCGACACTGTTATCGATAACCTCTTGACCTAAATGATTGGGACGTGTTGTATCTGTGTACATCCCTGGGCGTCTTTTTACCGGATCTAATCCATTAAGTACTTCAATGGCTTCGGCATTATAATTTTGATCACTCATAATTTTTATCTTTATATGCGCTAAGGCTATGCTCAGCTAGTTTTACGTGACTTTAAGAAAATCTACAATACTTGCAAAGGTGCTCTCGAAACCGGTGTAACTGTGGTCGCCACCAAATTCTACTAGCTGCTTGCATTGCGAATAATAATTTACTGCGTGTTGAAAATTTAACACTTCATCGCCCGTTTGCTGTAATAAATAGAGCAGTTCAGGGTGTTTTAATTCATTTACAGCCAAAGCTTTGAGCGCTTCTATATGACTATTATTTAAATCATAATGATAATCTTGATACGGATTGTAATTAGGTCCAATCAATGACTGTAATAAGTTGTATGGTGCTACTGCGGGATTTATTACCACTGCAGGAATTTGATAACGCTGCGATAAATATGTGGCAAAAAAACCGCCAAGCGAACTTCCTAATAATACGGTATTAGGTGTTAATAACTGCTCAAGCTTAATGATTGCTTGTAAAGGTTCGTGGTTTAAGCACGGCACACAATAGTCAACTTCATAGTGTGCCATAAGCTCACCAAAGCGCACAGCTTTATATGATTTTTGTGAGCTATTAAAGCCATGAATATAAATTACTCGTTTAGCCATACCACTTCCGTTCTTATGCTTATTTTATCTTGTTTTGAAACTATATAAAGCATTCTATAAGCTGCACCACAATTTTGTTGCAACCACTGCGAGCTATGTTTTTTAAACTGCACCGAACTTGCTGGAGTAGAAAGAATATTAAGCCCTCTAAAGCTTTGCTCATATTCGTTATGAACATGCCCATAAAACATTGCATTTACTCGGTCACTATTTACCAATACATTTAAAAGTTGCGGACCATTTTCAAGCATATGCTTATCAAGGTAGCCATTTATTGGTAGAGGATTGTGATGGCAAAATATCACTTTGCTGTTACTTGATTGAATCAAGCACTGTGTTATTTCATCTAAATGGGTATCTGTCACCCAACCTGCGGGTGTAATCCCTTTAGAATTAATTAGTAATAACTCTATGCCATTAGCAATAACATGCTTGGCACTTTTTATTTGCCCATCACTAATTTGATTAAACAATGCAATGTCGTCGTGATTACCTGGCAGCCAAAATACAGGACACGTTAAATCACTGCTTATAATTAGTTCTTTAAATAATAAGTAAGATTCAAGACTGTGATCTTGTGTTAAATCGCCACCAAATATCACACAATCAAGTTGTTGTGTCGCCATATGCGCAAGCGCTTGTTCAAAATGATCAGCCGTATTTATACTAAAATACTCACCAGTTCTATCTGCAAACAAATGACAATCAGTGACATGTGCAATAGTTAAAGATGATTTATCGAATGTATACGTATCATCAAACCAAGCCATTGTTTACATCCCAGTTTAAAGTCGCTTGTCCGTGCTCTACACAAGCAACTAACCAGTCATATAAAAAAGCATTAAGCTGATACTTTTCGTCTTTTTGATGCATTTTAGGATTAGGGTAACCATAAGAAGGTTTTATACGTTGATGGTAATCGTGATGAACAATTTCAGCCACTTTGGCATCGTGATACATTCTAACTGTTAAATACAGCGGCTTAATACCTTTAACCATCCCTGTTAATTGTTTAATAGAAATATCCATAGTGTACTTAGCGCTGCCATCAATTTTTGTAGCAAACTCACTGTTACCTAACTTCACTTCACGAATACTTCCTATATCGCGATCACTTGGTAACAACTTTAATAGTCGTAAGTAATTATGCTCACAAAGTGTTAAATACTTTGGAAGGCTTTGAATATATCGTTGGGTTGTTAAAAGTGCTGTCAAAATACCGCCATAATATTAGTAAAAGTTTATGCCCATTTGTTTGTCATTTTCTCACGATTTAGTGCAAGCCACTGCATACAAATAACCGTTGCTGCATTATCCATTTCACCATTATTGAGCCGTGTAAGTGCCTCATCAACGGTTAATATGTGAGTTCTAATATCTTCGCCTTCAGTTTCTAAACCATAAACGCCAGATTTAACTTCGCTTAAATCAGCGCGCGCTAAATATAAATGCAAACGTTCAGTTGTACCGCCTGGACTTGAAAGATACGACAACATAAATTCAAGTTCAGTTAAATTAAGCCCTGCTTCTTCAAAGGCTTCTTTTTTAACTACCGCTTCGTAATCTTCATTGCCATCGGTCATACCCGCTATACATTCTAACAGCCATGGAGTTTGTTTGCTTTTAATAGCGCCCATACGTACTTGCTCAATTAAAAGTATAGTGTCTGATACGGGATCGTAAGGTAATACAGCGATTGCATCGCCTCGCTCTAAAATCTCTCTGCTAATAATTTTTGAAGTTCCGCCTGCAAACAATGCATGTTCAAATTGATATAAATCTAATTGAAAAAACCCCTTATAAAGAGATTGTACCGACTTTATGGTCACATCTTTATGGGTAAATTGAACCAAATTTTTATTAGCCATATGGCTACCTCTTGCTTATCTAATAAATTAAAATCCGTTAATATATTCTGTTACACTTGAACGTATCGTTTTACTCTTTTTTTTTTTAGTTATTAAGTAAAACACGTTACCATGCTTTTAGTATAAAAATTGTCTAAGGACTGAATCCCACATGAAAAAGAACATTCTTGCGGCGCTGGTTAGTTTATCATGCGCATTAGGCACTACAGCAGCTAACGCTGAAGATTTACTACAAGTTTTTGAAATAGCCACAGCTAACGATCCTACTGTGTTAAAAGCAAAAGCCCAAGCTGATGCACAATCTTATCAAAGCGATTTAGCAATGAGTACGCTCTTGCCGCAAATTGGTTTGACTATGGGTTATGAAAAAAGTGACGCAACGTCTTATCAAAGTGTTGGTGATTTAGCTAGCCAAGTAAAAGTTGAAAGCGACACAGACCAATTCACTCGTGGTGTTAGCTTAAGCCAAACCTTATTTGATTTAGGTGCTTGGAATACTTTAGATATTGCCGACAAACAAGCTTTACAAGCTAGCGGTTTGTACGATGCAGCAAAACAAAATTTAATTGTACGCGTTGCTGAAGGTTATTTTAACGTATTAAGTGCAAGCGATAACCTTGAATTTGTTGAAGCTGAAAAACGCGCAATCGAACGTCAACTTGAGCAAACAAAACAACGTTACGCTGTAGGCTTAACCGCTATTACTGACGTACACGAAGCGCAAGCTGAATTTGATAACTCAGTAGCACAACAAATTATTGCCGGTAATGCTGTAGAAACCGCACGTGAAGAACTTCGTGAAATTACAGGAAAATACCACGCTAAATTAGACTTTTTGAATACCGATACATTTTCAACAACTAAACCAGTTAAGCGTTCAGAAGACTTTGTAAAAGTAGCTGAAGATAACAACATTAACTTACAAGTGTCTAAGGTTACGGTTGATATTGCTAAGGATCAAATTGAATTAGCTAAAGCGGGTCATTATCCAAAATTAACATTAAGTGCAAGCTACGGCGATTCACTTACTAACCGCGAAATTAATGGCGCTAACTTTGATGATCAGCCTAGAGCAGACTCAAGCTCTGTAGCACTTAATTTTAGCGTACCGCTATACTCAGGTGGTGCAACAGTTGCGGCAACAAACCAAGCGCGTGCATTTTATGTATCGGCTANGCTAGCCAAGATTACGAAACTAATTACCGCGCTGTAACTCGCTCGGTTATTACATCTTATAATCAAGTCGTTTCTGATATCGCAACTTACAGAGCACTAGAGCAAGCTGTTGTTTCTGCCCAAAGCGCACTTAAAGCAACAGAAGCAGGCTTTGAAGTAGGTACTCGTACTATTGTTGATGTGCTAGTAAGTACACAAAATTTGTATGATGCAAAACGTAACCTTGCTGATGTACGTTACCGTTACGTGTTATCAACCCTTCGCTTAAAACAAGCGGCTGGTACATTAACAAGTGAAGATTTAGTTGCTATAAACCAAGGTTTAAAAGCAGCTTAAATTGCACAACTAAATATAATGTAAATTTATTGAAAGCCAGCGTTTAGCTTAACACCGATCAGTTAAGGTATTTTTGATCGGTTGACCGATCTTTTGGTTGCTTCACAATACCCTTATCATCTTTTGATTATGAGGGTATTTTTATGCTTAGTCATTGGTTACTTGATACGGATATATTCGCCACTCCTGACTCTTTATCTACATTTCAGAAACATATCCCTCTTGAGTGGATTTCTAATGTGCTCGAGCAGACCGATAAAGCAAGTATTCGCAAACGTAAGTTACCTGCTGAGCTTGTCGTCTGGCTTATCATTGCAATGGGTCTTTTTCGCGACCGCTCTATTAGTGACATTGTTGAGAAGTTAGATTTAACACTCACTGATACCCTGGGCGATACGGTTGCTCCAAGTGCTATTCCTCAAGCGAGACAGCGCCTCAGTAGCGACCCCCTCCAAGCCTTATTTCACCTATGTGCAGCCCATTGGACACAAGAAGAAGATGCTGATGATACGTGGTATGGACTCCGGTTATTTTCTGTCGATGGAACGCAATTTCGTGCACCTGATACACCTGCTCTTGCTGAGCACTTTCACTATATTAAGCACAGTAAAAACCGTCATACAGAATATCCTATTGTACGCCTATGCGCCTTAAGCTCCTTGCGTAGCCGGTTGATACACCACGTTGCCTTCGGGCCCAGTTATCAAGGTGAGGTGAACTACGCAAAGCAGTTATTTAGTCATGTAAGTAATAACAGTCTAACTATTTTTGACCGATGTTATCTCAGCGCTGAGCTACTGATTAATTGGCGTAAGCAACACCCACAGTCGCACTGGATGGTCCCGATTAAAAGCAACACGCAATACACCGTCATTGAATCTTACTCTGAGCATGACTTCAAAGTAGAGATGAGTGTATCTGCGCATGCCAGAAAACAAGACCCTTCGCTTCCTGAGTGCTGGCAGGCCAGACTGGTTCTTTAT
>NZ_AUTQ01000155.1 GCF_000498095.1 Pseudoalteromonas sp. TB64
AAGAAGCCCACTTAGCTCACCAGTCTCAGCAATAGCGCGATAATAAGCAGCTTGAGAGAATGATAGTGCTATATTTATATTGTAACTCTCCATCGCTGTGGGCACTAAAGTATTCTACTGCGCGCACCGACTTCACATTGTAGAGACCCCCAATCTAACGGTTCGGGCTTTTTTACGTCTGCAGAAAAGTGAAATGTGGGGGGATAACGCACAAATCACACCTTACACTCTCATTAATATCCCTTATTTCATTCGATTACAGTTCATGAACCACTTTCAATAAGTCCACTTAGCTCACCAGTCTCAGCAATAGCGCGATAATAAGCAGCTTGAGAGAATGATAGTGCTGTATTTACACTGTGGCTCTCCACCGCTGTGGGCACGACGATATTCTACTACGCGACCGACTTCACATTGTAGAAAGCCCACTTAGCTCACCAGTCTCAGCAATAGCGCGATAATAAGCTGCTTGAGAGAATGATAGTGCCGTATTTATACTGCAACTCTCCACTGCTGTGGGCACTATGGCATTCCGCACCGACTTCAAGTTTTAAAGTGCCCGCATTTAATAATTCGGGCTCTTTACGTCTGCAGAAAAGTGAGATATGGGTTAATAAGGTAATACCTCCTAAATATATTCGTCTAGATGTTTTCACAATAAAAGCTTTGGTGTCATTAGTTACATAGACGTGATGAGTAATGTAGATTTTTTAGGTATTAAGAAGTGATTTATTTGGAGGAGTATTATATGTTTTCGATATTAGTCGTACGGCGGTTTGTCGCATTTTTTGTGCTTAAAAATAAAACGCCAGCTCTAGGCTGGCGTTAAAATACAATATTAAAGTTTAATTTAAGCTTTAGGGCCTGCATTTTTTATATCGTCAGATACATCGTACTTAGCAAAGTTTTCAGTGAAGTCAGCAGCAAGTTTTGCTGCATATTCATTGTACTTAGCTTTATCTTCCCAAGTATTAATTGGGTTAAGTAAGTTAGTATCTACACCCGGAACTGCTACTGGTACGTCTAGGTTTAATACGTCAATATGTTGAGTTTCAACTCCCGCTAATTTACCAGATACAATTGCATCAATTACTGCGCGAGTAGTTGGGATATCAAAGCGCTTACCTGTGCCGTAAGGACCGCCAGTCCAACCTGTATTTACAAGGTACACTTTAGCGCCAAACTCGCGTACACGCTTCATAAGAAGCTCAGCGTAAACACCTGCAGGGCGTGGGAAGAATGGTGCGCCAAAACATGTTGAAAATGTTGATTCAATATCGCTAGTAGATCCAATCTCAGTAGAGCCCACTTTAGCTGTGTATCCACTTAAAAAGTGAAAAGCAGCGGCTTCTTCGCTAAGAATAGAAACCGGTGGTAATACACCACTTACATCGCAGGTTAAAAACACAACTGCTTTTGGCTCGCCTGCACGGTTTTCTACTTTACGTTTTTCAACGTGTTCAAGTGGGTAAGCTGCACGGCTATTTTGAGTTAGGCTTGTATCGTGAAAATCTGGAACGCCTTTTTCATCTAGTACTACATTTTCTAAAATAGTACCGAAGCGAATTGGATTCCAAATTACAGGTTCATTCTTTTGTGAGAGGTCGATACATTTAGCATAACAACCGCCTTCAATATTAAACACGCTTCCTGGTGCCCAACCGTGTTCATCATCCCCAATTAAAAAGCGAGTTGGATCTGCTGAAAGAGTTGTTTTCCCAGTGCCTGATAAACCAAAAAATAATGCAGTATCGCCAACTTCACCTACGTTAGCAGAACAGTGCATTGGTAATACACCTTTTTCTGGTAGTAGGAAGTTTTGTACAGAAAACATTGATTTTTTCATTTCACCGGCGTAACGCATACCTGCAAGTAACACTTTACGTTGTGCGAAATTAATAATAACGGTGCCATCGCTGTTTGTTCCATCACGCTGTGGGTCACATACAAACGAGGGTACATTCATAACTTGCCATTGTGGAAAGTTAGAGGCGTTATATTTTTGTGGTTCAATAAACATGTTTTTGGCGAATATATGGTGCCATGCGGTTTCAGTAGTAACGACTACAGGTAGATAGTGCTTAGAGTCTGCGCCAACTTCTAGGTGAGAGGTGAAGTGGTCATTACTTTGCACATGTTCTTCTACGCGAGCCCATAAAGCGTCAAATTTGTTTTCATCAAATGGGCGGTTTACATTACCCCATTGAATGTCATCTTGAGTTGTTGCTTCTTGAACAATGAAACGATCTTTTGGTGAACGACCAGTACGATGACCAGTGATTGCAACAAAAGCTCCATTTGCGGCTAAAGTACCTTCGCCACGGCGGATCGCATGCTCGACAAGTTCAGCTGCGGTTAAATCGACAAAACGTGTAGCACTTTTAGTCATGTTTATACCTAACTATGTGAGAGAGTTTGAACGGATAGCTCTGGGATGTCAGTGCCCTTAAACTGAAATTATAGTAACAGAAGGTTTTAAGATATTCGAGCCCGTAAAGGCTCTAAAAACATATATATTTAGGAAAAAACATGAATAATTTCAATGATACCGGTGTCATAAAAGTGCGACTATTTATGACACCGGTATCATCTTTTTATAATATAAAACCGCATATTTTGCGGTTTTGATTAGTGAGAATTGTTTAAGTTAAGTAATTAGTTAAAAATACTTTTTACGTCTTGTTCATTAAAAACATATTCTTTTAAGCAGTAATGACAACTAATATTAACAGACCCTTTTTCTTCAACATCTTTGAGCAATTCTTGCTGACCTATGTTAACAAGTGCGGTGATTGTTTTATCGCGGCTACAACCACATTTAAATTTAATAGCCTGTGGTTCGAATACGCGAGGGTTATCTTCGTGGTATAAACGAGTAAGAACAGTATTAGCATCAAGGTGTAATAGCTCTTCATCTTTAATGGTGTTGCTCAGAGCTTCTAAGTGAGCAAAGTCTTCAATCGACTTTTGTTTATCAACAGGTAGTACTTGTAAAAATAGACCACATGCTTTTGCACTGCCTTCTGTTGTGTCTGTTGCAAACCATAAACGTGTTTTTAATTGCTCTGATTGCTCAAAATAGCTTTCAATACACTCACTCAATGTGTCGTGCTCTAGCGGTACTATACCTTGGTAACGTTCGCCTTTACTTGGAGTAATGGTTATAACCATATAACCTTGCCCAATAAGCTCTTTTACCGTAGTACCGGTTATTTCGCTTTGTAAACGGGCTATACCACGCATGTTTTGTTTGTCATCACCATTAATTACTGCATATTTAACAGGTCCGTCACCTTGTAGTTGAACTGCAATTTCGCCTTCAAACTTTAAAGTCGCTGTAAGTAAACAGGTTGCAACGAGTAACTCTCCAAGCAAAGCCTTAACTGGTGCAGGGTAATTATGGTCGGCGATCATTTCATTGTAGGCACTCTCGATCTGAACGAGTTCGCCACGAACATCTAATTTGTTGAATAAATAACGGTGAAGTAAATCTTGTTGCATGAGCGGCTATACCTAACTTGATTTCATTTTTAAAAGTTCGCGTCTTTGCTTTTTATCGGGTTTTTTAACCGGATGAGGGGCAAAAAAGCTGTTATTTTTACGTGCGATAGCATTTTCTTCGCGTTTAACAATACTTGCATCAGATTCTTGATACAAGGTCTGTGCAATGGGGGCGCTTTGGCGATTTTCAAGCACTTTGTGTATAGTTATTATTTTTTCATCTACGCCTTGAGCAAGTTTGATTGTTGCTCCGACTTCTACTATTTTACTCGCTTTTGTACGCTGACCATTATAATGCACTTTACCTCCTTGCACCATTTCTCGAGCGGCTGCGCGTG
>NZ_AUTQ01000156.1 GCF_000498095.1 Pseudoalteromonas sp. TB64
CCAACGATTGCAGGTACCAGCGATGCAGTACAGGGAAGTGAAGTAACGATTGTTGTCACTGACAGCAGTGGCACACCGCAAACAATAAGCGCCACCGTACTTGCCAATGGCACATGGTCAATCCCTGTACCGGTAGCACTTGCAGAAGGTGCATACACCATTAGTGCGAGTGTTGAAGATGCCGCAGGCAACGACACCACCGCCACAGGTGCTGGTGAAGTAGACACCACTGCACCGACACTTGTGCTTACCAGCCCAGGTTCAAGTAATGATGTAACGCCGATATTTAGCGGCACAAGCGATGCAGTTGAAGGCACGGTTATTAACTTCACCGTAGTGGATGATTTAGGTAGCTCACAAACGTTCACCACCACGGTTGATGCAGACGGCAACTTCTCGGTCGAAGTAACCACTGCACTGGCAGAAGGACCGTATAGTATTGAAGCTAACATCAGCGATGTAGCAGGTAACAGCACCGATATTACCGGCAACGGCACAATAGACACGACCGCGCCAAGCATTACCGTGGATGCGCCAGTATTAACAAACGACAGCACACCGACGGTTACTGGCACCAGTGATGCACCTAACAGCACCATTACGGTGACGTTTACAGATGCAGCGAATGCCACTCAAAGCATTGATGTACAAACCGATGCCAATGGTAACTGGAGTGCGACACCAATAGACACATTAGCTGAAGGCAATTACAGCGTCAGCGCCAGCATCACCGATGCCGCAGGCAATACAGGCACCGGCACTGACAGTGGTGAAGTCGATGTTATCCCACCAGATTTGAGAATTATTCCTGCATTTGCAACAGGTAATTTAGTTTCTCTTTCTGGGGATTCTGATTTACCAGGAGGCTCTGTGATCACTATTACAGAGTACCTAGTTGGGGGATTAGTTGGCGCAACTTACACCGCAACAACGAATGTTGACGGTACATGGGGGCTTGCAAATATAACTGTGCCTTTACTTAATCTTGCTTATGTAACTGCAACAGCAACTGATGCAGCTGGTAATATTGCATCAGTTAATACACTTGATTTTGATAACGTAGCGCCAGAACTAACCGTTAGTGTTGATGCTTTATCGAATGATAGTACCCCAGTAATTAGCGGAACCACCGATATGGGGCAAGGCACTGTAATTGATGTGACTGTCACCGATAGCGAAGGACTAAGCCAAGAGTTTACGGCGANCTGGTCTGCTGCTGTACCAGCAGAGCTAGCGCAAGGTCAGTATACTGTTGTTGCAGAGGTTAGAGATGGTGTTGGTAACTTAACATCGAAGCAAGTGCAAGGAGAAATAGACAGCGCTGCTCCTTCATTAAGTGTAAATGAAGTTAATTCAACAATTAATACAACTCCTACAATTTCGGGTACGAGTGACGAAATTGGTGCTGATGTAACTATTATTATTGGTGGTCAAACACTAACAGCAACTGTGGGTACTGATGGCAATTGGCAAGTAGATGTCCCCGTAGCACTTGTTGATGGTGATTATACGGCGCAAGTAAGCATTACCGATGACGCTAATAATATCAGCAGCACGACTATTGATTTAACAATTGATACCCAAGTACCTGTTATTGTACTTAATGACACAACTGTATTTAACACTAATACACCAATTATAAGTGGTACTTCAACTGAACCACAGGATACGGTGGTCGATATAGTTATTACAGATAGCAACGGTGATATACATACTTTAACCGCAATAGTTGATGCTAACGGCGATTGGCAAGTTACGGCGCCAAGCTTGCCAGATGGCAATTATGATGTAGAGGTAAGTATTACCGATGATGCTGGCAATACAGGCTCCGATACAGGTTCGAGTTTTGTTGATACTCAAGCGCCAAGTATTACTATAAACGCATTAGGTACAATTAATAACAGCACGCCAATTATTTCAGGCACATCCAATGAACCTGAAAACACGAGTATTACTGTAACTGTGACTGATGGTAATAGTACCGAGACTTACCCAACTGTTGTTGGTGCAGGAGGTGCTTGGAGTGTGGATATAACAGACGCACTGACTGATGGTGAAGTTACAGTTTCTGCAAGTGTTACTGATGCCGCAGGAAATGAATCAGTCGCAAATAGCACCGCAACGTTAAATACCAATGCGCCTACAATTAATATTAATACAATTGTTGATACGAACGATCAAACACCAGCAATATCAGGCACAAGTAGTGCGGCAGATAACACTGAAATCACGGTCGTTATAACTGACGTTAATAATGTTTCACATACTGTAACTACAACTGTGGTAGGTGGGATTTGGAGTGTTGATGCTACAAATATTCTCCCAGAGGGTGAATTTACTGTTTCGGCAAGTGTTACTGAAGGTGGTTTAACAAGTAATGCAACTGGTGAGGGAGTGATAGATTTAACTCCACCAGCACTTAACATTACACCGCCGGTAACTTCTAACGACACTACGCCTACAATTTCAGGCACAACTACAGCTCCACAAGGCGCCATAGTCGCTATTTTAATTACGAATAGCTTAGGTGCAGAGCAAACGGTTAATGCTACGGTTGGTGCAAATGGCACATGGTCAGTTGCTGCAAGTACAGAATTGAGCGAGGGCACTTACACGGTTTCAGCTTCAACAACAGATACTGCCGGTAACCCTGTAAAAACAAGTACTACAGGGGTAGTTGATATAACAGCGCCAGTTGTGATCATTAACGATATTGTTGGAAGTACAGACCTAACCCCAAGTATTTCAGGAAATGTGACAGGTGCCAATGTGGGTGATGCAGTTGCTGTGGTATTCACCGATGCACAAGGGAACGAGCATACTGTAAATACAACAGTCCAAACTGGTGGTATATGGTCTGTAGAGGCAAGTAGTTCTCTTTCACAAGGAGATTATTCAGTTGAAGTATTTGTTACTGACAGCGCTGATAATACCGGGGACGCAACAAATACAGCGACTATTGATACAATTGCTCCCGAAATTAGTATTAATCAAAGTTCATTAATACTGACTCAAGATAGCACTCCATTAATTACAGGCACATCTAACGAAGCAAATACAAACGTTATTGTTACGTTTACGGATTCAGCTGGGGCATCGCATCAAATTACTGTTCAAACAGCTGACAATGGTGACTGGCAAGTTGCTGCCGATAATGTATTAGCTGACGGTATTTACAGCGTTACTGCATCAATTTCAGATGCAGCAGGAAATACCTCAGTTGATAGTAAAACGGGCGGTGAGGTTGATACCGTTGGACCAGAGCTAACAATTGTACCTTCGTTTGCGGTTGGTCAACTGGTTTCGTTATCTGGCACCTCTGATTTAGGTGAGGGTAAAACAGTTACTGTTACTTTAGATCTTTTGGGTGATTTACTCGATTTAACATACGATGTAACAACAGATGCAAATGGGGACTGGGAGTTAGTTGGTCTAGCAGTTAACATTATAGGCTTGTCGACAGTTACGGCATCAGCTACTGATGAGGCAGGTAACACGACCACAATAACCACTGCAGATGTAGATGCCTCAACGCCATTACTTACCGCAGTTGTTGACTTTGTAACTGGTGATGGAGATTTGCCAATAATAAGCGGTACGACCGACCAAGCACCAGGCACTGAAGTGCTAGTTAGAGTGGTTGATAGCGATAATATAGCACAAGATTTAGTTGCCGTAGTGCAAGCTAATAATACGTGGGCTGTACAAGTTCCTCAATCATTGGCTGAAGGAGTGTTTACAGTCACTGTTAATGTGTTAAGTGAAGTAGGCATTACTACCACGCAGCTACTTACTGATGTGGTGGATACAATATCGCCAACACTAATCTTAGGTGTTATTGGCACAACATCAGACTCCACTCCGATTATTCAAGGTACCAGTGATTTAATTAACGGTGTAGTTGAAATACAACTTGATGGTGGCTCAGTGCTAACAACTACGGTTAATGCAGCTGGGTTATTTTCACTTGAAGTTGATGCATTATCTGAAGGGCAACACGTTGCTAATGTGAGTATTACCGATGATGCAGGAAACGTAGTTACTGATACTCTCGAGTTTGTAGTCGATTCACTAGTGCCAGTGGTGAGTATTCTACCGTTGAGTATTAGCAATATAGATATATTAGAGCTTTCAGGTACATCACCAGAAGCTGAAGGCACAAATATTGATGTAACTATTATTGGTAGTAATGGCAACGAAACCGTATTTAATACCTTAATTGATGGAGATGGCAATTGGTCTTTAGAAACTACTAGCTTATCCGATGGTGTATATACTGTTTCTGCAAGTATAACTGACGCCGCAGGCAATACAGGGCAGTCGGTCACTGAGCAAGTAACCATAGACACTTTACCCCCAGTGCTAGGGATTGAGGCAATTGGTGTACTTAATACACTAACACCTACTATTACAGGCAATAGTGATGAAGACACAGGTAGTTTAATTACTATAAACATTACTGATTCAACAGGCACTGTACAATCAATTACGACAGCTGTTTTAGGAGATGGCACTTGGTCTGTCATTGCTCCTGTATTACTTGAAGGAGAAATTACCGTTGAGGCTATTAGTACTGATAGCGCTGGTAATACAACCACTGTAAATCAAATTGGTACAGTCAGTACAACCCTGCCAAGTTTGTTGATAAATCCAATAATTGATACAAGCGATACAACGCCTACCATTAGTGGCACAACAGATGTATTAAATGGCAACGTAGAGGTCGTTATTACCGACAATGACGGCACGGCTACCACTTATAATACAACGGCTATTGCAGGTGTATGGACTCTAATACCTACAACACCATTAGCTGAAGGCGCCTTTACTGTAAGTGCTACAGTTGAAAACTTAGGGCTTACAAGTTCTACAAGCCTAGGTGGTATTGTTGATTTAACACCACCAACGGTTGAAGTTGACCAGTTAGCAGTTACTAATAGCCTACTACCTGAGATTACAGGCACAAGTAATGCAGCTGCAGGCACAACCATAAGCGTTGTACTTACTGATGCAAGCAATGATTCACAAACTTTAACTGCTCAAGTTAGAGCTAACGGAACGTGGGCAGTCATAGCTGTTACGCCGCTTAGTGAAGGCAGTTTTAGCGCTACTGCGACAGTGAGTGATACTGCAGGAAACTCATCAAGCGATACAATGGTTTCAAGCACTGATTACACAGCACCTATTGTATTTATAGATGCTATCGCAGTTGGTCAAGATACCACACCTACTATCACAGGCTCGGTAACCGGTAGTTTTGCGGGAGCTGCTGTTATGGTGATGTTTACTGACGCACTAGGTGAAACACATAATGTTCCAACAACAGTTAACCAAGACGGATCGTGGAGCGTTACAGCCTCACAACCTCTTAATGAAGGTAACTACAGTGTTGATGTAAGCGTAGTTGATAACGCCGGTAATAGCGGCGAGCTATCAATAAGTAGCATAGTTGATTCAGGCATCATAATTAATTCTGGTTTAGAATTAACGGGGGATAGCACACCTAAGATTACAGGGATTGCAGGAGCTAATGAAGATATCATTGTAAACTTTATCGATGAAAGCGGTAATGTCGTTACCAAGGGGGTGTCCGCTAGTGAGTCGGGTGTATGGAGCGTATCACCGGATACAGCCTTATTTGATGGCGCATATACTGTAACCGCGACCGCTACCGATGAATCTGGAAATGTTACTTCAAGTGGTGATTTATCTGGATTGGTTGTTGATACTACGCCAATAAGTTTTCAGGTTAGTTACTATCATGGATTGCTAGGCTTAGGTCTGACGGCTTTTGGTACCGTAGAAGAGGGTAGTAGTGTATACGTAGTGGGGAATAACTTGCTTGGTCTTGATGTGCTAAATATTAACCTTAATGTATTAGAAAGTTCTACAGAGGTTCAATCGGATGCTAATGGTGAGTGGAGTCACTTATTGTCTGTACTCGATTTAGGTTCTTGGAGCGACTATCGTTTTATCACCATTGATGAAGCCGGTAACTACTTAGTTAAAGATTTATACAACAATGTTATTGACCAAGGTAATGAGCCACAACTTGCTAGCGCAGAGAATGTTGCTACAGATACAACCCTTGGCTTAGAAAGTGTAATAGCACCACTTAGCGAGGAGTCAGCATTGGGTGATACAAATCCTAATGGAGTTTCAAGCAACAGCGTATTAAGCACTGAAACGATTGATTTAGGTAACTTGAGTGGTCTATCAACACCTGAGCAAACGGTGCAAATGAGTTCGGTAGAACCGCTTAATATTGATGACGTGATTATTAGCGAAGATGCAGAGCAGCTTATAGCGCTAAATACACTGGTTGAGGACGAAGGCTCTGCAATTGCTTATACTCCAGCTCAAAGTAGGGGAAGCATTGATGCAGCAGCACCTGCGGTTGATGTACAAAATCAATCGGAGGAAATGATTAAACACTTAATTGAAAGTAGTAATAATCAAACGGATATTTAATACCAATAAAGCCCTCCTAATTATTTATTAAGGGGGCTTACATAATTAAGCGAATTGGTATTATTTATAACTAAATTTAAGAATAAAGGACATTAAAAAAGCCTTATTGATAAATCAATAAGGCTTTTTTAATGTAAAATTTTGGGCTTAAGCTTTTAAATTACGAACCAGTTTACTCTCGGTATTTACAGATTTACCGGCTTGGTCGTAGGTCATTGACGTTGGTGCGCCAATTAATATCTCTTTTAATTGTTTAACACTTAGTTGCGCTTGGCGGGCAGCATGAGCATTAACATTATTTTGTTTTTGGCATTGTTCCAGCTTGCTGCGAACTAATGAAATTAAATCAGGTATATCTTCGGCTTGTTCATTATTGCTAGCTATCAATTTGCTTAATTCTTTATCGAGCGAACTTAGCTTGGTTAAAAAAGACATTTTTTGTTGGGCAATTTCTTTTAAACCTTCACCACGTCGAGACGCAATCGCGGTAAGTTCGTCATTCAATAAAGAATGTAAAGATGCTAAGCAATCAACTTGCTCATTTAGTTTAATCGTAATTAAACCATTGTGATCAGCCATAAACGTTAAACTCAAAGTCAGCTAAATTTTTAGCAAGTTTTTCACTGTCTATTTGGTACTTGCCTTCGGTAATTGCTTTTTTTAGTTCAGCAACTTTATCACCATCAAAACCAGGCGACTGTTGCGCTTTATCTTGTAATGTTTTTAATTGCTGAGCTTGTGGAGTTAAGCTAACAGAATCGCTTGCAGCCTTAGGTGTAGCAGACTGAGCAGCTTGTGTATTTGCATTATCTCTTTGTAAATCAACTTTTTGTTGCTTAGCATTAGTTAAAACGTTTGCTTGTTGATTACCTGAACTAACTTGATTAACCATAATAATAAACCTGTATATTACCCAACTTATGCCAGTTTATCGGCATATACGCAGGATACTTTAGCATAAATCTAAATTAAATATTCACTTGCACAGACTCTACACCATCTACTCGCGCATTTAAAACTTTACCTGTTTTTTTGTTTTCAACACGTATTTGTTCACCAATGGTCCCATCCTCTAATGCAACGCCAGAAGTTTTAATTTTGAGCCCTTTAAGGTTTGCATAAATGTTTACTGAGTCTCCCTTACACACCATACAAATATGGCTAAGTAATATTGGCATACCACTTCTAATATTGCGTTTACTTCTACTACCAATAAGCATTTTAGGGTTATCTAAATATTGCATTCTTACAAAATGAGTTGGCTTCATTTCTACGCTTAGGTGAGAGCTTGTAATGACTTCTCCTCGCGTTAAATTTGCACTAGCAACAACAACTGGTGCCATTTCAATAACTCTTACATGAACATATTGAGCCCAATTTTGAGCGTCATTACATTTTATTTGTAAAGTAACTTGCCGATTAAAAGGAGGCTCACTATTTGTAGATAACTCTGGTGCCATATCACAGTTTCTATCAGGAATTCGGCTGTCTAATGGCAATGCACTTATTTGCATTTTATTATTATCGATATCACCAATTTTTGTTGCTACATAACTTACCGCCATCTCTTGCAATAAATCTTTATTGAATATTTTTGCATGAAGAGGGAATGCCAAGCAGAGGCTAGCAACAAAATAAAAAACACTGTATCTTCTGACTTTTTTTAACAAACTCATAATGTTTCGACTATGCTTATGGTTTCAAACAGGGTATAAATATTTGGCGTCAAAAAGAAGACGCTCCCGTGATGTTATGTAAGCTTAATAAACAGAAAGCAATTATCGTTCCGTATTATTTGTTTTCTTTAGGAGATTTGAATGGCAGGTATTTTAGACTCAGTAAACCAACGAACTCAGTTGGTTGGCCAGAACCGCCTAGAATTACTATTGTTTAAGCTCAGAGGACGGCAACGTTTTGGTATCAATGTATTTAAGGTGAGAGAAGTACTGCAATGTCCTCCACTAACAAGTATGCCAAAATCAAATGCCTATATTCGTGGTGTTGCGCACATTAGAGGTCAAACTATTTCAGTTATCGACTTATCTATGGCAGTAGGTGGGCGCCCAATAGAAAATATTAAAGACAGTTTTATTATCATTGCCGAATATAATCGCTCTGTACAAGGGTTTTTAGTCGGTGGGGTAGAGCGTATTGTTAACATGAATTGGGAAAAAATAATGCCACCACCATCAGGTGCTGGGCGTTATTCATATTTAACAGCCGTAACCGAGATTGAAAACGAATTAGTTGAAATTCTCGATGTAGAAAAAATTCTTAACGAAATTTGCCCTGTTAACACCGAAGTAAGTGCTGAAGTGGCTGCCAGTGGCGACATTCAAAAAGATTTAGGTGAGCGAATTGTTTTTATTGCTGATGATTCTGCCGTAGCGCGTAATCAAGTAAAACGTGCATTAGAGCCGTTAGGCGTACAAACAGAACTTGCTAAAAATGGTAAAGAAGCTTTAATCAGGTTAAAAGAAATAGCAGAACTTGATTGTAAAAATGATATTACAGAGCGCGTAGCGCTACTTATTTCAGATGTTGAAATGCCTGAAATGGATGGTTATACACTAACGGCAGAAATAAAAGCTGACCCTAAGCTCGCTCCATTACATGTTATTTTACATACATCATTAAGCGGCGTTTTTAATCAAGCTATGATTGAAAAAGTAGGCGCAGATGATTTTATTGCTAAATTTAACCCAGATGAATTAGCAACAGCGGTTAAAAAATGGGTTAGTTGTGATTAATTTAAAAAGGTGGCTTTAACTTGGATAATAAAGACTTGCAGCAAAGTGAATACGATCAATTTCGTTCATTTTTAGAGCAGCAATGCGGTATTGTTTTAGGTGAAAACAAGCAATACTTAGTTAAAAGTCGACTTGCACCACTAATGACTCGGTTTGATGTAAAATCTTTATCAGAGCTAGTGAGTAAAACGATGGGGCTTCATGAGCGACAGCTCCGTGCAGCAGTTGTTGATGCAATGACCACCAACGAAACATTGTGGTTTAGAGATCAATATCCATTTGAGTTATTACAAAGTAAATTATTTCCTGAGTTTAAAGAATTAAGACGACCATTAAAAATTTGGTCTGCTGCAAGCTCTTCAGGTCAAGAACCGTACTCTATTGCAATGTCGGTTGCTGAGTTTCAAGCAAAAAAGCCAGGCGTATTACGTATGGGTGCGCAAATTATAGGCACTGATATTTCTAATACGATGCTTGATATGTGTAAAAATGCTGAATACGATGCCCTTGCTTTAGCGCGAGGTTTATCGGCTGAACGTCGTAAAAAGTTTTTTAATGATAGCGGCAATGGTATGGCACAAGTAAACGATACAATAAAAAAACAAGTCAGTTTTAGGCATTTAAATTTACTCGATTCGTATGCGTTAATGGGCAAGTTTGATGTTATTTTTTGCCGTAATGTATTGATTTATTTTGCACCTGAAATAAAAGCTAAAATTATTAAACAGTTTGCTCAAGCGCTAAATCCTAAAGGGTACTTATTTTTAGGTGCATCGGAGTCGATGGCTGGGTTAAGTGACGAATTTGATATGGTGCGATGTAACCCCGGTATTATTTACCAAAAGAAATTATAACGTTTATTCCTTCCTTCTAAAACGACACATTATGTGTCGTTTTTCTTTTTAATACATTACCTTACAAAAATAACTACTCTTCTAATATAAATGGCTTATTTTTTGCTTTATTTAAGGCAAGTCAATTTTTTGGAGATGGTTATGGCTATCAGTTTTGATAAAGCATTAGGTGTGCATCCGCAGGCTATGTTGATCCGTTCACAACGAGCAGAAGTAATTGCAACTAATATTGCGAATGCTGATACGCCGGGCTACAAAGCAAAAGATATAGATTTTGCCTCAGCATTAAAAGCGGCAAGATCACACCAGCAAAGCGGCAATACAATGGTACGCACTAACGATAAACACATTGGTGGTGGTACTCGCAGTATGGGTGGTTCAGAATTATTTCGCTCGCCAAATCAATCAGATACAGGTGATGGTAACTCCGTTGATATACAGGTGGAACGGAACTTGTATACACAGAATGCTATGGAGTATCAGGCAAGCTTGCAGTTTTTAAGCGGCAGGTTTAAAGGTCTGAATAAAGCACTCGGTAGTCAAGGATAAAAATTATGAGTTTATATAATGTATTTGATATAGCTGGTTCGGGTATGAGCGCACAAAATGTACGCTTAAATACCACCGCGAGTAATATTTCTAATGCTAATACGATTAGTTCTTCTCAAGACAAAACATACCGAGCGCGACAACCTGTATTTGCTGCTGAACTTACCAAAGCGTCAGCATCAGCAAGTAATCCACAGGGCTCCGCTGTTGGCGTTAAAGTATTGGGTATTGTTGAAAGCAACAAACCATTACAAATTGAATATAATCCAAATCATCCAAGTGCGGATGAAAATGGTTATATCTATAAACCCAACGTTAATGTTGTTGAGGAGATGGCTAATATGATTTCTGCCTCTCGCTCTTATGAAACAAACGTGCAAGTTGCAGATGCAGCTAAGCAAATGTTAAGTAAAACACTGCTGCTAGGTCAGCGGTAACCGAGGGTAGGTTATGAGTACCGATATAAACACATCTTCATCCTATTTAGACTCTTTACGTTGGCAAGATAGTACGCCAGTTTCAACTGAAGAAGAAAGTGATGCGTTAACCCAAGAAGATTTCTTCTCGCTGTTAACACAACAGCTGTCGTTTCAAGATCCAAGTAACCCAGCAGATAACGATCAAATGATTGCGCAAATGACCAGCTTTACCATGGCGCAAGGAATTAGTGATTTGAATTCAAACTTTGAATCACTTGCCACATCAATGACCTCAAACTCAGCGCTACAAGCGTCGACGTTAGTAGGTAAACAAGCGTTACTAGAATCTAATACATTAGATTTAAATGAAACAGATGACGCAAAAGGTTCTATTGTTGCTGAAAACCCTGTTGAAAGTTTAACGTTGCGCGTTACAGATGCATCAGGTCAATTAGTGCGAAGCATTGATTTAGGATCTCAGTCTGCAGGCGCAGTACGCTTTGCATGGGATGGTAAAAATGATGCAGGTGAACGTTTACCTGAAGGTGAATATACAGTATCTGCTGAAGGCAGTACTAATGGTGAGTTTTCAAGCTTACCAATAGCAACGTTTAAAAATATTGAGAGTGTTAATATTAATGGCTCCAGCGGCATAATAATTAATACTAAAGAAGGTGCGGTTAGGCTGACAGATGTAGCAGAAATCGCGTAAAAATTTTAAGTATATTTCGCCTGTCAGCAGGCTAAAAATTAACAGGTTAAAGGTGAATTATGAGTTTCAATATTGCATTAACCGGCCTAGCTGCCGCTCAAAAAGATTTAGACGTTACTGCAAATAACATTGCAAACGTTAATACTACTGGCTTTAAAGAATCACGTGCTGAGTTTGCTGATGTATATGCATCATCTGTATTTAGCTCAGGAAACACTAAAAATGGTGACGGCGTGCAAACGACTACGGTTGCTCAGCAATTTCACCAGGGTTCATTACAATTTACTAATAACTCACTTGATTTAGCAATCACGGGCGAAGGTTACTTTGCGATGAGTGAAGATTTAGGTTCGCAAGACTTTTCATATACGCGTGCCGGTGCATTTAAATTAAATGAAGACAACTTTGTAGTGGATGCAAAAGGTAACTTTTTACAAGGGTTTCCGGTAGACGAATCAACAGGTGATACAACATCTGTAAGTTTGAGTACATCATCTCCATTACAAATACCAGATTCTTCAGGATCGCCACGTGCAACAACTCAAATATATTCGTCATTTAATTTAGATTCACGTAGTACGCAGCCAACAGTTACGCCTTTTGACTCAGGTACGAGTGCTTCTTATAACAGTTCTACATCAACAACTGTTTATGATTCGTTAGGTGAAGCACACGTTTTACAATTATATTTTGTGAAAACAGATCCTGCTACTACAGCAAATACATGGGAAGTTTACGGAACATTAGACGGTAAAAATTTCGATGCTAGTGGAACTGAAACAGCGGCTGGNTTGATGATGTTGCCTTAGCTTCAGGTGCGGCAGCAGGAATGAGCACTCTATTAGATAACGGTGCTAGTTTTTCTGAAAATATAAATGTAAGTTGGCGCGATGAAGCCGGCTCAGCAAATAAAATACCAACTCAATATGCAAGTAGCTTTGAAGTAAAAGCACTTGAGCAAGACGGTGCAACAGTTGGTCGTTTAGCCGGTATTGATATTGGTACCGACGGTAAAGTAGTTGCATCTTATAGTAATGGCGACTCAACATTTTTAGGTCAAGTAGCAATGGTGCGTTTTTCAAACTCACAAGGTTTGCAACAAGTAGGTGATACTTCTTGGAAATCAAGTTTGACATCTGGCGAGNCGGGTGAACCAAACTCTGGTACGTTAGGGTCTATTAACTCATCAGCACTTGAGCAATCAAACGTTAATTTAACAAATGAACTAGTTGACTTAATTAGTGCTCAGCGTAATTTTCAGGCTAACTCTCGAGCGCTTGAAGTTAACTCTACAATTCAGCAAACTATTTTACAGCTGCAATAAATTAAACGTTCTACAGTTAAATATTTTAGGCTGCATTTTTGCAGCCTTTTTTGTTTCTACTGTTTATTTTATCGCCTCAATGTTGTGTCAATTTTAATCTGGCATCTATTTTGCATTTGTTAAGTCAGAGATTTTTTATGTGAGTCGATGTTATGGACAAAATGGTCTACATTGCGGCGTCTGGCGCCAAGCAAAGCCTACAAGGATTAGCGCTTAAAGCCAATAATTTGGCGAATGCCAATACAACTGGTTTTAAAGCTGATTTTGCTCAAGCGCGTTCTATGCAAGCATTTGGTGAAGGCTTACCTACACGCGTATTTTCTATGCAAGAACGTCCAGGTTCAAACATGACATCGGGCGGGATTATTCAAACAGGGCGAGACCTAGATATTGCAATGAGCGATAACGCATGGCTCAGCGTGCAAGATGAATCCGGCAACGAAGCTTACACAAAAGTTGGTACGCTAAACATAACAGCCGAAGGCATGTTAGTTACCAGNGGTCGTCAAGTTATTGGCGAAGGTGGTCCGGTTATATTACCCGTACCGATTGAAAAAATTGGTTTTAGTGAAGACGGTACTATTCAAGTTCGACCTCAAGGCGCACCCGCTAATTTTTTAGAAGAAGTCGATCGTTTAAAAGTAGTTGAAGCAAATGGCTCTCAGCTCGAAAAAGGTAACGATGGCTTATTCAGACCAAAGCCTAATCAAACGGTTGATACCTCAGCCAATGTAAAAGTATTAAGTGGTAGTTTAGAAATGTCGAATGTGAATCCGGTTCACGAAATGGTCGACATGATCAGCCATCAACGCCAATTTGAATTACAAGTAAAACTAATGAAAACAGCTGAAGAGATTGATAAAACGCAAGATCAGCTGTTACGCGTAGTTTAACTTTAAAATGAGGACACTATTATGAATCCTGCATTGTGGATCAGTAAAACAGGGCTTGACGCTCAACAAACCGATATATCGGTTATTTCAAATAACTTGGCAAATGCGAGTACGGTTGGTTATAAAAAAAGCCGTGCCGTATTTGAAGATTTACTTTATCAAAATATAAATCAGCCGGGCGGGCGTTCATCGCAAGACACCGAAATGCCATCAGGGTTAATGTTAGGTGCTGGTGCAAAAGTGGTTGCTAACCAAAAAAACTTTTCACAAGGTAATATGTTAACCACCGAAAACTCATTAGATTGGATGATTTCGGGCTCTGGTTTTTTTGAAGTACTCCAACCAGATGGCAACATTGCTTATTCTCGCAATGGGCAATTTACTACCGATGGCGACGGACGAGTTGTTACATCGGGCGCTGGTTATGTTGTTCAACCAGAAATGAATGTACCTGACGACGCGCAATCAATCACTGTTTCTCAAGACGGCGAAGTGTCAGTACGTGTTGCAGGACAAGCCGATAACGTTGTTATTGGGCAAATTACAATAAGTGACTTTATTAATCCATCAGGTCTTGAGCCTATAGGGCAAAACCTTTACACCGAAACCGCAGTAAGTGGCGCGCCAGTGCAAGGTAACCCAGGTGTTGATGGCTTAGGTACTATTATTCAGGGTTCACTTGAAACATCAAACGTAAATGTAACTGAAGAATTAGTAAACCTAATTGAAACACAACGTATTTATGAGATGAACTCAAAAGTAATTTCGGCAGTTGACGAAATGATGAGTTACATCAATCAACAGTTATAAGGTTTGGGGGTGAACATGCGTAATATTATGTTATTTGCAGCAGGTACTTTATTTTTAAGTGGTTGCGTATCAACACAAAATAGTGAAGTGGTGCAAGACGACCCTTACTATGCGCCAATGTACCCTGAGCCAAATATAGAGCCCGTTGTTGCAACAGGTTCATTGTTTAACACAAACGTATCTAACGATTTATACGCAGACAGAAAAGCGCTGCGAACTGGCGATATTATTACAGTTAAATTAGAAGAGTCTACTCAAGCCACAAAAGCGGCAAAAACAGAAACAGATAAAGAAACCGAGGCAAGTCTTGACCCTGTAATAGGTCTTGGCGGCTTACCGGTTAATATTGGTGGCGACAGCATTCAATTTGGTATTGGTAGCGATTCTTCATTTACGGGTGATTCAAAATCAAACCAATCAAATAGTTTAGTGGGCGACATATCAGTAAATGTAATGCGTGTTTTGCCAAATGGTAACTTAGTTATACGTGGCGAAAAATGGCTAACACTAAATACAGGCGAAGAGTTTATTCGTTTAGAAGGTTTAGTGCGCCCGCAAGATGTAAGTTCAGACAATACAGTTGAGTCAAACCGAATCGCCAATGCGCGTATTCAGTACTCAGGTAAAGGGCAAACCCAAGAGGCACAAAGTCCTGGTTGGTTAACACGCTTTTTTAGTAGCTCGCTTTTTCCTTTTTAGAGGACATTCATTATGAATGGATTTAAAGTTTTTTGTTTAATCGCTTTACTAGGTTGCCAATTTTCGGCAAATGCAGAGCGTATTAAAGATGTCTCTATGGTTGAAGGCGTTCGCTCTAACCAACTAGTTGGCTATGGTTTAGTGGTCGGTTTACCTGGCACTGGAGAGCAAAGCAAGTTTACTCAACAGAGCTTTATGGGCATGTTAAGTAACTTTGGTATTACATTACCTTCTACTTTAAGCCCTAAAATTAAAAATGTAGCGGCAGTGGCCGTACATGCTGAGTTACCAGCATTTAGAAAGCCAGGGCAAACAATTGATATTACCGTATCGTCTATCGGTAGTGCGGGTAGTTTACGTGGTGGCACGCTAATACAAACATTTTTAAAAGGGGTTGATGGCAATGTATATGCCATTGCACAAGGCAGTCTTATTGTAGGTGGTTTAGGTGCACAGGGTTTAGATGGCAGTAAGGTTGTTATTAATACCCCCACGGTTGGTCGTATTCCTAATGGAGCAACGGTTGAGCGCGCTGTTAAAAGTCCGTTTTTGCAAGGTGACTACATTACCTTTAATTTAAATCGCCCTGATTTTACAACGGCAAAACGCCTTGAAGAAACAATTAACAACCTAGTTGGTCCTAACAGTGCACAAGCGTTAGATTCTGTTTCTATTCGTGTACTAGCCCCAAGAGATGCATCGCAACGCGTATCGTATTTATCAACGCTCGAAAACTTAGAGTTTAAACCGGCCGATATGGCTGCAAAAATTATTGTTAACTCGCGTACAGGTACCATTGTTATTGGTAAAAACGTAAAATTACAACCTGCAGCTATTACGCACGGTGGTTTAACCGTCACTATTTCTGAGCAACAAAACGTATCGCAGCCAAACCCATTAAGCGAAGGTCAAACCGCAGTAACACAACAAAGTATTATTGATGTAAAGCAAGATGATTCTCGTGCATTTGTATTTAATCCAGGTGTAAGCCTAGATGACCTAGTACGCGCAATTAATGAAGTTGGTGCGGCACCAGGCGACTTAATGGCTATTTTAGAAGCACTAAAAGAAGCGGGTGCAATTAACGGACAACTAGTTGTAATATAAAAACAAAGTTAGCCCTTGCAGTTTATTTGCTAGGGCTAAGCTAAAAAACCTCATTTATAATCCACTTATAAATTCAAAAACACATCAACTGGCTCAATTTTTGCATTTTTAACTGCATTATTCATTATTGTGTCAAAAAGCTGATGGAAACAAATCATCTCGATAAACAAAACTTTTTTGATTTAGGCAACTTAAACTCACTTCGTAAAGAAGCCTTAACAAGTGGCGATGCATCAACAGATGCCTCTAAAGCTGCACTCAAAAAAGCGGCGGCACAATTTGAAGCTATTTTTACGCAAATGCTGCTTAAAAGTATGCGTAAAGCAAACGAAGCGTTTGAAGACAAAGAAAGCCCATTTAACTCAAGCGGCGTAAAATTCTTCCAAGAAATGCACGATCAACAGCTCTCAACAGAACTCTCATCAAATGGTTCATTAGGGCTTGCTGACTTAATTGTTCAGCAGTTATCGCCCGATGGTAAAAAGTTTATGCCGGGCTCTGTACTAAGAACCACTAACGATATTTTTAGCGATAAAAGCATCGGTTCTGCACCTTCTTATGAGCAAGCTGAGAAAAAGGCAGAGCCTATAGTTAATAGCGTTGAAGCAAGTACCGAAAAGCCAAAAGCAACTGTACCTGCATTCGAAACCGCCGAAGAGTTTGTAAGTTTAGTATGGGAGCATGCAAAAACAGCAGCTAAAAAAATAGGTTTAAACCCAGCTGTAATGGTTGCACAAGCGGCGCTTGAAACTGGTTGGGGCAAACATATTATTAATAAAAGCGATGGCAATAGCTCAAATAATTTATTCAATATTAAATCGGATAAAAGTTGGGAAGGTGAAAAAGCCAGCAAAGTAACTCTCGAATTTGAACAAGGTACGGCTGTTAAAAAACAAGCCAGCTTTAGAGCCTACGATTCAATTAAAGAGAGCGTAAACGACTTTGTTGATTTTTTGACGCAAAACCCTCGTTATAAAGAAGCACTACAAAATACAGCAAAGCCGAGCGACTTTTTAGATTCACTACAAAAAGCAGGTTATGCAACCGATCCAAATTATGCCAGCAAAATAAAACAGGTACTTAACAGTACTGAATTAAAAGACATTGCGGCAAATGTGATCCGCCAAGGAGTAAAGTAACATGTCGTATGATTTACTAAATATTGCCAGTTCAGGAGTAAGAGCAAGTTCTGAGTTACTGCAAACGACAAGTAAAAATATTGCCAACGTAAATACCGAAGGCTATGTACGCGAACGCACAGAATTTACAACCACAATAGATAATCAAGTAGGGCAAGGCGATACCTACCGTTTACTTAATCAATTTGCTCAAGAGCAGTTAAACAGAGACACCTCTAATAAAACGTTTTTTGATCAATTTGTAACAGAAGCAAATAGAGTCGACACCTTATTTTCAGAAGAAGCAAATAGCTTATCTACAGGTATAAATTCGTTATTTAATAACGTACAAGAAGCGCTTAACCAGCCATCGTCAACGCTTGCTCGCTCTTTGGTTATGACAGATGCAGAAAGCTTAATAAATCAAATGGATAGGTTATCAGGTATTGTGTTCGATCAGCAAAGTGTAGTGAACGAACAGCTAGAAATATTCTCAGATGAAGCTAATGCGCTTATTCAAAATATTAGCTCTTTAAACCAAAATATAGCCGCTGTAAATGGGACCAGTAATGCCGCCGATGCCAGCTCAACTTATAACGAACGCGACAAAGCAATACGTGACTTGTCAGAGTTAATTGATATTGAAACACTTGATGGTCCAAATGGCGAAAAACTTGTATTTATGGGAACAGGTGAAGCCGTTGTAATGCAAAGTGGCTCNTTAATTTATTTTCTATGACGGGCGATCCCGATCCTAACTTTAAAGAGCTAACGCTAGATGTTAATGGTGGCAAGGCTGTGCCTCTTGAAATAGATGCCAGTAAATTAAAAGGAAAAATTGGCGGCTTACTCGCATTTAGAGACGATATTTTAGTGCCAGCACAAAACCAAATTGGTCAAATGGGCTTAGCTATAGCTGATGCATTTAACGAACAAAACAAACTAGGTATGGATGCAAACGGTGAGCTAGGTGGAGATATATTTACCATACCTACAGTGAATGCTTTTGCTTATCAAAGTAATAGCAGTGGTGTTACAAGTATGACAGCCACGGTTGAACCCGGTAGAGGTGATGAATTACCTGCCAGCGATTTTATTATTACCTACACAGCTAATCCTAACGAAGTAAGTATTCAGGCAATTGATAATAAAGGCGAGTTAATTGGCGCGCCATCACTTGCAGATACAACGAGTGGCTTAATCAATGCATCATCAATGATCAATGGTGACGAGTCTTTTGGATTACAAATAGCAATTACTGGTGCGGGTGCTGCTGGCGATCAGTTTCAAGTAAAACTGAATTCTCAAGCGGCTACGAGTATATCGCTTGCAACAGGGCGTGGAGAAGACCTTGCACTGGCGTCACCAATTAGAACAGCTAACGATTTAAATAATACCGGAACAGCCACTATTTCTGCAGGCGAAGTAACCGATGTAACAACGGGTAGTTTTACTTCAGACCCTTTAGCGTTAACTAACGGCAGTATTTCTTTAGTTAAAACGGGAAACCTAAACGAATATCAAATTTCGGATGGAAGTAATACCGCAACAACAATTATTATTCCACCGCCAGGTAATAATGTTTTAGCTCAAGCAGGAGCGCCGTATAGTGATTATGGTTTTGATTTTAATATAGAAGGCACTCCGGCAACCGGCGATACGTTTACACTAGAACTTAATGAAGGTGGCTTTGACGATAACCGAAATGGTTTAAAGCTTGCTGAATTGCAAAATGGTGAACTGGTACGCCAAAATGTTGTAACAACATCAACTGCCGACAACCATAAAACATTTAACCAAGNATGGTTACCGATATAGGTGTAGTGACAGGTCAAGCAATTACAAGTGGAGCTGCATTTGATGCTCTTGCACAGCAATCTGAAGCTTGGTATGAATCATTATCGGGAGTTAATTTGGATGAAGAAGCTGCAAATTTACTGCGTTTTCAGCAGTCTTATGCAGCATCAGCGCAGGTTTTATCTGCTGCGCGTTCTATTTTTGAAACTTTACTTAGTGCTGCGAGGTAATTATGCGTTTATCAAATAATTTAATGTATCAAAGCAGTATTAATAAAATACTGGACGGGCAACAAGGTGTAGCCAATGCACAAGAACGAGTTAATACGGGTCAAAAGTATTTAACAACGTCTGAAGCACCAGCAGATATTTCACAAGCAATGCTGTATTCAAATAAAATACAAACCAATGAGCAATACACTAAAAATATTAATCAGCTTAATGGTCGCCTAGAAACAGAAGAAAGCGTATTACAGAGTATTAATACTAATATTCAGCAAGCACAGGAATTGGCATTACAAGCGGGTAATGGTGCTTACACCAAAGATGATCTAAAGTCGATTGCATCAGAGTTGAGTGGTATTCAACAAACGTTAGCTAATTTAATGAATACTCGCTCAGAAGACGGAAAATTCATATTTTCAGGCTACCAAGACAGCACGCAACCTTATCAGTTTGATTCAACACTGGGTGAGTACACTTATAATGGCGATCAAGGTATTCATCAAATAACCATAGCGGAAGGTGTCTCAATAAAATCAAGTGATAACGGCTTTGATACGTTTGAAAAAACGGCTGCGCGTTTGGATGTAGAATCTAACACCGCGAATGTTTCGGGTTCTGTTACAGCAGCAAGTGTTTATGTTGATGGTCAAACTGAGTTTGATAAATTTCATCAAGCTAATTACAACGCAGATCCAACAGCGTCAGCAACAGCAAATACGTATAACGTTGTTATTACAGCGGGCGCAACAGCAACCGATCCGGATCAATATGAAATTCAGCATGATGGCGTATCGCTTTCTCCTCCCGTGATAGGTGATATTACCGGCGAACCAATAGACTTTGCTGGAATGAAAATTGAATTTGAGGGTACTGCACCAGGTCAACTCGATTTTAGCCTAGAAAAACCAGAAAAAGAAAACGTACTTAATACACTACAAGCACTTATTACAGGCTTGAATGATGGCACGCTTGAAGGCGATGACTTTCAACAAGTGCTTGCCGATGGTGTTGTACAACTGCAAAACGCCAGTGAACAAGTGGTGTTTACACAAGCCAGTTTAGGTGGGCGTATGAATGCACTAGATAGGGTAACTGATTCTAATGCAGCCCTAGATATTCAAAACCAAAGTAATCGCTCAAGCCTAATAGAAGTAGATATGGCAGCGGCAATCAGTGAGCTAACAAAACAAGAAACTGCACTGCAAGCATCTCAAGCAACGTTTGGTCGCTTATCAAACCTTTCATTATTCGATTACATATAATCAGAAATACTTTGCCGCTTTACCTACTTTAAAGCGGCAAAAATTGGCTACAAAATAGCGGCAAAAAAATGTCACTCCTTTCTAAATAACTTCACTCTTTATTTACAATTCAATAAATTATTTATTTTCATTTAGAAACAACCACTTAAAAATAAATTAAAGTTGGCACAGTAAATGCTTTTCTTATTATAAGAAATTATCGAACAGTGGTTCCTGTTTAATCGTGTTGAACCACACTCTGTTTAAACCTAGGAGATGGTAAAATGGCATTAACAGTAAATACTAATGTGTCGTCACTAAACGCACAACGTAACTTATCTAAATCAGGCGAAGGCTTAGCTACTTCGATGGAACGTTTATCATCAGGTATGCGTATCAATAGCGCAAAAGATGATGCCGCAGGTCTACAAATTTCAAACAGATTGACGTCACAAATTAATGGCCTAGCCGTTGCTCAGCGAAATGCCAACGATGGTATTTCAATGGCACAAACAGCTGAAGGTGCAATGAATGAATCAACAAACATCCTTCAGCGTATGCGTGAACTTGCATTGCAATCAGCAAATGGTTCAAACTCTGCAACAGACAGAGATGCGTTGCAAAAGGAAGTATCAGCTTTGCAAACTGAATTGACACGAATCTCTGACACAACATCGTTTGGTGGGCAGCAATTACTAGATGGCAGCTTTGGTACTAAGCAGTTTCAAGTGGGTGCAAATGCAAACGAAACTATTTCTGTATCATTAAATAGTATTGCTGCTAGCGATATTGGTGTTCAATCTTTTGACCTTGGTGGAGACACGCTAGGTTTAGGTGAAGCTGCTGCTGCAACAACATCTGGATTATCAAATGGTGTAACATCTGCAGGCATTACGTTAGTAGGTAAGAATGGTGAAGATACGCTTATAGCGACTACAGAGGACTCAAGTGCTGCTGATATTGCTGAATCGATAAATGCAGCACAGTCATCTACAGGTGTAACTGCCGATGCGAGAACGCAAGTTGAACTTTCGGGATTAACACTTGGCGGAGCACTTTCATTTAAACTAAATGGTAGTGTTATTTCAGCCAACCCCGCATCTAGTTCTGATATGGCCGCAATAGCGAGTGCCGTTAACGAACGTTCAGGTGAGACCGGTATTTCTGCAGCGGTGTCTGAAGCTGGGAAGATGATATTAACTGATGAATCAGGAGATAATATTGAAATAACTGACTATTCAGGCACTGGAGATGTGGTTGTTACAGGTGTTGACTATGACGGTGATATAGCTGATACGGCTGTAACATTAGCAGCAGCTGGGGGGTCTGCAGTGGTGGCAGGTGCTATAAGGTTATCATCTACACAGGCATTTTCAGTTACGTCTGGTGATACTACTTTAGGTGCTACTGCAACTGCTAATGTATCTGCTCTGGATAATGTTGGTACGATGAATATTGAAACGCAAGCGGGTTCTCAAAATGCGTTGGATGTAATTGATGGTGCAATTGCAATGATTGATAGCCAGCGTGCTGATTTGGGTGCGGTGCAAAATCGTTTTGGTCATACAATTAGTAACCTTGCTAATATTTCTGAGAACGTATCTGCATCACGTAGCCGTATTCAAGATACTGACTTTGCGACAGAAACAGCGCAAATGACGAAGAATCAAATCTTACAACAAGCGGGCACGTCAATACTCTCGCA
>NZ_AUTQ01000157.1 GCF_000498095.1 Pseudoalteromonas sp. TB64
TCAATGCTTTGAGTGGCATTCGCTGCATCTGTAAACGTCACCGTAATGGTGCTGTTAGGTGCATCACTGGTGCCAGTAACCGTCGGTGTGCTGTCGTTTGTTAATACTGGCGCATCCACGGTAATGCTTGGCGCGGTCGTGTCTATTGTGCCGTTGCCGGTAATATCGGTGCTGTTACCTGCTACATCGCTGATGTTAGCTTCAATACTATACGGTCCTTCTGCCAGTGCAGTGGTTACTTCGACCGAGAAGTTGCCGTCTGCATCAACCGTGGTGGTGAACGTTTGTGAGCTACCTAAATCATCCACTACGGTGAAGTTAATAACCGTGCCTTCAACTGCATCGCTTGTGCCGCTAAATATCGGCGTTACATCATTACTTGAACCTGGGCTGGTAAGCACAAGTGTCGGTGCAGTGGTGTCTACTTCACCAGCACCTGTGGCGGTGGTGTCGTTGCCTGCGGCATCTTCAACACTCGCACTAATGGTGTATGCACCTTCTGCAAGTGCTACCGGTACAGGGATTGACCATGTGCCATTGGCAAGTACGGTGGCGCTTATTGTTTGCGGTGTGCCACTGCTGTCAGTGACAACAATCGTTACTTCACTTCCCTGTACTGCATCGCTGGTACCTGCAATCGTTGGAGTGGTGTCGTTGCCTACACCGTTGTCGGTAATAACAAGGCTCGGGCCAGTAAGGTCTATCTGACCTGTCTCTGTTGCACTCCCTATATTGCCCAGCCCATCATTCACGGTAGCTGTGACGGTGTATTCGCCTTCNATCGACGCTCCATATGCCACCTGTTACCGTGGTCGTTACGGTGGTGATGTTATCAGCACTGTCGGTAAAGCTTAAGCTGATGATTGTGTCATCAGCTGCATCACTTGTCCCGCGAATTTCTGGCGTGGTGTCATTGGTGTCAACCAGTACATTAATACTGATGCTTGGCGCAGTGGTGTTCAAAGTGGCGGTTTCACTTAACGTGGTGGTGTTGCCTGCACTGTCGCTTACGCTTGCTTCGATAGTGAGTGGACCGTCAGTCAGTGCATTCGGTACATCTGCTGACCAGCTCCCATCGGATTGCACTGTTGCGATGAACGTTTCTGTATTATTTGCATCCGTGACGTTAATCGTTATAACCGTGCCTGCTGGCGCGTTCGATGTCCCGCTAATCGTTGGCGTGCTGTCGTTCGTCGCTCCCACGGTATCCAGTGTTAATGTCGGTGCTAAGGTATCAAGAGTGCCTGATTGAACTGCGCCGCCGGTGTTGCCTGCATCATCGGTGATACTGGCTT
>NZ_AUTQ01000158.1 GCF_000498095.1 Pseudoalteromonas sp. TB64
TAGGGGCTGTTGATCTTTGTAGTATATATATTAATCAGCCCACATTGGTAGCCACATCATAGTAAATGCTAAAGCGAGCATGGAATGATAATTCCGTTCAAGCTTTTCATACCTTGTAGCTATCCCTCTATATTGTTTGATCCGACCAAAGGCATTCTCAACTAAGTGCCTATATTTGTACATGCACCAGTCAATATCTTCATTACCCACTAAACTGTTATCCTTGCGTGGAATAACGGGTGTAGCGCTATTATCACGAATAAACTCTCTTAGTTTTTCACTATCGTAGCCTTTATCTGCGACAACCACATTACTCGTTGGGCAATTGTCTACAAGTGACTCTGCATGGACGATATCATGCGTATTTCCACAGGATAATTCATAATAAACAGGCAATCCTCCGCTATCTACTGCAAGATGAATTTTAGTCGAATTGCCACCTCGACTCTTACCGATTGATTCATTGCCAGCGGTTCTTGCACCGCAACTATGCTGGTGAGCCCTGACAATACTGCCATCAATAAAGATCCAATCCATATCAGCATAGTGGGATAACACACGAAATAATTCATTCAAAATATCTTTTTTGGACCATAAATTAAATCGTCTATAGATAGCACTCCACGAGCCGAAATAAGACGGTAAATCTCGCCAAGGAATACCGGTACGCATCTTATAGAGTATGCCTTCGAGCGTTTTTCTATGCTCAGGCTTATTATAAATTCGACCACTTAAGTGCATTACTTTTGATAAGACATTCCATGTCGCGTCTGTTAACATTAATCTTGGCATGAGGGTTCGGTGTAACGTTTTTTAGCGAATTCAATTATACCTTATCCTCATGCTGTTTGTTTTTTATACCGCAAAGATCAACACGCCCTAATGACCTCTTTCGTAAACAGCGCCGGTCTCCCCTATATAAAAAACCCTTATCTCAAGTTGTTGGTATTATAAAAATGGTTTTGCTAGTGTTAACGTACAAACAATAAAAAATAATGCCTCATGTTACTCAAAAAAATCATAAAACCACTCATACTCGCTAGCCTTTGTGCTGGTTCTAGCTACGCTATTGCACAAACTAAAGTAATCTATAACGCCAATGGTTATACCCCTTTATATAAAGGAAAAATGCTAAAAGGCGAAGTTCAACAGTTTTCTACCCTTGTAATAAAAGATGGCAAAGTAGTAAAGCTAGGTGGCGATACATTAAAAAACAGCTACCCCAATGCAAAGTTAATTGATGCAAACGGTAATACATTGCTACCAGGTTTAATTGATGCGCATGGGCACGTTATTGGGTTAGGTGATAATTTATCGCAGCTTGATGTCCGTGGCGCAAAGTCTGTAAATGAAATTACGGAAAAACTAAATATATTTGCTGACAATAAGCAAGATTGGATTATTGGCAGGGGTTGGAATCAGGAACTTTGGGATAATGCGCAGTTTCCTACCGCAGCTGATTTAGACAAAGTAGTAAAAGATAGACCTGTTGTGCTTTCGCGTATAGATAGCCATGCTATTTGGGTTAATTCAAAAGCGCTTGAACTAGCTGGCATTACGGCTCAAACAAAAGCGCCAGATGGCGGCGAAATAATTAAAGATGAATTTGGCAATCCTACTGGTATATTTGTAGATAAAGCCGAGGCATTAATTACACAACATATGCCAGCGCCATCAAAGCTAGATATTAGCGACTCTCTTGATGCAGCAGGCAAGCATTTACTTAGCTTAGGTATTACATCAACCCACGATGCAGGTATTGATAAAACCACATGGGAAGTATACAAAGAACGAAGCAAGCTTGGTAATTTGCCAGTACGTATTGTTGCGATGCTTAGTGGTGCAAGTCCCGATTTAAAAACGATGTTAAAAGCGGGTCGTTATCAAGATGCTAACGACTTCATGTCTATTCGTAGCGTTAAAGTATACGCAGATGGTGCGTTAGGATCTCGTGGTGCAGCACTCATTGAAGATTATGCAGATAGAGCTAACTACCATGGTTTAATGCTCGAAACTCAAGAAAAACTTGAAGCGCTTTTTACCCTAAGCTTTAAAAGTGGTTTTAGTGCAAACACACATGCTATTGGCGACAAAGCAAACAAAGTGGTACTTGATGCCTACCAAAACGTATTTAAAAAAACAGGTGGCATATTACTTCGTAACCGCATAGAGCATGCGCAAATAGTAACGCCCGACGACATCCCTCGCTTTAAAGCACTAAAAATAATTCCATCAATGCAACCTGTGCATGCTACATCAGATATGCACATGGCAGAGCAACGCTTAACCGAAAAACAATTAAGTGGTGCTTATGCGTGGAAAACCTTTTTAAAGCAAGGTTCAGTTATTGCTGCAGGTTCTGATTACCCTGTTGAATTAGCTAATCCGTTTGATGGTTTATATTCTGCAATTACACGTATGGATCATGAACAACTACCCGCTAATGGCTGGCGTGCAAGTGAAGTCCTAAGTAGAGAAGATGCCCTGCGAGCGTTTACTTTAGGGGGCGCTTATGCGGCTCATCAAGAGTTTAAAATTGGCAGCTTAGAAAAGGGTAAATGGGCTGACTTTATTTTAATCGATAAAGACTATTTTAAAGTGCCGGTTGACGAAATTTATAAAACCAATGTGCTGCAAACATGGATTGCAGGTACGCTTCGTTATGAAAAAGATGAGGTTACATCAAAAAAATAAATGCAAATAAACGAATTAATTATAAAAATTAACTAAAGTAATCAAAAAGTGTGTCGATAAGGTTGGGTAATTTAAAATTCCCCTTATGTTTCAGGAAGAAAACATGTTATCAAAAAAGATATCTTTAACTTTATCGGCACTTTTTACACTTTCACTTTCAGCTTGTTCTACTCACCCTGTATATAACGGTCATGCTCCACATAATAACAATTCGCAAAATCACGCGCATAATGCTAAATACACTGAGAACTATCAGCCTCGCGTAAGTAATTGGCAATTTCCAGAAAACAACTACCGCCCAATTAATAGCAGTAAATTACTAAGTAATTACACTGAACAGTTAGCTATGAAACTAATTGAAAACATGAACTATATAAATAGCACAACACCTATCGCTATTACGTCTTTTGTAAATTTAGACGACAATCTGCAAACAACAAATATTTTTGGTAATCATTTAGCTGAGAGTTTTATAACAGAATTACAAGAATTTGGATTGTCTGTAGTTGATTACAAACACACAGGAACAGTGCATGTAACACCAATGGGTGATTTTTCGTTTAGCCGAAATGGTAAAGACCTTAAAGGTTATCCGCATATAGAATACACATTAACGGGCACACTTACTTACACCAACAGAGGCGTTATCGTTAACGCTCGTATTATTGGTGCTAAATCAAAAGTAGTGGTGTCTTCGGCTAAAGGATTTATACCGAGCTTTATAGTGGAATCGTTATACCCAACGCGCAGAACAGATGGAATAATGTTAGACGCAATTCAATAGATTAAATAAAAACAAAAAAGGGTTAACGCAAGTTAACCCTTTTTTACTTCAGCTTTTAGGCGCTTCGGCTTTAGGCTGGCGATATATTTTTATAATGTGATATAAATTTACAAGCGACAGTAAGCCATTCGTAAAAATAACGGGCACTGCACCTATCGCAACACCGTACGCTGTAAAGACCATACAACCAAACATGTTGTACCAACGTAGCTTCACTAGGTCTGTCATTGTTAACGATGCAACTAATAAAGCTGATGCAATATAACCTAAATATTCCCAACTCAATTGTTCTCTCCTAGGCTTTAGGTTAGCATTACATTACTGCTAACTTATTGCACATATAAGTATTGCAAAGTTATACCAATTTTCTTAATTAAGTAATTTATTTTGAGCTAAGAAAACAGGGGCGATAACAAGGCAAAAATTTCGTTATTTAGTTGTTCTAAATCAGAAATTTTTAACACAGTTAGCGCCAAGTTTAGCTCTAAAATTGATTAAAGATTAGTGTGGATTGGTATTACAACAAAATAAAAAAGCTAACTTGCTTAAAAACCTTAAAAAAGTTTGCCGGCAATTGCCAGCAGCTTCCTAAATCATTACACGGGAAATGAAGGTTAAATAATATTATTAGCAAGGCTAATAATAGTAGCAAGTTAGCATAAATTCTTAGAGCCGTAATGCTAACGTCATTAAGGTGTAATAAATAGGACATTTGTCCGAAGAGCGCATTGATGTTTCAATACCATTTTTCTAGTTACCTTGTTGACCAACTCCTCACCTTTGCGGGTAGTAGTTATCAGCAGTCAAAAAAAGAAGTGCTTATCCACCAAGATCAGCCCTTAAGCAAGCTTGTGCTTGTGCGCAGTGGTACTGTGTCGTTTAGTTACGACGTAGGTAATGGACGACGCCTGCTGCTAGGTCAATTGGATTGCAATAATACTCTTATTGGCGAAATAGAAGCGCTTAATAATAACCCCTGTATTTATACGGTAACGTGCTTTAGCGATGTTACATATAATCTTATTGAGCTTAGGCATTGGCGTACGCTATTACTTGAAAAGCCAGAGCTTAGCCTTTATACCGCACAAACTATTGCAGCTAAATTTCAAGAAAATCAAAAGATCAATTTAGATAAGCTATTACTGCCTTTGAGCTACAACATAGCAAAAGATTGCTTATTAAGAGCGGAGAATAACAACCCTACGCTACTTCGTGCCTACCCAACGGTAAATGCTGAAGCAGAACGCTTTGCAACAACTGAGCGCGCTTACAGGCGTGTTGTTACAGAGCTAGTAGAAAAAGGCTTAGTACTGAGAAGTAACGATGGCTTACAAGCCGTAGATATACCAAGGCTAAGTGAATACGTAGATAGCTTTGCTCAGCTTTAAACTGGTTGCTTAAATAGTTAACCAAGCAGTTAACTAAGCAATTAGCTAAACTTTAAACACAAAAAAGGCCTTAACGGCCTTTTTTATTTATCTTGAATTTTGGTTAAGCAATTAACTCTCCACCATTCAAGTTAGTTATATTTGTATATTACTTTTCTAACAAAATATCGTGTATTTTTGCAAGATCAGATTTACCAGCAATAATTTCATCCGGCGTTAAACCCGAAAGTTCATGCGGGAACACTAACCACTCTTCAGACTCATGAATATAATAATCTGGCTTCATGTCTACTTTAGAGTTTTTAGGTTTGTAATATGGGCATGCAATACGAATATCGCGCGGTAAGTTTAAGCGCATAAGCTCAGAAAGCTTTTCTTTTAACGCAAAAATACTGCGACCAGAATCAAACACGTCATCAACAATTAAAAGTGAATCGCCAGCATTCGCGTTTTCAACAATGTAATGTAAACCGTGTACTTTAATTTCTTTTGACTGCTTACCAATACCGTAATAAGACGAGGTACGCACTGCAATGTGGTCTGTCTCAATACCTTTGTAATCATAAAATTCTTGCACCGCAATACCAATTGGTGCACCACCTCGCCAAATACCAATAATAAAGTCTGGACGAAACCCATCTTTATATACTTGTGCCGCTACGCGGAACGAATCTTCAAGCAGCTGTTGAGCTGTGATGTAGCACTTATCTGACATAGTTAAAAACCCCAGTGGTGAGAATAACATTTGAGCACAGCTTAAAATAAAGCCAAGATTCAACTCAAACAGGTATTGGCGACGGATTTTACCGTAAATCGAACTAAATTGCTTGCCTTGCGCACAAAAAAAATAGGCGCTTGTGAGCGCCTATTTTAAAACTAATTTATATTATGCTTTTTCTAGCAAAGTACGTGCAACCGTACGCATACCTTGCGTTGTTGCACCCGCAGCCCATTGGTTTGTGCTACTCATGTTAAATGCCGCAGCTAAATCAATGTGTACCCAACCTTTACCATCGTTTGGTACAAAGCGTGATAAAAAGCCTGCCGCATTTGATGCGCCGCCGTAACCGCCACCTTTTTGTGCACGGCTATTAGCTGTATCAGCGTAAGGTGATGGACAGTTTTGCTGATGCCATTTTTCAAGAGGTAGAGGCCAAGCAGCTTCCATTTCTTGGCAAGCAAATCCTTCAACTTCACGTACAAACTCTTTATCAAGCGCAAATAATGCATTGTACTCTTGACCAACAGCAACTAATGCAGCACCGGTAAGTGTTGCAGCGTCAATAATAAGTGGTGCGCCTGTCTCTCCTGCGGCCATTAAGCCATCAGCTAGCACTAAACGCCCTTCTGCATCAGTATTTACGATTTCAACTGTTGTACCATTTTTATAAGTAAGAATGTCACCTAACTTATATGCATGACCCGAGATTAAGTTCTCAGCACAACATAAAAACAGCTTAATACGTTTTTCAATACCACGATTAATAGCCAATGCTAAACCTGCAGTTACTGTTGCAGCACCGCCCATGTCGCATTTCATACCAAGCATACCTTCGCTCGACTTAATAGAGTAACCGCCTGAGTCAAACGTAATACCTTTACCTACAAGTGCAGCACTTACTGGCGCATTTTCATCGCTAGTAGGGTTGTAATCAAGCTCAAGCAATACTGGTGGACGAACGCTGCCACGACCAACAGCGTGAATACCAATCCACTGTTGCTCTAATAATGCATCGCCTTTAATGATTTGGTAGCTTACGTGTTCAGGCGCTAATGATTGAATAAATTCAGCGGCTTTTTCAGCTAGGCTTTCAGGGTAAATGTCATCGGCTGTACCGTTAACCATTTCACGCGCCCAAATTGCCGATGTTTTTAAGTAAGCAAGTTCTTTAATATCTGATTGTGCGTTATCAACAAACTCAACACCATCTAATGATTTTGGTGTTACAAAACCTTGGTAAAAAGCCCACTGGCTTTCTGTGCACCAAGTGTCGCCTGCTAATTCAACGTTTTTAACGCCTTGGATTGCAATAGTACGACCTGCTTTTTGAACATTCTTTAATGTTTCTTGTTCAGACAAATGAACCGTTGCACCATGCTCGTTAAAAGATAACGACGCATTTTCGCCCCAATGGCTTGGCGCAGACTGCTCGCTTAGTTGAACAACAAATTTTTCACTCATGTTAGAATACCTTTGCACTTAAATGTGCCACCGAGTTTACTATAGAGCGCTTAAGTTCCCAACAGCTTGAGATAAATAACATAAATCACGCTACTGCTTAGCATTTACGCCTTGGAAGTTATTATGAAATATACGCCAGCACTGCAATCAGCTACATTATTAAGGCGCTATAAACGTTTTTTAGCCGACTTACAGCTTAATGACGGTTCTGAATTTACCGCGCATTGTGCTAACACAGGTAAAATGACGGGATGCGCAGAGCCTGGTTTTAATGCTTTTTATTCCACAAGCAATAATACTAAACGAAAGTACCCGCATTCATTAGAGCTTACCCAAAACCATTTATCGCAACTTATATGTGTAAATACAGCCATAGCAAATAAAGTGGTAGAAGAAGCAATAAATAACAACGTTATTAGCGAGCTTACACATTACGAACAATTACAAAGCGAAGTAAAATATGGTAGCGAAAACAGCCGTATCGACTTTTTACTTACAAGTAAAAATAAGCCAGATTGCTACGTAGAGGTTAAATCGGTCACTTTATTAAGTGAAAATGATACACACAATGGACAAGGTTATTTTCCTGATACACAAACAGTTCGCGGACAAAAACATATTCGTGAATTAATAGAAATGGTCGAACAAGGGCATCGCGCCGTACTACTGTTTGCCATTTTGCATGAAGGGATAAATACCGTCAGTGCTGCGGCGCATATAGATGAAAAATATGCTCAGTTATTAAACCAAGCAATTAACAAAGGCGTTGAGGTATTGGCTTACAAAGCTATTATTTCTGCAAATGAAGTTACACTTCATACAAAAATTTCATTTATATAAAAATCTATAAATACAAAGAATTAAGTTAATTGAAATTTTTAAATAGCACTAAACTTTAGTAAAACTTTAAAATAGTCGTTTTGAATTCACTAAACTAACTTGTTTTTAAAAGTTTTGCCCACATAACAAGGCAAGTTTTAGAAAGCGAATACGTGAATGAATAAAAGTGTAAACAAGATATTAATACGCTTTTAAATCACTAAATATGGTTGAAGCTAATTCGATTAATTAAAAATAAATTTGCCTAGGATATAAGTTTCTGTTATTTATACCGCCGGCTAATGCTGAGGCATTAAATTAAGGATTTAGGAGATAGTTATGCCAGACCAAAAGAAACATGGTTTATTGGCTCAAGCCGGTTTAGAACCATACCAAGAAAAACCAGGCGAAGAGTACATGAATGATGCACAACGTGCTCATTTTAGAACGATTTTAGAAACTTGGCGTAACGATCTTCGTAACGAAGTTGATCGTACAAAGTCGCACATGCAAGACGAAGCAGCCAACTTTCCAGACCCAGTTGACCGCGCAGCACAAGAAGAAGAGTTCTCTTTAGAACTTAGAACACGTGACCGCGAACGTAAACTAATCAAAAAAATTGAAAAAACAATTAATTTGATTAAAGAAGATGATTTTGGCTTTTGTGAGTCTTGTGGCATCGAAATTGGCATACGCCGCTTAGAAGCGCGCCCAACTGCTGATTTATGCGTAGACTGTAAAACACTTGCAGAAATTAAAGAAAAGCAATCTGGACGCGGCTAATTAATTTATATTAATTAGTTATGCCTCCTACAGCCGTTACTGCGCCTATGTGTAAATATCGCGGGCGTTTTGCACCGTCTCCTTCTGGACCATTACATTTTGGTTCACTTGTGGCGGCTGTAGGTAGTTACCTTGATGCAAAAGCAAATCAAGGAAAATGGTTAGTCCGTATTGAAGATATAGACACCACGCGCGTTATTAAAAACGCCGACACCGATATTCTAAAGACCTTACAAGCCTATGCCCTATACTGGGACGAACCTGTTGTTTATCAAACGCAGCGCCTTAATTTATACCAAGACACCGTTAACTCCCTTTTAAGGCAAAACCTTATTTATGGGTGTAACTGCACTCGAAAACAAATAAAAGCCATTGGTGGTATTTATAAAGGGCATTGTAAAGCGCTTAAGCACAACACAAATACTGGCGCACTTCGTCTTATTCAAACTCATGCAACAACGCAATTTAATGATCTTATTCAAGGCGATATTAACGTCAATAGCGCCCTCGCCCATGAAGATTACTTAATAAAACGTAGCGATGGTTTATTTGCCTATCAACTTGTAGTAGTGGTTGATGATATTGAGCAAGGTATTAATCGTATTGTAAGGGGCGCAGATTTAATTGAGCCAACAGCACGACAAATTAGTTTGTTTAAACAGCTTAATAACCCAATACCTGAATTTGCACATTTACCGTTAGCTGTAGCTAAACCAGGATTTAAGCTTTCTAAACAAAACTATGCACCCGCCATAAGTAAACAAAATCCAAAACCGGCATTAATAAGTGCATTCGAGTTTTTAGGTTTACCAATAAACGCTAATTTAATGGACTTAAATATTGAGCAGTTAATGGCATGGGGAGTAAACAAATTTAACTTAAAACAGGTTCCACACGTACCTGAAATACAAATTTCTCAGCATCCAACTAGCCAAGCCATCCAATTTACACAATTAAGTAAATAAAAATCACTAAAAACGGCTTAATTTCAACACATCAACTTAATTTTTAAACCCTGCTGGTATATGATACCCGCCTAAATATATGCTATTTACGTTAAACAGTTAGTATTACGTTATAACACCTATACTTGCTGTAGTTTTTGATTGCGATGGCGAGCCAATCAACACCTTCTAGGAGACAGATTATTATTTCCAAGCTTTTTCAATTTTGCAGACAAATAATCGGCCCAAATACGAGTGCCGAAAACACGCCTGTAAGTGCATCTGTTAGCAGCGAACCGTTAGTGATCACTCGTGGTGAACATGGTATCTCTCGCAAACAATTTAGCCCAAATGCAATCAAAGTACTTTATCGTTTAAAAGACGGTGGCTACGATGCCTACTTAGTTGGTGGTTGTATTCGCGATATATTGTTAGGTCAGCAACCAAAAGATTTTGATGTAGTAACAAACGCGACACCTGATCAAGTAAAAAAACTGTTCAGAAATTGCCGTTTAATAGGTCGTCGCTTTCGTTTAGCACACATCGTATTTGGTCGTGAAATTATTGAAGTAGCGACTATGCGCGGGCACCACGAAGCGCCAGAAGATAAAAACCAAATAAGCCAATCAAGCGATGAAGGTCAATTACTTCGCGATAACGTATTTGGCAGTATTGAAGAAGATGCAGAACGCCGCGACTTTTCAATTAACGCGCTTTACTACTCAATCAACGATTTTAGCATTCACGATTACGCCAATGGTTTAGCCGCAATAAAAGCTAAACAAATTGAGTTAATTGGTGACCCAGAAACGCGTTACCGAGAAGACCCTGTGCGTATGTTACGTGCGGTACGCTTTGCAACAAAACTTGATATGAGCATTGCGCCAAACAGCGAAAAGCCAATAGCTGAACTAGCAAACTTACTTGATAACATTCCGCCTGCGCGTTTGTTTGAAGAAATACTTAAGCTGTTTTTAAATGGTAAAGCTGAAGCAAACTTTTTAATGCTGCGTAAATACGGTTTATTCCGTTCGTTATTCCCTGAACTAGATAAAATTTTAGATAAAAACCCTGACGGTCTTGAAAACAAACTCGTTCAGCAAATGTTTCAAAATACCGACAAGCGTATAAATTCAAATAAAAAAGTAACGCCTGCGTTTATTTTTGCTGCACTGCTTTGGTTCCCGTTATTGGAGCACACTAAAAAGATTCAAGAACAAGAGCAAATACTTGAGTACGATGCCTTTGCACAAGCAATGAATAAAGTACTCAGTGAAAGCTCTCAACATATTGCAGTACCAAAACGCTTTACGTTAGGCGCACGAGATATTTGGCATATTCAGCATCGTTTAGATAAACGTGCAGGACAACGTGCTTACAGATTAACTCAGCAGCCTCGCTTTAAAGCCGCTTACGACTTTTTATTGCTACGTGTGGATGCTGGCGAAACGCAGCATACTGAGCTTGCACAGTGGTGGACACAATACCTAAGCCAAGATATTAACGGTCAAAAAGACATGGTTAAAAACTTGGGTCATCAAGGCGGTCCTAAACCACGTAAACGCACTCGTCGACGCGCGCCTAAAAAACCAACCGAGTAATAATATGCACTGTGTTTATTTGGGTTTAGGTGCCAATCTAAACTCACCAAAAGAACAGCTTGATAACGCAATAACTGCGCTTAAAAAGCTGCCTGATTGTGAGTTTGTAAGCGTATCGCATTACTATGCAAGTAAGCCGATGGGCCCACAAGATCAACCCGATTACATAAACGCCGTTGCATGTATTAAAACAAGCCTTGAGCCTGAGCAATTACTGGATTTAACACAAAGTATAGAGCTTGAGCATGGGCGAGTTAGAAAAGCCGAGCGTTGGGGTCCACGTACACTTGATATAGACACCCTATTATTTGGCGATAAAATTATAAATACCACGCGCTTAACAGTGCCTCATTATGGTTTGAACGTTCGTGAGTTTGTAGTGTATCCATTGTTAGAATTAGCACCCAAACTCATTTTACCTAGCGGCGTTGCATTGCAGGATATTGCAAATAATTTACCGCTCAATGACTTACAACAATTACCTCTGTAATTAACCTAGGCTTATGCCTGCGAGGAATATTATGTCTAAAATAACCGTTTCTACTTTGAACAAAATGAAAGCAGAAAATAACAAAATTACTGCATTAACAGCCTACGACGCTAGTTTTGCAAAGTTATTTCATGATAACGGCGTTGAAGTTATTTTAGTCGGCGACTCTTTGGGCATGGTACTTCAAGGTGGCGACGACACGCTTGGCGTGACCAATCAAGATATTGCATATCATACCCGTTGTGTACGCGCAGGTAGTCGCGAATTATTTGTTATTGCGGACTTACCTTTCATGACTTATTCAAGCGTAAGCGATACCTGTAAAAATGCAGCAGAACTAATGCGCGCAGGCGCTAATATGGTAAAACTTGAAGGCGGAGAATGGCTTTACGAAAGTATTCAAGCGCTTACCCAACAAGGTATTCCGGTATGTGGGCATTTAGGTCTTACGCCGCAATCTGTTCACGTATTTGGGGGCTTTAAAATACAAGGTCGTGAAGAGAGTAAAGCACTTGAAATGATTGCAGATGCAAAAGCGTTAGAAGCGGCTGGCGCGCAATTATTAGTACTAGAATGCATTCCAAGTGCACTTGCTAAACGCATTACCGATGCGATAAGCATTCCTACTATAGGAATAGGCGCTGGTAACTTAACAGACGGTCAAATACTGGTAATGCATGACTTAGTAGGTATTTCAGCTGGGTATATTCCTAAATTTTCTAAGAACTTTTTACTTGAAACAGGCAACATGCCTGAAGCAGTTCAAAAGTATTGTACCGATGTTAAAAGTGGCGCATTTCCAAGCGCTGAACACGAGTTTAAATAATGCAATCAATAACTGAAATCAGATCGTTACGTAGTCAAATTAAAGCATGGCGCCAAGCGGGTCTTAGCGTTGCACTAGTGCCAACTATGGGTAACTTGCATCGCGGGCATTTTTCGTTAGTAGAAAAAGCAAAAAACTTAGCAGATAAAGTCGTCGTTAGTATTTTTGTTAACCCAATGCAATTTGGTGCTAACGAAGATTTAGATAATTACCCTCGTACGTTAAACGAAGATAAACAAGGTTTAGCGGAGCTCGGAACCGATATTGTATTTACGCCAAGCACAGAAACTATTTATCCTAATGGATTAGGTGCACAAAGCTTTGTGGATGTACCTGATATTTCGCTGGGTTACTGTGGTGGCTCTCGCCCAGGTCATTTTAGAGGCGTTGCAACAGTCGTTACTAAGTTATTTAACTTAGTACAACCTGACTACGCCTGCTTTGGTGAAAAAGACTTTCAGCAACTGCAAGTTATTAAAACCATGGCGCGCGACTTATCAATTCCGGTTGAAGTAATTGGTGTGCCTACCATGCGCGAAGTATCTGGGCTTGCTATGAGTTCGCGTAATGGTTATTTATCCGATGAGCAAAAAACAACTGCAACTATATTGTTTAAAGCACTTAATACTTGTGCAGAGCAGCTAAAAAGTGGCAATAAAGACTTTGTAAAACTTGAAGAAGAAGCTAAACATAATTTAGCTCAAGCAGGTTTAAAGCCTGACTATTTTGAGATAGCTCAACGAGATACATTAAAAAATGCTACACTCGATGATACACAATTTGTGATTTTAGCCGCAGCCTATTTTGGTGGTGTTAGATTGATCGACAACATTCAGGTCGAAATTTAATATTATTGCGACTCTATTTTTAAGGATAAGAAGCATGCAAACTTTAATTAAAACAAGCGTAGCCGCCCTTACTTTTTTAGTTTTAGCAGGTTGTCAAAACCAAATAGAAAGCCCTGAACTTAACCAGTGTGCTCAACAAAACTATCAATGCGAAACTAACTGCGAACAGCAATCAATTGGCGAAGGCTTAAAACAACAAGTATGCTCTGGTAAATGTGTTGAGAGCTATAATCAGTGTAAAGTACAAGCTGAAAACTTAGGTAATTTATAATTTAGTTTTTGTTTTTAGTTTTAAAAAAACCGCTTAGTTGGCGGTTTTTTTATGCCTTAAACATCGCCGCATGTAAATTTAAGGCGCGTTACGTCCACTCGGCGTTGCTTTAAAGTCTTTAATCATATTATGTGGGTCAACTAATGAACGGTGCTCTTTTGTTGCCTCACCCCACCAAATAAGTCGATTAAAGGTTCGGCTAAAATAGTCAAACCATGTAATTTGATCTTCATCTGTTTGCAAAGATCCATCCTCATTAAAAACGTCTTGTGCTTTAGGTAAAAACACGAGAATCTTCATATCTAAAACTCTATTTATTGAATCGTAGAAAATCATCACTGTGATTAATTATCATGCTATAGAAATTATGTTTTTAGGAAAGTTGTGCAATTGTTTTTTATTACCAAAGTAATGATTTTTTAAGATGAGTATTTTAGATAGGATTCATTCACTAAAGGATAATTAACTACAAAGTGGGATTTATAATAAAGTAACTCTGTAACTACCTCTGTAATTACCTCTGCATTAGTTTATTTATATTGGCTATCAATCAGATGCCTTTAAAAAACACGTTTTTAATAAATGTACTTTAAACAAAAAAACCAGTTAATGAATGTCATTAACTGGCTTTTATATTTGCTATATTATGGTCTATTTAATTTAAACCAAGCTTTTTAAGTTCTACTTCTACTAGCTTTGCAGAAAGTGGTACATAACCATCTTTTTCTACAATTTGCTGACCGTCTTTTGAAAGTACCATTTTTAAGAACTGTGCTTCCATTGGAGACAACGGCTTATTTGGGTGCTTGTTTACATAAACATATAAAAAGCGAGACAACGGATATTTACCTTTAGCAACGTTATCTAATGTTGCATCAACAAAGTTATCGCCTTTTTTAGCAAGTGGTACAGTACGTACACCCGATGTTTTATAACCAATACCAGAGTAACCAATTGCATTTAATGACGATGAAATTGACTGTACTACTGATGCAGAACCAGGTTGCTCATTTACGTTGTTACGAAAGTCACCTTTACACAATGCTTTCTTTTTGAAGTAACCGTAAGTACCCGATACAGAGTTACGTCCGTAAAGCTGAATGTCTCTTGCTGCCCAGTTACCTGTTAAGCCAACATCACTCCAACGATTTACTTGCTCAGACGCACCACATTTGCGAGTAGATGAAAAAATAGCATCTACTTGGTCAATACGAAGGCCTTCAATTGGGTTATCTTTATGAACATAAACAGCTAGTGCGTCAATTGCTACGCGCACTTCTGTTGGTTTGTAGCCGTAGCGTTTTTCGAACGCTTCGATTTCTTTTGATTTCATTTTACGGCTCATAGGACCAAGGTTAGCTGTACCTTCGGTAAGTGCCGGTGGAGCAGTAGAAGAACCTGCTGCCTGAATTTGAATATTTACATTTGGGTAAATACGTTTGTACTCTTCAGCCCAAAACGTCATCATGTTGGCTAAAGTATCTGAACCTACTGATGAAAAGTTGCCTGAAACACCGCTAATTTTTTGATACTCAGGAATATTTTGATCTAGAGCAAAAGCTTGAGCAGATACGAAAGTTGTAACAGCCACACCCATTGCGGCAACTAAATTTTTAAATTTCATGTAGGGTTCTCCAGTTTGTTCGTCCCATTTTGTAACTGGTGCCCACTCTAAAGTGAGTACATGACAGTTACATTACTCTTAAATGACACTTTTATGACTTGACTGATTAGCTTAATTTTTTAGTTAATGGAACAATCTTATCCATTGAAAATTCAAAAGAAAAACACGATCCTTTACCTACTTCACTCGTAATATTTAATTGGCTATCGTGGCGTGTTAACACATGCTTTGTAATAGCTAAGCCTAAACCGGAGCCACCAGTTGTTCTACTGCGTGCTTTATCTACTCGATAAAAACGCTCAGTTAAACGGTTAATATGCTCTGCTGCAATACCATCACCGTTGTCGATAACACTAAAGCACGCTTTGTCATTTTTACGCTGCCAACACACTTCTACTTTGCCACCAGGCTTTGTGTAATGAATAGCGTTAAATACTAAATTAGAAAATGCACTGCGTAATTCGTCCTCAGAGCCTTTAATATCTAAAGAGGTGTCTATATCAAAAATAAGCTCGTGCGCTTTATCTTGGTTGATTGATTGCGCTTCTGTTTGAATATAAGTAAGTAACTGGGGAACATTAATTGCTTTATCGTTATCTTGGCGGCGTGCACCTTCAATACGCGAAAGCGACAATAGTTGGCTAACTAAACTATCCATCCGTTTGCATTGCTCAAGCATTGTTTTTTGTGCTTTACCCCACATAGCCGGTGGCGGCATCATATCGCCATCCATCATTTCAAGATAACCGGCAATAACCGTTAGTGGAGTTCGAAGTTCGTGCGATACATTTGCCACAAAGTCTTTACGCATTTGCTCAAGTTGTTTTAAACGCGTTACATCTCGCACTACCACCATAAGCTGCGTACTTGCATATGGCATTACCCTAAATTCAAGTACTTGCTCCACAGCATGCCCATTATCAAGCTCAAGCGCATCGTCAAACTCGCCTTTGTGCATATATTTGGCAAACTTAGGTTCGCGTATTAAATTATCAAGTCGCTGGCCATGATCCCCCGGCCACTGCAAACCAAGTACTTTAAGTGCAAGTTGATTACACCACACAATACTTAAATCGTTTTGCAGCACCACAACGGCATCAGGTACAGCTTCTGCACCATCACGAAAACGGCGAATTAAATCGGCAAGTTCATTACGTTTTTTACGATTACGATGTTGCAGATGATAAATACCTTCGAACACTTGCTCCCATGCCCCTTCACCTTCAGGCGGATTAAAGCTACGTTGATTAAGTAGCCAATCACTCAAACGATAAAGTTGATGGTAGTGCCAAACAAGAAGAGAAAAAGATCCTAAAAATAAAAGCAAAAATGGTGCGCCAACTAGCACACCAATTAATAGTAAGGGTAAAAAATAGATAAACAGGCGTTTTACTAATGCCTGTTTATTAACAACTCGATACATACACTCACTTTACCTTAGAGTAGTAATACATGTGTATTTCACACATTAACTAAACTTTAAGCTGATCACAGCTTACTTGAAAAACGATAACCGGCACCACGTACAGTTTGTACTAAACGGTCATGTCCAAGTGATCCAATTGCTTTACGTAAACGACGAATATGCACATCAACAGTGCGATCCTCTACATACACATTGGTACCCCATACATGATCTAGTAATTGTTCACGACTATAAACACGCTCTGGGTGGGTCATAAAAAAGTGCAGTAATCTAAATTCGGTTGGTCCCATATCAAGCTCATTACCCTCTGAGGTAACACGATGCGAGATTGGGTCTAAGCGTAAGCCATGTACTTCAATAGCTTCCTCTAATGAGGTTGGCGATACACGGCGAATAACTGCTTTAATACGCGCCATAAGTTCTTTAGGAGAGAACGGCTTAGTTACGTAATCATCTGCGCCTACTTCAAGACCGCGTACTTTGTCTTCTTCTTCACCGCGTGCCGTAAGCATAATAATTGGTATTTGGCGTGTGTGTTCATTTTGTTTGAATTTTTTAGCAATTTGAATACCACTACCACCTGGTAACATCCAATCAAGTAAAACCATATCAGGATACGGTTCAACCATAGCAGCAATAGCAGAGTCGTAATCTTCTGCTTCAATTGCTTGAAATCCATTTTGCTCTAAAACAAAAACCAGCATCTCCCTAATAGGAGCTTCGTCATCTACGACTAGTACTTTACGTGACATTCCAATTTATCTCTTACGCTATCGAATTAGTTTTCATTATTATGACTAAGTATGACATTTTTATGAAAGTGTAACGTGTAAATGAAAATGATGGTAAAAAAAACACAAAATAGTGACAATAAATCTCATTAACACCATATTTTTAAACATTTTAGTATTTCAGTCAGTAAAAAGTGATTTGCGATAAATTTATATAAACAAAGACTTTTTACAAATTTAGCCACCCCACCTCTTTCTATATGTTGCTAAATAAAGCTAATTTACTGGGATCAATATTTTACTAACCATACTTTTTTAACTGATCGATTGTTTAAAAAATAGCTTTAAACACAATTTCAAACCGATAAACACGCTTGTATAAGCATCAACATGTACAAAAATAGATCTGTATTTTACTAAGCCCATAATAAAAGATCAGATTTTTACCAAGCTGATCTATTTACAGATCAGAGTTGTACCTAGTCAAACATCTAAACTGTTGATTGTTTATACAAACATATAACGATCAGATTATTTTAAAGCTTAAAATACCGTCAATGTGTATTTTACTTAGTAAAGTAATGATCCAAAATTACTTATGTTAGTAAATGCGTGATCCCAAAATACAACGTTAGTAATGCAGTGATCTCACAAGTGTAATCTGTAAGATAAAGTTACAAGCATTAAAAAAGCCAGCAACTAAGTTACTGGCTTTAAAAATGATCAGTTATAAAATGATCAATTATCTAATTTTAGGATCTAGCTCACCGCTTAAATACTTAAGGTGCATTTCATCAAGTGAAATTGGCTTAATTTTACTAGCCTGACCAGAGGTACCAAACGAGTTGTAGCGTGCAACACAAATTTCTGTCATTGCTTTAGTCGCTTCGGCTAGGTATTTACGCGGATCGAAGTTAGATGGATTTAGCGCCATATGACGACGAATTGCACCAGTCGATGCTAAACGTAAATCGGTATCAATATTTACCTTACGAACACCAAACTTAATACCTTCAACAATCTGCTCAACAGGTACGCCGTAAGTTTCTGGAATTTCGCCACCGTACTGATTAATAATTTCTAACCATTCTTGTGGAACAGAAGACGAACCATGCATAACTAAATGCGTGTTAGGAATACGCGCATGAATCGCTTTAATACGGTCAATTGCTAAAATGTCATCGGTTGGTGGGCGTGTAAACTTATAAGCGCCATGCGATGTACCACAGGCAATTGCAAGTGCATCAACGTGTGTTTTATTTACAAAGTCAGCGGCTTCTTCAGGGTCTGTTAGCATTTGCTCAGTAGTTAATATACCTTCTGCACCAACGCCATCTTCTTCGCCAGCTTCACCTGTTTCAAGTGAACCTAATACACCTAGCTCGCCTTCAACCGATACGCCACAGGCATGCGCCATAGCAACAGTTTCGCGCGTTACTTCTACATTGTATTCGTAGCTTGAAGGGGTTTTACCATCGCTCATTAATGAGCCATCCATCATTACAGATGAAAAACCAAGCTGAATTGAACGTTGGCATACACCTGGCGATGTGCCGTGATCTTGATGCATTACAACTGGGATATGTGGCCATTCTTCAACGGCTGCTAAAATCATATGACGGATAAATGGAGCACCAGCGTAAGCACGAGCGCCAGCTGATCCTTGAACGATTACTGGGCTGTTTGTTTTGTCAGCCGCTTCCATTATTGCGCGCATTTGCTCTTGGTTATTAACGTTAAAAGCAGGTACGCCGTAACCATGCTCTGCTGCATGATCTAAAAGTTGTCGCATACTGATTAAAGCCATTGGGTATTCTCCAATTTATCGACAGTAGTTCCCTACCATCTAGTTTGAACGGATGTGTTAGTTTGGCGTTACTACAACGCCACGAAAAACCACTGCTTTGCAGTAAAATTCCGTATAAATTAACTATTAAATTAGGGTGAGAGGTATTTAATAATTAATTGTCGCAGGTGGAGTAAACCCCACCCGCTTACGCCTAAGTAAAATAAATTACTTAGCGCGTGATTCTAGCATTTCAACAGCAGGAAGTTTTTTGCCTTCTAAAAACTCTAAGAACGCACCACCACCGGTAGAAATATAAGATATTTTGTCGCTAATACCGTATTTATCAATTGCAGCTAGGGTATCACCGCCACCAGCAATCGAAAACGCATTTGAGTTAGCAATAGCTTGAGCAATAGCACGAGTACCATTACCAAACTGGTCAAACTCAAACACGCCAACAGGACCATTCCATACAACAGTGCCCGCATTTGCAATAATTTTTGCAAGCTTGCTCGCTGTATCAGGGCCAATATCAAAAATCATATCGTCGCTTGTCACTTCGCTTACATCTTTAAGTGTAGCTACAGCAGATTCCGAAAACTCATTACCAACTACTACGTCGGTCGGCACCGGAATTTCACCATTATTAGCAACAGCTGCTGCACATAAACGGTTTGCTTCATCCATTAAATCAGCCTCATAAAGCGACTTACCAACAGGATAACCTGACGCTGCAATAAAGGTATTAGCAATACCGCCACCAGTAACTAGTTGGTCAACAATTTTAGAAAGTGAATCTAAAACAGTTAACTTAGTAGATACTTTTGAACCGCCTACAATTGCCACTAAAGGACGAGCTGGGTTATCAAGTGCTTTGCCTAATGCTTCAAGTTCAGCCGATAACAAAGGGCCAGCACACGCAACATCTGCAAACAAACCAACGCCATGCGTAGAAGCTTGTGCACGGTGAGCCGTACCAAATGCATCCATTACGTAAACATCACACAGTGCTGCAAGTTGTTTAGATAACGCTTCGTCATCTTTTTTCTCGCCTTTGTTAAAGCGCACATTTTCAAACACAACAACTTCGTTATCGGCAACATCAACACCGTTTAGGTAATCTTTTTCTAAACGTACAGTTTGTTCAAGCGCATCGTTTAAGTAATCAACTACAGGCGCAAGCGAAAACGCTTCGTCGTACTCGCCTTCTGTAGGACGACCAAGGTGAGACATAATCATTACTTTAGCGCCTTTTTCAAGGGCTAATTTAATAGTAGGTAGTGCTGCACGAATACGCGCATCTGACGTCACTTTACCTGCTTTAATTGGTACATTTAAATCTTCACGAATTAATACGCGCTTGCCGTTTAAATCTAAATCTGCCATTTTTATGACTGACATGAACATCTCCTTAGTTAACGATACTGAACTTAAAATATATGTTTAAAATTATAATATTAATAAATAAAATTACAGCTTTGTTGCCATCATAGCACGTGCAGTGTCGAGCATACGATTAGCAAAACCCCATTCATTATCACACCATACCAACAGCTTTATTAATCGTTTGTGACTAACGCGCGTTTGTGTGCCATCAATAATACAAGAATGCGGATCGTGATTAAAATCAACTGATACTAATGGCTCTTCGGTATAACTTAAAATACCTTCAAGGCGGTCTTTCGCTTGTGCTTTAAGTGCATTATTTACCGCACTTAAATCTACATCGGTGTTAACCGTTACACTTAAATCCATTGCCGTTACATTTATAGTCGGAACTCGTACGGCAATTGCCTCAAAACGACCTTTAAACTTAGGTAAAATACGGTCTATACCACGGGCGAGCTTTGTATCAACCGGAATAATAGACTGGCTTGCAGCGCGCGTACGGCGTAAATCATGATGATAACCATCAATCACTTGCTGATCGTTCATCGACGCATGAATAGTCGTAATAGCGCCCGACTCAATACCAAACGCATCATCTAATACTTTAATAACCGGCACAACACAGTTAGTTGTGCACGAGCCGTTAGACACAATTGTATGCTCGTTTTTAAGCTCATCGTCGTTAATGCCATATACAATAGTGGCATCAACATCGTTATCGGCCGGATGCGAAAACAACACCTTTTTAGCACCTGCGGTAATATGTAACTGCGCATGTTCACGCGAGTGATAAACGCCCGTACATTCAAGTACAACGTCTACATCGAGTGTTTGCCAAGGTAATTCAATTGGGTTTTCTTCACAAAAAAGTGCAATGGTATCGCCTGCAACACTAATAGTGTCTTCACCAAGTTTTACAGGGAAAGAAAAACGACCGTGGGATGTGTCGTATTTTAATAAATGAGCAATAGCTTCGGGGTCAGCAAGTTCGTTAATCGCAACAATTTTTATATCGTCGCTCAAACCTGATTCGTATAACGCGCGGACAATATTTCGACCAATACGACCAAAACCATTAATTGCAAGTTTGATTGCCATGAAATATAAAATCCACTCTTTTAGCGTGCAGATAAAGGCTATTTGCCTTTTTGATGGCGGTATTATAATCGACCTTGAACATTATTATAAGAGGGGGCGATTAGAAACTTTAAATTAAGGTTAAAGCGTATAAATAAGCTAGTTATAATTATCGAACCAAGAGCCTGATTTTTTAAATAGCAAAGACAACGTTAATGTAGCCATTAGCTGTAAATTAAACTATCAAAAATAGCTAACGACATAGATAAAAATGTACATATATAAAAATATTATAGATCGTTTCGTCTGTTAAATTTGGGTAGTTTTTATTAAGCTCTGTAGATAGTTTTTTTGTTGCATCTTCTAAAGATAAGCCAGCATTAAATTGTTCACTGACATACTCCATGCTCCACTCTCTAATTTCTTTAAGTGATTCAATAACCTTTGGATTATATTCAATTTTCAGGTTATCTAAATCCATTATATGTTCAGAAAGCATGTTTATATCATTTTTCATAATCATAACTCCTATTCATAAAATCAAATTAACCATGTATATTTTTAATTTATTTCTAAATCAAACACTACACTTATTGATGATGTAAAAATTATTGTTTCATCCACATACCGCACCGGTTCAAATGGATTTTAGTTAGCACCAGAACCTGAAAAAATTAAACTCTTAACGTTATTAGTAGGGTATTTTTGATGATTAGCAGTTGAATTAATACTGTAAACTTCTCCAAGTTCAGCGCCAAATGCTTTAGCAAGCATGCTTCCCTTAGCTTTGGCGTTATCTATTGCTGCTTGTGTTGCTTTTGCCTCTAACTTCGATCCTTCTGAAGATAAGCTTTCAATTTCTATAACATTATTTATTTTTACGCTTTGTGCAAAATTAATAAAATCATTTGTTTTTTTAATATCTTTTAACGTTACTTTAATTTTTTTTCGCGCTAGGTACCTTTCACCTGAAACAGTACCCGTTTCTATACCAATCATATTATTTACATGACTTGTTAAACCAGAGATAAAAATATCGCCTTGCTCAATGCCAAATTTATCTGCTCCTTTGATTAGCGAGTTAACTCGGTTATCAACATCACGTTTCGCCTCAAGCAACGTATCTTTAGTGCTTATTACTTCAAAAGAAATGTTAGCCATGTCAGGCTCAACTAATATCTCAGCCGTGCCTTGCACTGTAATATGGCGATTAGCAGGTAAGCTTGAATTAGCAAAAGTGATAAGTGGGAATAATGTTAAAAAAATAGTAGTGATGAGTTTCATATTCGTTCCTTGAAATGATAATTAGTTAAATAATGACTCCGTACCTATAATCATACGAATAACAATAAAAGTAAACTGCTTACCATTAAACCTCGATATTAACCGATAAGGTATTTTATCGCTGGGTGTTGCTGTCCTCTATCCAACCTACGTCAACTCGCCTACTTTTAACTCTTTGCCACGGCTTATTTGATGGCACTGGGCTAGCAGTAACTCGGCAGTGGCTTGTGCATCAGTGAGGGCATGATGACAATGATAGCTTGGTAACTCATAACGTGTACGGCATGCATTAAGGGTTAAATCATCTTGTTTTATTTCAGTTGAATGATGGAGTAAGCGCTTTTGTTCAATATGGAGTGTGTCGATTATGAGTTTAGGACGTATAGTTATATTGGCATTTTTAAGCGCTATTTTTAAAAAACCCCAATCGAGCATGGCATTATGAAACACTAAAATACAGTCGCTAAAATGGCAGCTCAATTGCGTTAATATACTGCACAAGCTCTGTCCTTTTGTTATAGCATCATCATTTATACCGTGAAAAACAGGACTTTGCTCAAGGCTTTTTACGTCCTTATTTATAAGGTGCTGCGACTCGCTCATTTTTATACATTGGTTATCTATTATCACCCACGCTACCGATACAATTTCGTGCTGCTTTGCATCAAGCCCAGTGAGCTCTAAATCAATCACCAAATAACGTTGTTGTAAGGCATTTTTACCTAGTAATTTACGGCGCTTTAAATACCGAGTGAGCAGCTTTTTTACCATGTTAGTAATCCATCATTATAAACTGCCGCGAGCAAACTTAAACGCGGCGGCTTGCTGCGCTTGTTTAACAAGGTAAAACGCTTCTTTTAGTTGATGGCGCTCTAGTGAGTTTAATTTATTAGGGTTAATGCAATTACTCGGTAAGCCCTCTTCGTTTATTTGTGTACTCAAACGAAGCTGCGTTAAGAACCGCCAGCAGTCTTTTAGGTTGTATATATCTTCTTTGCTGATCAGTTTATGTTTTAGTAGTGCATCCAACCGCTCTTGTGTGTTGGCGCGCCTAATACCCGCTTTTAAAGCGTATAACCGCACTATGTCATTTATAATTACGACACCACGTTTTTTTAAATCTATGTATTTATTATTTTGATCTGTTTTTTCGGTTTTAAATTTATTAAATAAACCAATTGGCACGCTGTTGCTGCTTATGTCGGTTGCCATTGCGGCATAGAATAAGTCGTTACGCGATATACGAATTAATTGCTCGCAAAAAGCGGTATATAAAGCATTTGAACCTTCAATAAATCGCAGGTCAAAAAATATCTTACAGTTAAGCATTGCATTCGGTGTGGGGCTTTTTATCCATTTAAAAAAGCGCTCGCTCCAATCGTTTACGCTCATTCGGCACTCATCACTGCTTGCCATAATATTACCTGGGCAACGCCTAATGCCGCACTCAACTAAATTCTCACATACAAACTCCCCCATACTTTTAAAGTAAGCGTGTTGCTCGGTGGTTAAGTCGTTAGGGAGTAACAAGCCGTTGTCTTGATCTGAATGCAGGGTTTGTTCTTCGCGTGCTTGCGAGCCAAAGCAAATAAAACTAAAGCTGGTTGGCGCTGCGCCATGCTCTTCTTGAAATAAGTGAATCAGGCGCGATGTAAGCGCATCGGTTAAACCACTGAGTAATTTACCAATTAGCGATATGTCGTCAATGTTGTACGAAAAACTACGCAAAAGTTCGGGGATTTCTTTTGCGTAGCGTTTTAAATCTGTAACCGTATGCGCTTTATATATGCGCCCAATAAGCTGTACGGGGTCGCTTTTTTGTTGGCGCAGTAAATCGGTGCTGGTTATCATCCCTATTGGGTTGTGACTTTCGTCAAGCACGGGTAAATGATGAATATTATATTTAAGCATTAAGTGCAGCGCCGAAAACACCCGGTTATTTTCAAATATAAACTTGGGTTTGGCGGTCATAATACTGCTTACTGCATCTTGTGGATCTACCTCGTCGGCAAGTACTCGGTTACGTAAATCGCGGTCTGTTACCACCCCGACTAAGTGCGCGTGCTGCGTTATCATAATTGACGACACGCCATGCTCTTTCATTTTTTTAGCACTTTGCCTAATACTTGCATCGGGCGTAAGCGTAATGGCGGTGCGGGTCATCAGCTCTGATATTTTACGTTCAGACCAGCTATCGTTTTTACTTTTATAATGCGATGACAACAACCGGTTAGCATGAGCGCGTACAAAGTATTGCTCAAACGATTTATATTCTCTGCGTAAAAAATCAAAGTGCGTTTGAGAGAGCATATACACAATGCCCTCTTTTTGTACTTCTAACCTATTTTGAATTGCCTCGCCGGTTAACAGCGACGGAAAACCAAAATAATCACCTTGCGCCAAGCGTGTAACAACATCGCCCTTACCATCAACTAGGTCATACAAACCAGAGCGAATTAAAAACAGTTTAGGGTTTTCACTTTGTAACCACTGAGTTTGGTTTTCACGGGTGAGGTAAATAATATCAAGATGATTTACAAAATATTCGTATGCGCTGCTATCAAGCATAGTAAAAGGTGCTTGCAAACAAACGTATTGGGCTATTTCTTGTTGTTCTACACTCATTGTATTCGCTCTTTAAATGGTGATGTACCAATCTAATGTACTTATTTATTAAACAAATAAAAAGCCCGACTAAAGTCGGGCTTTTGGTGCTTTATGTTTTCTAAACTATATCTATAAATGTAGCCTAGTGGTCGTGCGCTTCTGCCGACCCTTTAGGGTTACGAATGCTTTCAACCATTTCTTGAATTTCAACCGGTGTAGGTTTAGTAAACTTAAGAACAATTGCAGCTACTGCAAAGTTAATAATCATACCAATTAAGCCAATACCTTCAGGCGAAATACCTAAAAACCAGTTTTCAGGGCTGTTTAGCTCTGGGCTAACAAACTTGAAGAAAATGATATACGCAGCGGTAAAGCCAATACCCGTTACCATGCCTGCAATGGCGCCTTCGCGGTTCATTGTTTTAGAGAATATACCCATAATAATTGCTGGGAAGAAACTCGCTGCCGCCAAGCCGAATGCAAATGCCACTACCGATGCCACAAATCCAGGCGGGTTAATACCAAAGTACGCGGAGATAACAATAGCGACCATGGCTGCCAACCTCGCTGCAAGTAACTCTTGCTTGTCGGTAATATCGGGCTTAAGGGTTCGCTTGAGTAAATCGTGCGAAACGGAGGTCGAAATAACCAGTAGTAAACCTGCTGTTGTAGAAAGTGCAGCGGCAATACCACCAGCAGCTACAAGTGCAATTACCCATGCTGGTAAGTTAGCAATCTCTGGATTTGCTAATACCATAATGTCGCGGTCTACGTTTACTTCGTTAGCACTGTTCGGATCGGTGATTTTACCCGCCGTGTAGAACATTTTGCCATCGCCGTTTTTATCATCAAATGTAATTAAACCTGTGCGTTCCCAGTTTTTAATCCATCCAGGTGCTTCTGCGTAAGCTGTACCGCTACCGTCTTTACCATTAATAGTATCAACCATGTTTACTCGAGCAAAGGCTGCAACCGCAGGTGCTGTAGTATAAACAATCGCGATGAACACAAGTGTCCATGCTGCAGAAATACGCGTGTCTTTTACGCGAGGTACAGTAAAAAAGCGAACAATTACATGTGGTAAACCAGCAGTACCTACCATTAACGCGCCAGTAATAGCGAACACGTCAATCATGCTCTTAGAGCCTTCGGTATATTGCGCAAAACCAAGTTCAGCGCTTAAGCCGTCTAGTTTATCAAGTACGTACACGCCATCGCTGCCAATTAATGTGGCACCAAAACCGGTTTGTGGGAAGAAATGACCCGTCATCATCATCGAGATAAAAATGGCTGGTACAAGGTAGGCAAATACAAGTACACAATACTGCGCTACTTGTGTGTAGGTAATGCCTTTCATGCCGCCAAGTACCGCATAAAAGAATACAATCACCATACCAATGTAAACACCAGTTTCAATTTCTACTTCTAAAAAGCGTGAAAATACGACGCCTACACCACGCATTTGCCCTGCAATGTAAGTAAAACAAATGAATATGGCACATACAATTGCCACTAAACGCGCAGTGCGTGAATAGTAACGGTCGCCAATAAAGTCTGGCACAGTAAACTTGCCGAATTTACGTAAGTAAGGCGCTAAACACATGGCTAATAGTACATAACCACCTGTCCACCCCATTAAGTAAACGCTGCCATCGTAACCTGCAAACGAAATAATACCC